>CAIMCI010000261.1 GCA_903839465.1 uncultured Pseudomonadota bacterium
GCCGGCCGGCGCCGAGGATCAGCACCCGGCGCTTGAAGAGCTCGTCGTCGACCACCCGGTCAAAGCCGATCCTGGTCAGCGCCACGAGCACCACGCTGACCATGCCGGCCACGACGAACACCCCGCGCTCGATCGACAGCCACGGCAGCAGGAAGGCGATCAGGCCGGCCACCGCGCTGCCGGCCAGCACCGCGGCAAACGCCCGCAGCAGCACGCCGGACAGGCGGGCCCGCTGCCGGCGGCTGTAGAGGCCGAGCGACAGGAGGGACAGGGACAGGAGCGCGGCGTAGACAAGCCCGCCCGGCTGGAAGCGGTGCGGCCACTCGCCGCGCAGCAGCCATGCGCCGAGCGACGGCGCGAGCACGAAGGCCAGCGCCTCGATGGCGGCGAGCAGCACCAGCGGCACGCGCAGCATCGGCCGAAGCAGGTTCATGCGTCCAGTCCTGGCATGTGCGTCGAGGGACCGCCGCCACCGCGCGGCACCGCCCTCACCCCTTCTTCTTCCACGTGTAGGCGTTGGTGATCGCGTAGTTCCAGACCGCGCCGATCAGGATGCCGGCGAGCGCCGCCAGCGCCCACTGGTAATCCTGCTTGAACAGGTACGCCGCGATGCCGACGTTGGCGAAGGCGCCGATGCTGCAGGCGAGCATGAAGCTTGCGAGCCCCGTGAACCAGCGCACGCCCTTCAGGCGCCGGTCGCGGAAGGTGAGCAGGTTGTTGACCGCGAAGTTGAACACCATCGCGCAGACGGTGGCGACACCCTGGGCGGTGGCGAACGGCTCGGCGAAGGCTTTAAGGAGCGTCGTCAGGATCGCGAAGTGGACGACGACGCCGATGCCGCCGACGATCGCAAAGGCGACGAAGCGGAACGGCACGTAGCGACCGACCAGGCGGTCGCCGACGAGCATCAGGAAGTCCCAGGCGACCGACGAATCGAGCTTGCTCTCCCCGGCCACCCGGTTGCGAAAGGTGTAGGGCAGCTCGCGGATGCGCAGCGCCTCGCGCCGCGCGGTCAGCAGATCGAGCAGGATCTTGAAGCCGATCCCGGACAGCGCGCGGGCCCGGTCGAGGAACACCGCCCGCGGCAGCATGAAGAAGCCGCTCATGGGGTCGGCGACCGGGGTCGGCAGGACGAGGCGCGAGAGCCGGGTCGCGGTCTGGCTGATCTGGGCGCGCGAGGCGTCCCAGCCGCCCAGCCCGCCGCCGTCGACGTAGCGCGAGCCGATGACGACGTCGGCGTCGCCCGCCTTGAGCACCGCGAGCATCTTCGGCAGCAACGTTTCATCGTGCTGCAGGTCCGCGTCCATGACCGCGACGTAGGGGCTCGCCGAGGCGAGCATCCCCTCGATGCAGGCCGACGACAGGCCGCGCCGGCCGAGGCGGTGCACGATGCGCACGCGCGGATCCCGGCCGGCGACGGTACGGACGAGATCCGCGGTGCCGTCCGGCGAATCGTCGTCGACGAAGACCACCTCCCAGGCAATGCCCGCCAGCGCCGCGTCCAGGAGGCCGACGAGCGCCTCGACATTGCCGACTTCCCGGTAGGTCGGGACGACGACGGTCAGTTCCGCGGTCGGGGCGACCGTTGCGGCGCTTGCGGGGCTCACGGACACGGCAGTACTCATGGGTTAAGGGACGGCAATACCGCGGCAAGCCTACTGAAGGGACCCGGGTGAAAACAGGACATAAGTCACGGCCACGGCCCCCGGCCGGTCATGGCGCCGGGCGGTTCAGCCCGCAGCGGACCCTGTGGCGGGCTCCGGCCACGCGAACCGGCCGCGGGAACCGGCCGTTCAGGGCGCGCGCGGGCGCGGCGGCACTGGCCGGTGGCGGACTTGACGTAATACGACCGAAGTATAGCGCACGGCGCGCCCGGGCGGGCGGGCTGCAAGGACGCTAAGTCCTTGATTTAATGGCGTCCCCAACGGGATTCGAACCCGTGTCGCTACCTTGAAAGGGTAATGTCCTAGGCCTCTAGACGATGGGGACGACGGCCGAACCACAAGGGATTTGGTGGAGCTAGTCGGGATCGAACCGACGACCTCTTGCATGCCATGCAAGCGCTCTCCCAGCTGAGCTATAGCCCCGTGCGGAAGGGGCGGGATTGTCCGGGGAACCCCCCGCCCTGTCAACCGCCGGGCGCGCCTATTTGACTCCCGGCGGCGATGAACCGGCGCGCGTTGCCGAGCCGGACGAGGCTTTCCTCGCGGCCGAGGATGGCGAGCGTCGCATCGATCGGCGGCGACACGGCGCCCCCGGCGAGCGCCACGCGCAGCGGCTGGGCGACCTTGCCGAGCGTCACGCCGGCGGCGGTCGCCAGATCGGTCAGGAGCGCGTGCAGGACCGGCGCCGACCAGTCGCCGACCCCGGTGAGCGCCGCCTCGAGCGTGCCAAGCAGGGCCCCGGCCTCCACCGTCAGGTGCTTCTTCGCGGCCTTCTCCTCGTACACGCCCGGGCGCACGAAGAAGAACCGGCTGTTCTCGGCCATTTCCTTCAGGTTCTTGGCCCGCTCGCGCTGGCACTCGACGATCGCGACGAAATCGGCGGAGCCGCAGTCGATGCCGAGTGCGCCGAGCTGCGTACGAAGGAGAGCGGCGAGGCGCGCGCCGTCGGCGCGCATCAGGTGCTGCTGGTTGACCCAGGCGAGCTTGTCGGCGTTGAACGCCGAGGCCGCCTTGTTGACATCGGCGATGTCGAAGGCCGCGACCATTTCCTCGATCGAGAAGATCTCCTGGTCGCCGTGCGACCAGCCGAGACGGACCAGGTAGTTGAGAAGCGCCTCGGGCAGGAAGCCCTCCTCCTGGTACTCGAGCACGCTTACCGCCCCGTGGCGCTTGCTGAGCTTGGTGCCATCGCTGCCGAGGATCATCGGCAGGTGGGCGTAGACGGGCGGCGTGGCGCCGAGCGCGCGCAGCATGTTGATCTGGCGCGGCGTGTTGTTCAGGTGGTCGTCGCCGCGGATCACGTGCGTGATCTTCATGTCCCAGTCGTCGACCACGACGCAGAAGTTGTAGGTCGGGTTGCCATCCGAACGCTCGATGATCAGGTCGTCGAGCTCGCGGTTGTCGAACACGACCTTGCCGTGCACGGCATCGTCGACGACGACCGTGCCGGTCTCGGGGTTCTTGAAGCGCACGACCGACGGCACTCCGGTGGGATGCTCGGTCAGGTGCCGGCAGCGTCCGTCGTAGCGGGGCTTTTCCTTGGCGGCGAGCTGCGCGTTGCGCATCTCCTCGAGCCGCTCCCTGGTGCAGTAGCAGCGGTAGGCATGCCCTGCCTGGAGGAACTCACCGATGACCTCGCGGTACCGCTCGTAGCGGCGGGTCTGGTAGAACGGGCCCTCGTCCGCATCGAGTTTGAGCCAGGCCATGCCCTCGAGGATCACCTCGATCGCGGCATCGGTCGAACGTTCGCGGTCGGTATCCTCGATGCGCAGCACGAACGTGCCGCCGTGGCGGCGCGCGTACAGCCAGCAGTAGAGCGCCGTGCGCACACCGCCGATGTGCAGGAGTCCGGTGGGGCTGGGAGCGAAGCGGGTGCGAACGGTCATGTCGATGGGCAACCTGGGCGGGAAAGGCGCCTAGTCTACCATCGGCGCCGGTGGGCCGGCCGCCTCCACCCCCGCTCCGCGCGGCACCAGCGTGAGCCGCGGACCGGCCGCCGCCTCGACCGCGACAAAGCGTGGCTCGCCGCGATCGGCGGTCAGCGTGCCGATGCGGCAAAAGCCCGCCGCCTCGATGCCGCGGCGCGAGGCGGCATTGTCGGTGAGCGCATAGATCACGACGTGCGCGGCCGTCGCGGAGGCGGCAAGCAGCCTGAGGAGCGCCGCGTAGTAGCCCTGCCCGCGCGCCGCCTCGACGACCCGAAAGTCATACAGGAGCACGGCGTCGCTCGGAAAATGGAGCTCCGCCTCGAGCTCGGTCACCGGCAGCGGCGAGCGGACGGTCTGCCAGCCGTGCACGACGAGCTCGTCGTCGACGAGGCCGGCGATCAGCGTGTCGCCACTGGCGAAGCGGCCGCGGGCGTGGCGCAGGAGCTCCGCGTGTTCGTCGGCCGCCGGATCGATGACCTCGAAGAGGGCGGCGAGCGACTCGCAGCGAACGACCTCCGACAGTGCGGCGCCCCTGGCCGCGCCGGCCGGCACCGCCGGTGAGCGGACGTAGACCTCGAGGGTACGGGCGCGCGGCTCGGCGAGCGCATGCCCGGTCCGACGCACGAGTCCACCGACGCCCTCGCGGCGGAAATGGTGCGCGGCGCGCCCGGCGCGCCTCGCGAGTGTGGCGACCCGCTCCTTGAGCCCGACCCGCACGAGGCCCGCCTTGATGGCGGACTTGAGCGCGCGCCGGCGCCGCACCGTGGCCGCCGCGGCCGGCGTCGGCCAGGCCTCGA
>CAIMCI010000262.1 GCA_903839465.1 uncultured Pseudomonadota bacterium
CGGCGCGCCGCCAGCCGGTCAAAGACGACTAGTCGACGAAGAAATGCGCGAGGCGGGCGGCGAGGTCGCCGCCGAGGAGGCCGACCACGCCGAGCACGATGCCGGTCAGCGCCGCGAGCGTGCCGACGACGGGGAACAGCCGGTCGCGGCCGAGGAAATAGAGCGAGGTCACGACCAGGCCGAGCTCGATGAAGCCCTCGCCGAGATCGAAGGCGAGCGCGCGGTGTTCGGACTCCTCCGTCTGGTGCAGCTTGCCCTCGGCCTTGGCCTTGATCTCCTCGGCGTCCTTCTTGTACTTGCCGGCCATCGCCTCGAGCCGGCCGCGCGCGGCCTCGATCCGCGCCGGGTCCGTGCCGACCGCGGCGGTCACCTCGGCGGCGACCTCGCTCGTGTGCTCGCGGATCTTCTTCGCCTGGTAGTAGGCCCACTCGTCGTTGGCCTCGGTGCGGCGCACCACGGCCGCCGTATGGGCCCGGTGCGAGGAGATCGTCACCACGGCGAGCAGGATGCCCAGCATCGCGACCATGACCCCGACGCGGCGGCTCATCGGGTCGGCGGCGCCGTGTTCGGCGTGGTGAATGGCGGATTCAGACATAGAACACCTCTAAACCTGGAACGGGCGCGTCCAGCGTACGTGACCCGCGGCGACGGACGTCAAGGGGTGCCGCAGCGCCACTGGCAGTTTGTCACCAGATCGTCATACGCTTCTACCTATGATCGCGGCATTCGTCCCCTCACATCATGAGTAAACCCCATGCCCACGCCTCGTCTCTCGTCCACGCTCGCGGTCGCGACCGCCGTCCTGGCTGCCCTGGCCGCGGGTGCCGCGGGCGCCCGTGACAACGTCCAGGTGACCGGCTCGTCGACGGTCTACCCGTTCGCGACCACGGTTGCCGAAGCCCTGGGCAAGGGCGGCAAGTTCAAGACCCCGGTCGTCGAGTCGACCGGCACCGGTGGCGGCTTTAAGCTCTTCTGCTCGGGCGTGTCGGCCGAAACCCCGGATATCAACGACGCCTCGCGGGCGATCAGCGACTCCGAGCGGGAACTGTGCAAGAAGAACGGCGTCACCGACATCGCCGAGGTCAAGATCGGCTACGACGGCATCATCCTCGCCGGCGATGCCAAGCAGCCGGGCTTCAACGTGACCCGCGAGCAGATCTGGCGCGCCGTGGCCAAGACCGTGCCGGTCGGCGGCAAGTGGGTGGCCAACCCCTACAAGAACTGGAGCGACATCGATCCGAAGCTGCCCAAGCGTGCGCTGGCGATCTTCGGACCGGCGCCGAACCACGGCACGCGCGATGCCTTCCGTGAACTGGTGATGGACCCGGCCTGCGAGAAGACCCCGGAAGCGGCGGCGCTGCCGGCCGACGATCGCAAGAAGACCTGCGGCCAGGTCCGCGAGGACGGCGTCTGGACCGACGTCTCCGAGGACTACGCGCTCGTCATGGGCAAGCTGAAGGGCAATCCGACGGCGGTCGCGGTGTTCACGTACTCGTATCTCGAGCAGAACCGGGACAAGATCCGCGCCGCGACGGTGGACGGTGTCGCCGCCAGTCTCGAGACGATCGCGGATGCCAAGTACCCGATCTCCCGTCCGCTGTTCATCTACGTGAAGCAGGCCCATATCGGCCTGATCCCGGGCCTCGCCGAGTTCGTGACCGAGTTCGTCAGCGACAAGGCTGCCGGACAGGACGGGTACCTGGTCGACAAGGGCCTGATCCCGATGCCGAAGAAGGAGCTGGAGGCCCAGCGCGCGGCAGTCCGGGCCCTCGTCAAGAAGTAGGGCGCGCGCCGGGCGAAAACG
>CAIMCI010000263.1 GCA_903839465.1 uncultured Pseudomonadota bacterium
GCTCGGCCGAGACGTTGACGGCGACGGTCATCGCCGGGAAGCCCTGCGCCCGCCAGAAGGCGAGGTCCGTGCAGGCCTGCTCGATGACCCACTCGCCGATCGGCGCGATCAGGCCGGTCTGCTCGGCGAGCGGAATGAGCTCGACCGGGGAAATATCGCCCAGTTCCGCCGAGCGCCAGCGCAGCAGCGCCTCGAAGCCGACCACGGCGTGGGTCTTCAGGTCGACCTTCGGCTGGTAGTGCAGCGCGAGCGTGCGCTGCGCGATCGCGCGCCGAAGGTGCGTCTCGAGATCGAGGCGGCGCAGCGACTGCACCTGCATGGTCTTGGAGAAGAGCTTGGCGTTCTCGTCGATCGAGGCCGACGCCGCGGCGACTGACGCGGCACGCAGCAGCGCCTCGGCCTCCAGGCCGTCGCCCGGGGCGACGCTGATGCCGATGTTGAAGGTGCTGCGCAGTTCCCGGCCCTCGTGGATCACGGGCTGCTCGAGCAGGCGGCGCAGCCGCTCGACGACGTCGAAGCAGTCGGTCCGGCTGCGCACGCCGGCGGTCATGATGCCGAGCGCGTCGGCGTCCAGGCGCCCGACGTAGGCGTTGGTGCCGAGCATCGAGGCGCCGCGCGTGTTGCCGCGCTCGGTCAGGGTCAGGAGCCGCTCCGCGAGTCCCTTGAGCAGTTCCTCGGAGGCTTCGCCGCCGAGCAGGTTGCCGATCTCGGCGAACTGGTTGATGTTGATCCGGAACACCGCCATCTGGTAATCGCGGCCGTGCTTCGGCAGCTGGTCGTTCAGGCGCTGCGCGAACGACTGGCGGTTCGGCAGGCCGGTCAGCACGTCGTAGCGCGTTGGCGTACTCACCGGGTTGCGCTCGTAGCCGAGCTGGCGCGACTCGATCTCGCGGATCACGAGGAGTGCCCGGCCGGGCCCCGCGGCGCTGACCGCGGCGTCGAGCAGCACGACGCCGTTCATGCCGTCGAGCTTGATCTCGGTCTGGCGGGGACCGCCGCCGCGGATCGAGACCGAGCACAGCTCCGACAGGTGGCCCTCCTCCGGGTGCGCGAGCCAGTCGTCGACGAACCGGCCGACCAGGGATTTGGGGTTGGGGATCGACGGCAGGAGGCCGTGGGTCACGATCTCGGTGATCTTGCCCTGCGAGTCGACGAGGAGGGCGAGGTCGGGGTGGGCGACGTCGATGTCGCGGCGCCGGCTCTGGTCCTTGCGCCAGCGGTTGAGGAGCTGGTATTCGCGCAGCGCGTGGCGCGCGCGGTGCGACAGCGCGACGGGCACCGCCGGCTTCGGCACGACATCGGTGGCACCGGCCGCCATCGCCGCGACCATCTCGCCCTGGGCGCCCGGCCGCGCGAGGACGAAGAGCGGGATCCCCTCGGTCAGCCGGTAGCCGCGCGTGGCCTCGATCGCCCGCATCGCCGCCTCGGCGAGGTCGAGATCGATGACGACGAGGTCGGGCGCCTGGCTCGTCAGCGCGGCGCGGAAGGTCTCCGGATCGGCGTTGGACTTCAGCTGGAAGCGGTCGCTGCGAAAGGCGCGGTTCAGGGTGTCGAGGGTGGCGGCGTCCGTGCAGAGCGCGAGGACGATGGCGGCCGGCGTCTTGGCCTCGGTCGGCCTGCTGCCCGGCACGGCTGCGCGCAGACGGGCCGGGCCGTCTGCGGGAGGTGTAGCAACCGTCGGTTCCGGGCGTGCCATGCGCTTGACCGTGAGCCTGTCCCGTCGGCGACGGGGTTCGTGTACCGGCCAGCGCGAGCCCGGCCGTAAGCAGCGTTCCGGGCTACTGTATTGGCCGGGCCGAACGATACGGGGCAAGGCAACATAATCAGCCGGTCCGATGCGCGAGTTGTGGGCTGCGGCACACGGCCGCGGACGGCGGTTTGGCGGGCCTAAAGTTTCGGCCGCCAGTGCCGGGGGAGGGCCCTCCGGCGACCTAGTTCGTCCGGCTCTTGAACTCGTCCGACGAGAGCTGGTGGCGGGCGAGCAGTTTGTAGAAATCGGTGCGGTTGCGCTTGGCGAGGCGCGCCGCCTGGCTGACGTTGCCGCCGGTGATCTGCAGGATCTGCATCAGGTAGTTGCGCGTGAACTCGTCGCGCGCGTCGTCGAAGGACGGCAATCGGTTGGGACCCTCGCCGACGGCCGCCTGCGTGATCTCGGCGCTGATGATCTCCGCCGGGCTCATCGCCACGTTCTGGCGCACGACCGCCTGCAGCTGGTGCACGTTGCCCGGCCAGTCGACGGTGGCGAGGAGTTCCACTGCTTCCGGTGCGTAGATCTTGCGGCTGCCGGTCTCGGCGGCGAGCAGCGTCAGGAAGTGCGCGACGAGAAGCGGGATGTCCTCCCGGCGCCGCGCCAGCGGCGGCAGGTCGATGTGCACGACGTTCAGGCGGTAGTAGAGGTCCTCGCGGAACCGGCCGCTGACCATCAGCTGGGTCAGGTCGCGGCGGGAGACCGCGATCAGCCGCGGCCGGCGCGGCAATCCGTCGCCACTGGCCGGGCTGTCTTTCAGGAGCTCGACGAGGCGGACCTGGAGGCCCGCGGGCAGGTCGGCGATGTCGTCGACCACGACCGTGCCGCCGTGGGTCGCGGTCAGTGCGCCGTCCGTACCGTCGGGGCCGAAGAGCGTGCGCTCGAGCTCGCGCTCGGCGGTCTCGGCGACGGTGACGACCTGGAAGGGTCCGCCGGCGCGCGAGCTCGCGTCGTGGATCGCGCGCGCAAAGAGCTTCTTGCCGACGCCGGCTTCGCCCGTGAGGAGCACCCGCGCGTCGGAGGCCGCTGCCGTCTGCGCCTGGGCGAGCTTCTCCTCGAGGAGCGAGCTGCGCGTGACAATGCCGGCGCGCCACTCCTCGTCGATCGCGGGCATGCCGGAGATCTTCAGCGCCTTGCGCACGTGCTCGAGGAGCTCCTGCTTCTCGACGGGTTTGGTCAGGAAGCCGAAGGCGCCGCCCTGGGTCGCCCGGACGGCGTCCGGGATCGTGCCGTGCGCGGTCAGGATGATGACCTTCAGTGACGGCCAGCGCGCCTGCAGTTCCTTCAGGAGCCCCATGCCGTCCATCTTGTCCATGCGCAGGTCCGTGATCACCAGATCCGGCCTGAAGCGCACCGCCGCGGCCAGCGCATCGGCGGCCGAGGACACGGGCTCCACCTCGTAGGACTCCGAGCGCAGCCTGATCGTCAGCAGGCGCAGCAGGCCCGGGTCGTCATCGACCACCAGGATCTTGGCCTGACGCTTGGCGTCCTTCTTCGAGACATTCATTGCGTACCGCCTGGCGCGTTGCCGCGCTCCTTTGCCGCCCGCTCGAGCTGCGAAACCGCGTCGAGCTTCTTCTGGGCTTCCTCGAGCGCCTTCTTCAGGCGCGCGTTCTCGTCCTGCTCGGCCACGAGACGGCGAGTCGCCGCGACGACCTTGTCGTGCTCGCGGCCGGCCGCCGCCTCGCCGCTGCGCCGGCCGTCCTCCTCGAGCATGAGCCGGGCCTCGGTCGAGCGCAGCGCGAGGCTCGCGAGCGACCGCTCGCTCGGCAGCGCCCATTCTGGACGCGCCAGAATTTCAGACAACTGTCTCCGCGCCGCGACAGGGTCCGTCCCGCCGTGGCCCGGGTCGGCGAGCATCAGCGCGTAACGCAGGCGGTTGGTCGTGGTCGGCGCGCTCTCGGCGAGGTCGTGGGCGCTCTTCAGGATCTCGGCCTGCTTTGCCGGCGGGCTCGCCGCGAGCTCGGCGAGCTCGGCGAGATAGAGGCGGGCGGCCTCGCCGTCGGCCGACGGGACCTTCAGCAGTTCCGCCTTCGGTGCCTCCCGGCTGGCGCCGGTACTCGCGCAGCCGCCGGCGAGCACGCAGCCGGCAAGCGCCGCCGCCACGAGGCCGTTCCGCGCAGCGGTGCCGGCCGGGCGTTCACGCGGCATGGGCGGCCTCCGCCACGGCGTTGGCCCGGACCGGCAGCCGGATCCGGAAGTGCGCGCCGGCGTGCACGCCGTCGACGAGTTCGATCGTGCCGCCGTGCGCCTGCACGAACTCCATCACGACCGACAGGCCAATGCCCGTGCCGCGCACGTGGCCGCCCTGGCGGGCCTTGCCGGTGTAGAAGGCCTCGAACACGCGGGCCCGATCCTCGGCCGGGATGCCGGGCCCGGTGTCGGCGACGTCGAGCAGGAGCTGGCCGCGGGAGATCAGCGCGTGGATGGAGATCGTGCCGCCGTCCGGCGTGAACTTCACGGCGTTCGACAGGAGGTTGTCGAGGATGAGGCGCAGCTTGCCGCGATCGGCGGTGACTTCCACGTTCTGCACCTTGAGATCGGCCTCGATTCGGTGCGCGGCGAGCGTCAGGGCCTGGGCCTCGACCACCGAGCGTACCAGGGGTTGCAGCGCGAAGGCCGAGAGTTCGAGCCCAACGCTCTTCGCCTGCCACGCCGAGAACGACAGGAGGTTCTCGATCATGCGCTGCAGCTTGATGCCATTCTCGCGCAGGATCGTGACGACTTCGTGCTGGTTGGCGTCGAGTGGCCCGACCGCGCCTTCCATCATCAGCTCGGTGCCCTCGCGGATGTTCGCCAGCGGCGTCTTCAGTTCGTGGGAGATGTGGCGGAGGAAGCGGTTCTTCTCGGTGGCGAGGTCGAGAAGCCGGACCCGCAGCCACTCGAGCTGCCGCCCGAGGCGCTCCAGGTCCTTCGGTCCGCGCACCGACACGGGGCGGGAGAAGGTGCCGCGGCCGAGCTCGCTGATCGCCTGGTCGATCTGGCGGATGGGTCGCACCAAGAGCGAGACGAAGACCATCAGGATGAAGGCGGTCACCGGCACTAGGGCCGCGGCCTGCCAGAAGAGGTCGGTCTGCGTGCGGCTCGCGTTCTCCTGCAGGCGCTTCAGTTCGCCGTAGATGTCCGCGGTCGTCTGGTTGGCGACCGTCTCGACCTTCTCGTTCTGCCGGCCAAAGCTCTCGATCACCGCGTGCAGCGCCGGATCCTTCGGGTCGTCGCGCTCGATCGCCTCCGCCAGCTCGCTGCCGGCCGAGGCGAGTTCGCTGAGCTTGAGGACGGTGGCGGGGTCGGCGACGAGCTTGCGCAGCGACTGGAGCGTCGCCTGGTAGTCGCGGTGATGGTCGGAAAGCACGCCCTTCAGCGTCTGGTCGCCGAGCACCTCGTAGAGGCGGGCGATGCGCTCGAGCGAGGCGGTATGCCGGAAGAGCTCCTGGGCGTGGCGGGTGGCCTGGATGCCGTGGCGGACGAGGAGCTCGCTCTGCTGCGTCAGGTGGCGCATCTCGATGGTCGCGTTCACGACCGCGATGAGCAGGGGTACGGTGACCAGCGTGAAGCCGATCAGCAGCAGACCACTGAGTGAGCGAGGGCGGCGTAACGACACGCCGCCATCATAGCAGCAGCACCGCGCGCGCAGGCGCGGCGCGACCCGCCCGCAGCCCGGTCAGGCGGCCCGGCGCTCGAGCTCCCGTTCCCAGTCGAGCACGGTGCGGACGATGAAATCGAGGTCGTCGTGGCGCGGGCTCCAGCCGAGGACCCGGCGGATCCGGTCGGCCCGGGCGATCAGGATCGGCGGGTCGCCGGCGCGGCGGTCCTCCTCGCGCACCACGAGCGGCCGGCCGGCGGCGCGGCCCATCGCGTCGAGGACTTCCCGGACGCTGTAGCCGCGGCCGTAGCCGCAGTTGAGGGTCTCGGAGGCCCCGCCGTCCCGGAGGTAGGCGAGCGCGTCGCGGTGGGCCGTGGCGAGGTCCTCGACGTGGATGTAGTCGCGCACGCCCGTGCCGTCCGGGGTCTCAAAGTCGGTGCCGTAGATCGCCACGTGCGGCCGCCGGCCGACCACGTGCTCGGCGGCGACCTTGGTCAGGAGCGTGGCGCCCGGGGTGGACTGGCCGATGCGGCCGCCCGGATCGGAGCCGGCCACGTTGAAGTAGCGCAGGGCCACGTAACGCAGCCCCGTGGCGGCGGCGAGGTCGCGCAGCATCCACTCGCTCATGAGCTTGGAGGTGCCGTACGGGTTGATCGGCTGGGTCGGGGTGTCTTCGCCGGCCACACCGCCGGGTGGCATGCCGTAGACGGCCGCGGTCGACGAAAACACGAAGTGGCGCACCCCGGCGTCGGTGGCGGCGGCGAGCAGCGTGCGGGTATTGGCGGTGTTGTTCAGGTAGTACTTGAGCGGGTTCTCGACCGACTCCGGGACCACCGTCGAGGCGGCGAAGTGCATGATCGTGTCGACCCGCTGCTCCTTCAGTACCCGGGTGACGAGGGCGCCGTCGCCGGTATCGCCGACCACGAGCTCGCCGGCCAGCACCGAGGCGCGAAAGCCGCGCGACAGGTTGTCGAGGGTCACGACCCGCTCGCCGGCTTCGCCGAGCTGGCGGACGACGTGGCTGCCGATGTAACCGGCGCCGCCGGTGACGAGGATGGTCTGCTGCGACATGGCGATTGCTTACCCTTTCGATAGTCCTTGGGCCATCATAATCCGGGTCGCGGCCGGCTCTTCGTGCGCCGCGACACAATTTAACCCTCGGCCACGGCCGGAACCCGCTCCATGACAGCCAAGTTGCCCGCCGATGACGTGCCGTACGCGGCCTTGAGTCCCGACGCCGTGCTGGCGGCGGTCGACGCGGCGGGCTTCCGGACCGACGGCCGGGTGCTGGCGCTCGGCTCCTACGAGAACCGGGTCTACCAGGTCGGCCTCGAGGACGAGACGCCGGTGGTCGCCAAATTCTACCGCCCCGGCCGCTGGACCCGCGCCGCCATCCTCGAGGAGCACGCCTTCGCCCTCGAACTCGCCGCCGCCGAGATTCCGGTCGTGGCCCCGCTCGTGATCGGCGGCGAGACCCTGCTCGAGGCGGGCGCCTATTCGTACGCCGTCTATCCGCGGCGCGGCGGCCGCTGGCCGGAACTCGGCACGCGGGCCGACCGTGAACTGATGGGCCGCTTCCTCGGTCGCCTGCACCGGGTCGGCGCCGTGCGCGGCTTCGAGCACCGCCCGCGGCTCAGCGTCGAGCGCCTGGTCATGGAGCCCGCCCGTTTCATCCACGGCGGCGACTGGCTGCCGGACTACGCCGTCGACCGCTATGCAACCGTCGTCGAGGCGATCGCCGAGGCGGTGGCCGATGCCTTTGCCGCGATCGTGCCGCGGATGCTGCGCCTGCACGGCGACTGCCACCGCAACAACGTGCTGTGGACCGACAGCGGCCCGCATTTCGTCGACCTCGACGACTGCGTCACCGGGCCCGCGGTCCAGGACCTGTGGATGCTGCTCGCCGGCTCCGCCGAGGAGATGCGCGCCCAGGTCGGCGAATTCCTCGAAGGCTACGAGCAGTTCATGGCCTTCGACCGCGCCGAGCTGCGCCTGATCGAGCCGCTGCGGGCGATGCGCCTCGTCCACTACACCGGCTGGCTCGCGCGGCGCTGGCACGACCCGGCGTTTCCGCAGGCCTTTCCCTGGTTCGGCACGCCGGTCTATTTCGAGGGCCACGTCCGCGATCTCGAACGCGCGCTCGAGGCGATCGAGGCGGCACCGTTCGCCGGCTGAGGTCCTCATAGACCGCGCTTGGCCGGCCCGAAGGACCGTGTGCTAGGCTTTGCGCGCATGAGGAGGTTCACAGACACCCGTCCGCCGGTGGCCGTCGCAAGCGCGCGGTGCGTGCGCCTCACGCTCGGCATGCTCGTCCTCGCCGGTGGCCTCGCCGCCGGTCTCGGCGCCTGCAGCCGCGGCACCGACAAGCCGGCCACACCCGCGCCGGCCGCCCCCGGCGCCACCGCGTCGAAGACGGCGGAGTCCGCCCGCCAGCATCTCGAGCAGACGACGACCGCGGCCGTGCGTACCCAGGCGAGCCATGCCACCGTCGATATCCGCTTCGCCCTGCCGAAGAACCCGGAGGCGGGTGCTGCGTTCCCGCTCGAGCTCTCGGTGCTGCCCGGTGAGCCGACGCCGACCCTCAAGCTCGAGGTCCAGCCCGCCGACGGGCTCGTGCTCGCGCCGGTGGCGGTGCCGCTGTCCTACGACCAGGTCGAGCGGGGCAGCGTGATCAGCGTGCCGCTGGAGCTGACCGCGGCGAAAGACGGCGTGTACCTCGTGCGCGTGGTGGCGACCGAGGCCTCGCCCACCGGCGCCGACAGCGCGACCTTCACGATCCCGGTCGCGGTCAACCCGAAGGCGCTCGCCGCGCAGCTCGCCGCGCAGGCCGCCGCCCAGGAAGCCAGCAAGGCGGCCGCGAACGGAGCGGCGCCGGCTGCACCGAAAGCGCCCCCTGCTTTGGGTTCACAGACGCCAAAGAAGTAGTTCCCGATCCAGGGAACCGGATCGGCGCGCGATTCGTGCGCCGCGGCGCACCAAAGCCCCTATACTTCGCGGCGATCGAGGCTCGCCCGTGGCGAGCCCGCGGGCCACCTCCGCCCGCGCCGTAACGCTCACCTGCCGGAAGCCCCCCCCCGTGACTGCAAAGCTCCGCAATATCGCCATCATCGCCCACGTCGACCACGGCAAGACGACCCTCGTCGACTGCCTGCTCCGCCAGTCGGACACGCTCGACGAGCGCAAGACCATCTCCGACCGGGCGATGGACTCGGGCGATATCGAAAAGGAACGCGGCATCACGATCCTCGCCAAGAACACGGCGATCCGCTGGGGCGAGTACCGCATCAACATCGTCGACACGCCGGGCCACGCCGACTTCGGCGGCGAGGTCGAGCGGGTGCTGTCGATGGTCGACTCGGTTCTCCTGCTCGTCGACGCCGTCGACGGGCCGATGCCGCAGACGCGCTTCGTGACCCAGAAGGCGTTCAAGCACGGCCTGAAGCCGATCGTCGTCATCAACAAGATCGACCGCCCCGAGGCCCGCCCGGGCTGGGTGCTCGACCAGACCTTTGACCTCTTCGACCGCCTCGGCGCGACCAGCGAGCAGCTCGACTTCCCGGTCGTCTACACCTCGGCGCTGCGCGGCTTTGCCTCGCTCGATCCGGAGCACCGCGGCGGCGACATGCAGACGCTGTTCGAGTCGATCGTCAAGTACGCGCCGCCGCCGGCGGTCGATCCGAACGGGCCGCTGCAGCTGCAGATCAGCCAGATCGACTACTCGAACTACGTCGGCTCCATCGGCATCGGCCGCATCGCCCGCGGCACCGTGCGTCGCAACCAGAACGTCGTGGTCGTCGACCGCGACGGCAACGCCCGCAACGAGAAGGTCGGCCAGCTCCTCGGATTCCTCGGCCTCGACCGCGTCGAGATCGAGGAGGCGACCGCCGGCGACATCGTCGCCTTCGCCGGCATAGCGGAGCCGAAGATCTCCGACACGCTGTGCGATCCCGCCCAGGTCGAGGCGCTGCCGGGCCTCGTGGTCGACGAGCCGACGATCAGCATGACCTTCGAGACCAACACCTCGCCGTTCTTCGGCAAGGAAGGCAAGTTCGTCACCTCCCGCCAGCTGCGCGAGCGCCTGTCGCGCGAGATCCTGCACAACGTGGCGCTCAGGGTCGAGGACACGGACGATCCGGACAAGTTCAAGGTCTACGGCCGCGGCGAGCTGCACCTCGGCATCCTGATCGAGAACATGCGCCGCGAGGGCTACGAGCTCGCCGTCTCCCGGCCGCAGGTCGTCGTCAAGGTCGTCGACGGCGTCAAGCAGGAGCCGTGGGAGCAGGTCACGATCGACCTCGAGGAGCGCAGCCAGGGCGCGGTCATGCAGGCGCTCGGCGAGCGCGGCTCGCAGCTGACCAACATGGCCAACGACGGCCGCGGCCGCGTCCGCCTCGAGTACAAGATGCCGTCGCGCGGCCTGATCGGCTTCCAGACGGAGTTCCGGACCATGACCTCGGGTACCGGGCTCATCTACCACGTCTTTGACCACTACGGTCCGGTCGTCGACAAGGCGCTGGCCGAGCGGCCCTCGGGCGTGCTGATCTCGAACGGCGAGGGCAAGACGCTCGCCTATTCGCTCTTCAGCCTCCAGGAGCGCGGCCGGCTGTTCGTCGGCCATGGCGAGGACGTCTACATCGGCCAGATCATCGGCATCCACTCGCGCGACAACGACCTCGTGGTCAATCCGCTGAAGGGCAAGAAGCTGACCAACATGCGGGCCGCCGGCAAGGACGAGAACGTGATCCTCACGCCGCCGCTCAAGTACTCGCTCGAGCAGGCCATGGAGTTCATCAACGACGACGAGCTGGTCGAGGTGACGCCGCAGAACATCCGCCTGCGCAAGCGTCACCTCGATGAGAACGCCCGCAAGCGCGCCGAGCGTGCGGACGGCTGATCGACCCGCGGGTCCCGGTCAGGAACCCCACTTGGCGAGGTAGCGCCGGCAGGCGTCCCGCCAGGCCGGGGAGTCGAAGTTGCCGTCGCTCTCGTGGATGAGCGGGATAGACCAGGTACCCATGCGCAGGCCGTGCTGTTCGACGGTCCGGCAGAAGTCCATGTCATAGAAATGGAACGAGAACTGCTCGTCGAAGCGCACGCCTCGCGCGAGCAGTGTGTCGCTGCGCGCGGCGAGGAGCAGGCCATCGAGCAGCTTCACCTCGTGACCGGGAAAGCCGTAGAAGTCGACCGACTCCGGCGGCCACGTCCTGCCGTGCATAACCCAGCCTGACAGGTTCTCCCCCTCGTCCTGCGTAAACGCCGCGTCCTTGAACCGCCAGGCGGGCTGGCCCGGCAGGCGGCGGCGATTGCCGACCGCGCCGATCACGTCGAAGCGCTTCAGGCCCTGCATGACGTGATGCGGCCAGAACAGGTCGAGCAGGTGGACGTCGTCGTGCACGAACACGAGGTAGGCCGGTTTGCCGCGACAGCGCTCAATGGCGCCGTTGTACAGCGCCGCCAACCCGGTGCGGTTCTCCGCATGCAGTTCCAGTTCGATGAACGGGTGCGGGAACAGAGCCAGCGAGCGGCCAAGCGGCGTCTGCGTGGCAAAGCGGTCGCGGCTGGCGCGCGTCGCGCAGATCACTTTGAAGTCGGGTTCCACAGCGCCTCCGGGCGGCGGTCGGCCCGCCGCGACTGACTGGCCCGCGGCAGAGTACAGAGGCGCGGCGGCGGGAGCCAGTGTCGCAGGCGCTCTCAGGCCGTCGGACGCCGACCGTTCAGGTAGGCAATCCGGTCGGTCTGCGGCAGGCCACCCGCCTCGACCGCCGGACGCAGGGCGGCCTCGAGCAGCGCGCGTTCCCCGGCCGAGAAGTCACGCGCCATGATCATGGCCAGTGACGGCGCGAGCGGGTGAGGCGAGGTGCCGATGTAGCTCGCCCAGCTCACCGGACGCGCCCGACCGACGTCGATGCAGAAGGCGAGGTGCAGGTCGGTGAAACCCGCCGCCTGCGCCAGATAGAGGAGATCCCGCTCGCCGAAGTTGGTGATCGGCGTCGCCGCGATCCCCTCTGCGGTCGCCGGAAACTGCGCCGCCTTCCAGCGCGCGATCAGCGGCAGCAGCGGATCCTGTGCACCACCGCCGGCCGCGACCCGCGCCGCGAGCGCGAGCGCAAGTTCCGCCTCGTCGCGAAAGACCGGCTCGGCGATCGACAGCCGGCCGCCGGGCCTGAGCACCCGGAAGGCCTCCGCGAACGCCGCGGCGCGCGGACCGACGTAGGCGAGCACCGCGCGGCTCGTCACCGCATCGACCGAAGCCGAGTCGATTCCGCCCAGGCGGTCGGCGGCGAGTCGGTGGAACCGGCAGCGCGGTCCCCGTCCCGCCGCCACGAGGCGCGCCTTCGCGTGCGCGAGGAGGGGTGCCGAGACGTCGGTCAGCACGACTTCGGCCTCACCGCCGAGGCGCTCGAGCGCGCGCAGCGCGAGGCTGCCGTCGCCGGCGCCCAGATCGAGGAGCGTCATGCCGGGTCTAAGCTCGGCGGCGTCGAGCACCCGCTCGGTGTAGCGGCTGACCTCGTCCTCGATCGCGGCCCGGTACGCCTCATCCCCGGCATGCCGGTCGGTGAGCAGCCAGCGCGCCCAGACATCGTCCGTCCCGACCTCTCCACCGGCCATGCCTCGCGCCCTCGTGCGGATGACGGGCAACGATAGCCCGAACGGCGAGCCGCAGAGCCGGCAATGCGACGCCGCCGGACGGCTACTGCAACGAGAATGAGTCGTATTGCGAGTCGCCAGCCGCGCTCCAGCACCGACGGAACGGTCGCGACGGTCCCGACGGCAGGGGTCCCGGTCTTGTGCCCGGTGCGCGGTGCGGGGGCGGCGGGGGTCCGGGCGGCGAGCGCCACGGCCGCCGCGGCCGGAGCGTGCGGCTCGACCGGCGGTACCTGACCGGACCTGCGGTCGGCACCGGCATCCACGGCCCCGCATACGCACCGCGACGCGCCCTGTACCGGTCGCCGACCGTCCGGTTCCAGAGAGCCGCAACGGCGGCGGCGGGGCGCTGCAGGACCGGCGCCGGCCGCCGTTTCGAGACGCGGCGCACACGTCGATTTTTCTTTACCGCCTACCATGGCTGCTTGGTGTTTCCGGCCATCGGGCGGCCGGCGAGGACGGGCATGGCGGCTGGCAGGACGCAGGCGGTGGCGGCGGGCATCGCGGAAGCGGATTCCGGCGACGGCGCGCGCCTGAACGCGACGCTGGCGAGGCTCATCGACCGCCACACAGGTCCCGCCGGGCTCGAGCTCAGGGGCCTGCTGGCGGGCATCTCGGCCTACTACACCGAGGTCGAGGAGGAGCGGCGCGCGGTCGTCGCCTCGATGCGCCTGCTGTCGGACGAGGCCGAGGCCCTGTCGCGCGAAGTCCGCGCCCAGTCGGCATCCGAACTCGAGGCCATCCTCAACCACGTCAAGGACGTGATCCTCACCGTCGACGGCGAGGGCGTCATCACGAGCTTCAACCTCACCGGCGAGCGCCTGTTCGGCTATGGCCGCGCGGACGTCGAGGGCCTGCCGCTCACCCTGCTGCTGCCGGCCGTGGTCACGGACGAGGCGCGCCTCGGCGAGCACCTCGCGCGCCTCGCCACGCGCGCGGACGACACGCACGTCGACCTCGCCGCCCACGACACCATCGGCTGCACCCGCAACAGCGTCTATTTCCCGGCCGAGATCGCCGTCTCCCAGCTCGGCAACGGGGTGCAGAACGGCTTCGTCGTCGTGATCCGCGATGCGACCGAACGCCACGCCGCGGAGGCCGCCACGCGCGACAGCGAGGCCCGCTACCGGCTCCTGGTCGAGAACGCGCCGGAGGCGATCGTCGTGCTCGACGCCGATACCGGCTGCTTCGTCGACTGCAACCGGCACGCCGAGAAATTCTTCCGCACCTCGCGCCGCCAGCTGCTGGAGCGGGGTGAAGGCGCGGTCAGTCCGCCGGCGCAGGCCGGCGACGAGGCGACGAGCTGGTCGGGGCGCGGCTACATCGCGCGCTCGCTCGCCGGCTCGCCGACCGTCTTCGAGTGGACCCACCGGGATTCCCTCGGCCGCGACCTGCCCTGCGAGGTGCGCCTCGTCCGCCTGCCCACGGCCGGGCGCAACCTCGTGCGCGCCTCGATCAACGACATCAGCGAGCGCAAGGCGCTCGAGGTGATGCAGGCCGGCGAGCGGCGCGTGCTCGAGGTGCTGATCGGCAGCGGCGAACTCGACGAGGCGCTGCAGGCGATCACCGCGGTCGTCGACGAGGTGCGGCCCGGCGCGTGCGCGGCGATCTACCTCTGCGATGCGGCACGCGCGACGCTGACCCTCGCCGCCGGGCGGCGCCTGCCGCGCGCCCTGTGCGTGGCGATGGGTTCGGTGCCGGTCGGTATCGGTGACGGATCGTGCGCCGCGGCGGTCTACCTCGGCCGCCAGGTCATCGTCGCCGATCTCGCCAAGGATCCTTTCTGGGCACAGCGTCGGGCCGTTGCGCGCAGCTGCGGCCTGCGTGCCGCCTGGTCGACGCCGCTGTCCGGCAAGGCCGGCGCTATCCTCGGCACGCTGGTCGTGTATGTGGCCGACGCCAGCCTGCCGTCGCCGCGCGACTTCGAGCTCATGACGAGGATGAGCCAGCTGGCGGCGCTCGCCATCGAGAAGCGCCGCGACGAGGCCGCCCTGAAGGACAGCGAGGCGCGCTACCGGGGCCTGTTCGACAACGTCGTCGAGGGCGTCTTCCAGGCCGACAGCGACAACCGCATCACGCGCGCCAATCCGGCGCTCCTCGCCATGCTCGGCATCAGCGACCTCGGGGCGCTCGCCGACGGCAACGCGATCGATCCGTTCTACGTCGACCCGGCCGTCCGCGAGCGCAACCTCGCGACCCTGCGCACGACCGGTGAGCTGCGCAACACCGAATACGAGCTGCGCCGGGCCGACGGCCGGGTGATCGTCGTGCGCGAGAACGCCCGCCACATCCACGACGAGCGGACCGGCGAGCGGCGCTACGAGGGCACGCTGTCGGACATCACGGAGGCGAAGCTCGCCGAGCGCGAGCTGAAAGAGCAGAAGGAGCGCGCCGAGGTCACGCTGCAGTCGATTGGTGATGCCGTGATCACGACCGATGCGCGCGGCCGTATCGACTACCTGAACCCGGTGGCCGAGAAGCTGACCGGCTGGATGCAGGACCGCGCGGCCGGCCAGCCGCTGAACGCCGTCCTCAAGGTGATCCACGAGGGGACGCGCGAGGTCGCCGAAAACCTCTTCGCGCGCTGCCTGCGTGACGAGTGCCTGGTCACCGGCGGCGACCACGCGGCGCTCGTCGACCGCCAGGGTACGGAGCTGCCGATCCAGCACTCGGCGGCGCCGATGCGCAACCGGGACGGGCAGATCGTCGGCGCCGTCATCGTCTTTCGCGACGTCAGCCGCGAGCGCCGCCTGGGTCGCGCCCTGTCCTACCAGGCGACCCACGACGCGCTCACGGGCCTCATCAACCGCCGCGAGTTCGAGCGGCGCCTGCAGGCGGCCGTCGAGGGTGCGCGGATGAGCCGGGAGGCGACCCGGGCGCTGATCTACGTCGACCTCGACCAGTTCAAGGTCGTCAACGATACCTGCGGGCACCCGGCGGGCGACCAGCTCCTGAAGCAGATCACGGCGCTCCTGCAGGCCCGCATCCGCGCCAGCGACACGCTCGCCCGCCTCGGCGGCGACGAGTTCGGGCTCCTCTTGCACGACTGCAGCATCGACCAGGCGATGAAGGTCGCCGAATCGCTCCGGCTCGCCATCCGCGACTTCCGCTTCATCTACGGTGACGAACCGATGCAGCTCGGCGCGTCGGTCGGCGTGGTGTCGATCGGCTCGGAGACGACCAGCGCCGCCGAGGTCTTAAGCGCCGTGGACGTCGCCTGCTATGCCGCCAAGGACATGGGCCGCAACCGCGTGCAGCTCTACGACGCGAGCAGCATCCCGGCGCCGCAGCGCGACATGCAGTGGGTGTCTCGCCTGCAGCGCGCGCTCGAGGACGAGCGCCTGGAGATCTACTTCCAGTCGATCGTGCCGATCGGCCGCAACCGCGACCCGCGGCCGCACTACGAACTCCTCCTGCGGATGCGCAGCGAGTCCGGCGCGGTCATCCGCCCGGTCGACTTCATTCCGGCCGCCGAGCGCTACAGCGTGATGCCGGCGATCGACCGCTGGGTCGTGCGCCAGGCGATCGAAGGCCTGATCCGCCAGCGCGATCCGGGCGAGAACTACACGCTCGCGATCAACCTGTCGGGCACGACCCTGAGCGACGAGACATTCCTCGACTTCCTGGTCGAGGAACTCGCCGAGGTGCAGATCGAGCCGGGCTCGCTGTGCTTCGAGATCACCGAGACCGCCGCGATCGCCAACATGTCGCGCGTCGTCTACTTCATGCGCGAGCTCAAGGGTCGCGGCGTCAGCTTCGCGCTCGATGACTTCGGCTCCGGCTTCTCGTCGCTCGCCTATCTCAAGAGCCTGCCGGTCGATTACCTGAAGATCGACGGCCAGTTCATCGAGGCCGTCCGCTCGGATCCGGTCGACCGCTCGCTGGTCGAGGCGATCTGCCAGGTTGCGCGTTCCATGAAGCTCAGGACCGTCGCCGAGCGGGTCGAGAGCGCCGAGGTGCTGGAGATCCTGGGCGCGCTCGGCGTCGACTACGCGCAGGGGTTCCATATCGACGAGCCGCGCCCCTTGAGCGAGTTTCCGCACCGCCATTGAGCGCCTGACGGGTTGGGGGGGCGTGGACCGGTCGCGCGACGAGCGCGCACCGACCCCGACTCAGCGGGTCTCAGGGCCCCCTCGGAAAAGCCGCCATCCGTGCATACCGGGTGAACGGGGCTCCTAAAATAGGGTGATATTTGTAATTTAACCCTATTTATGGGTAGAGATACCCCATTTCCGCCAGCCGCGGGGGTCCTGTGCAGTCCCTGACCGAGCAGTATCTCGCTGGCCTTCGGTTCGACACGGAGCAGGCGGCAACGCTCCGGGCCATCGGCGAATTCAGGGGTCGCCAAGATCGGAAGAGCGTCGTGTAGGGAAA
>CAIMCI010000264.1 GCA_903839465.1 uncultured Pseudomonadota bacterium
CACCCGCCGTGCCGGCGAGCGCCGCGACGCCGAGGAGCACGCCGAGCCATCGCGGTCGCGGAGTGCCACGCGCACGGCCGGCCGCCGTTTGCATCGGATCGGCCCTGCCGCGCCAGCCTTGCCCATCGCGCCACTGCGTCATACGCCCCGAGACTCGCCCGGTGCGGCGCAGCAACGATGTGACCTAGCGCACAGTTCGCGGCGACGCGCAACCGCGCCGGCGCGCTGCCGGCAGCGGCCGGCGGGACGCCGGTCGCCATGGACCGGTAACGGACAGGTGGTGATAATGCCGGCCCCACACGGAGACATGTCCATGGCCGAGCCGATTTTTGTCCACCGCAATGCCCACGCCGTTCCGCAGGTCGACGCGCCGTGGCCCGGCAAGGTGATCGCCGGCCAGCCGCAGACCGTCACGATGAACGGCTATGCCTCCGCCGACGGCAAGAAGTTCATGGGCACCTGGCAGTCGACGCCAGGCACCTGGCGTATCGATTACGACAGCTGGGAGTACTGCCACTTCCTCGAGGGCTACTCGATCATCACGCCGGAAGGTGGCGAGCCCATTCACCTGAAGGCCGGCGATGTCTTCATCGTTCCGCCGGGCACGAAGGGCACCTGGGAAGTCGTCGAGACCGTCCGCAAGTACTACGTCTTCGTGCTCTGAGCAGCCGCCCTGCCGCGGTGGTGCGCGCTGCCCGGCACGCCGGGCCCGCGCCCCCGCCTCAGGGCATCGGGCGCCGGCGCTCGGCCTCGATCCACTCGGCGATCGAGCCGTCGAGCACGGTGAGCGGCAGCGCGCCGTGGTCGAGCACCGCGTTGTGGAAGCGTCGCAGGTCGAAGCGCGGGCCGAGGTCGGCGCGGGCGCGGGCGCGCAGTGCCAGGATGCGCTGCTCGCCGACCTTGTAGGCGGTCGCCTGCCCCGGCCAGACGAGATAGCGATCGACCTCCGCCTCGGCGAAGGCGCGCTCCAGCTGGCCGTGTTCGATCAGGTGGGTGATGGCCTGCTCGCGGGTCCAGCCGAGGCTGTGCAGGCCGGTGTCGACGACCAGCCGGCTGGCGCGGTGCGCCTCGAGGGCGAGGCGGCCGTAGCGCGTCGTGGGATCGGCATAGAGCCCGAGCGAGCTGCCCAGCCCCTCGGCGTAGAGCGCCCACCCTTCGCTGAAGCCCGCGTTTCCCGACGCGCGGCGCAGTTTCGGAATGCCCGCCAGTTCCTGGGCACGCGCAATCTGCAGGTGGTGGCCAGGCACCGCCTCGTGCAGCACGAGCGCTTCGAGCGTCCAGCGCGGCCAGGCGGCGAGGTTGTTGGTATTGGCCTCGAAATAGCCGGCGCGCGAGCCGTCGAGGGCGCCCGCGATGTAGTGCGGCGCGTTGCTGCCCTCCTCGGGCGACATGGCCCGCACGCCGTAGGGCAGGCGCGGCAACTCGACGAACAGGCCCGGCAGCTGCGGATCGATGCGCTTGGCCAGGTCGCGGCACGCGGCGAGCTCCTCCTCGCCGCTCGCGAAGCGCAGGCGCGGGTCGGTGCGCAGCATCGTGCGAAACTCCGCCACGCTGCCGTTGAAGCGGGCCTCCTTCATGACGGCGGCGATCTCGGCATCGATGCGCGCGACCTCGCGCTCACCGAGCGCGTGGATCTCCTCGGCGGTCATGCGCGTCGTGTTGTAGCGCTGCAGCGACCAGGCGTAGTACTCGGCACCGTGCGGCAGCGAGGTCGCGCCGAGCGTCGTCGTACCGGCCGGGACGTAGACGGCTGCAAGGTAGTCGCGCAGCGCCCTGATCGCCGGGATGACGCTCGTCGTCAGCGTCTGCGCGGCCTCTGTCGCCAGCGCCTCGCGCGTGGCTGCCGGCAGGTCGGCCGGCAACGTCGTGAACGGCGCATAGAGCGCGTGATGGGCAAGATCGGGGTCGAGCAGTGCCGCGAACTGGTCCGGAAGCCTCGTCAGTGCCACGCGTGGCGGCATCCAGCCGGCCTTGCGGCCGGCCTCGAGGATCGCCTGCTGCTGGACGAGACTCGTCGGCAGCGCCCGCAGCCGGGCGAGGTAGTGACGGTAGTCGGCCTCATCCGCGAAGCGCGTCGCGCGCACGAGCTGCGGCAGCGCCAGCTGCGGCCCGGACATCGGGTTGATGCTGAACGGCAGGTCGTCGCTCGAGAACGGCAGGTCGCCGCCGGCCGCCGGCGACCGGAAGAGGTCATCGCCCCGGACCGCGAGACCGGCATTGAACTCGAGCACGTCCCAGGTGAGGCGGTCCTCGCCAGCGAGACGGCTGCGATCGATCGCCCGCACCGCCGCCAGCGTGTCGCGATGGTGCGCCCGGCGGGCGGCCACGGCTGCCACCGAGCGGTCGGTCAGGCGGTCGTCGTAGCGGTGATCGCCGAGCGTGGTCGCCCGTTCCGGGAACTGCGCGAGCTGCCACTCCCATTCGGCATCGGCCAGGGTGCGCAGCGCGCGCGCCGCCGCCTCCTCCGCCGGCGAGTCGGCGGCGCGCGCCGCACCACCGGCGACGGCAACGGCAACGGCAACGGCGAGGATCATCGCCGTCGCCAAGGCCGTGACGCCCCGGCCCCTGCCGCGACGGCCCGCGTCGCTCATTCCGTCCAGCAATCCCATGGGATGTCCTCCATCGGCACGGCAGCGCGCCCGCCCGCCGGGCAGCCCGTGCACATCAGCCCGTGCCGGTCAGCCAGTGACTCCGGGAAAGGGACCCCCGGTGTACCCCCGGGCGTTGCCGCGTGTCATCGACCGGTACCGCCCGTCACGCCCGCCGCAGGGGCATCGCCGGGCAGCACACCGAGCACGTGCCAGAGGAAGGCATAGCGGTCGGCGGCCTGGCTGATCATCTGGCTGACCGTAGGCCCGCCGCCGTGCCCGGAGGATTTCTCGATCATCAGCAGGATCGGCGCCTCGCCGGCCTGCGCCGCCTGCAGGGCGGCCGCGAACTTGAAGGAATGGGCGGGCATCACCCGCGTGTCGTGGTCACCGGTCACGACCAGGGTCGCCGGGTAGCGCGTGCCGGGCCGGATGTTGTGCAACGGCGAGTAGGCGAGCAGCGCCGGGAAGTCCTCCGCCTTGCGCGGCGAGCCGAAATCGCCGGTCCAGCCCGCGCCCTGCCCGAAGCGGTCGAAGCGCAGCATGTCCATGACCCCGACCTCGGCGGCCACCGCGCCCCACAGGTCCGGGCGCTGGGTCAGCACCGCGCCCATCAGCAGGCCACCGTTCGAGGCACCCTCGATCGCAAGCCTCGGCGTGCTGGTATAGCGCTCGCGGATGAGCCACTCGCCGGCGCTGATGAAATCGTCGAAGGCCACCTGGCGGTGGGCGCCGGTCGCCGCGCGATGCCAAGCCTCGCCGTATTCGCCCCCGCCGCGGATATTGGCCAGCACCCAGGTTCCGCCGCGCTCGAGCCACAGCAGGCGGTCGGCCTTGAAGTACGGCAGCTCCGGGATACCGAAGCCGCCGTAGGCGTAGAGGATCGTCGGACTCGTGCCGTCGCGCGGCAGGTCCTTGCGATGCACGATCAGCATCGGTATACGCGTGCCGTCCTTGCCCGGATAGAACACCTGCTCGGCAACGAAGTCCGCGGCCCTGAACGGCACCTTGGGCGCGCGGATGACCTCGGCCCGGCCGCGTGCGACGTCGTAGCGATACACCGTGTGCGGCGTCAGCGCGTCCACGTAACCGAAGTAGGCCGAGTCGTCCGTCGCCCGGCCGCCGAGCCCGTCGACGTCGCCGAACCCCGGCAGCGCCACGTCCCCCTGGCGGTGGCCATCGAGGTCATAGACCGTGACCCGCGCATGGGCATCGTGCAGGGACTTGACCAGCAGCCGGTGGCCGACGACCGTCACGGCCCGCTCGCTGACCGGCAGCGCATCCGTACCGGTGGGCACGATCTCCCGCCAGTGCTCGCGGCCGGGCGAGCGCGGGTCGACG
>CAIMCI010000265.1 GCA_903839465.1 uncultured Pseudomonadota bacterium
GTACCCGTCCTCGTCGACCACCGCCAGATCGCCTGTATGCATCCAGCCGCCCGCATCCAGCACATCGCGCGTCCGCGCTTCATCCGCCCAGTAACCGCGCATGACACTGTAGCCGCGGGTAAGCAATTCGCCCGCAACGCCGCGCGGCACGATCCGGCCGGTGGCATCGATGATCTTCACTTGCACGTGAGGATGGACCCGACCGACGGTGCTGACTCGTCGTTCCAGCGGATCGTCGGTTCTACTCTGGAAGCTGACCGGGCTGGTCTCGGTCATTCCGTAACAGATCGTCACCTCCGGCATGTGCATTTCCGCGACGACGCGCCGCATGACGGCGATCGGGCACGGGGAGCCCGCCATGATCCCCGAGCGCAGAGACGTCAGATCGAATTCCGCGAACCGGGGATGCTCAAGCTCGGCGATGAACATCGTCGGCACGCCGTGCAGGACGGTACATCGTTCCGCCGAGACGGTTTCAAGCACTGCCAGCGGATCAAACGCGTCGCTGGGAAACACTGCAGCGCTACCGTGCGTATAGGCCGCGAGTACGCCAAGCACCATGCCGAAACAGTGATACAGCGGCACGGGTATGCAGACGCTATCACTCTCTGACAGGCGCATGCCTTCGCCGACGAAGAAGCCGTTGTTGACGATGTTGAAATGCGTGAGCGTGGCGCCCTTCGGGGTTCCGGTCGTTCCGCTTGTGAACTGGATGTTGTAGACGTCGTCTGCATCGAGTTCGGGATGAAGCGCCGCGAGGTCCGTACCCGGCGACGCCGCGCCCAGTGCCCTGACTTCAGCAAACGCCATGGCGCCAGGAACCGGTGTCGATCCGGAATAAATCAGCACCCGAAGTTCCGGAAACGCAGCGCAGCAAAGCCTTGCAGGCACCGCATGTGCAAGTTCCGGCACCAACGCATTGACCATGGCTGCGTAGTCGCTCGACCGGTAGGCCGCCGGAAAAACCAGCGCGTTGCAGCCAACGAGCCGCAATGCAAACTCGAGCTCATGGCTACGATAGGCCGGGTTGATGTTGACCAGCACGAGTCCGGCGCGAGCTGCGGCGAACATCGTTAGGATCCATTCCGCGCCGTTGGGCGCCCAGATACCAATCCGGTCACCGCGCCTGAGACCGAGCGCAAGGAATCCGCGCGCCAGCGCCTCGACCTCCCGGTCGAGCTCCTCAAAGTTGTAGCGAATCTCCTGGTGGCGAACAATCAGCGCGGGCCGCCCCGGATGGTCCCTGACGGCCGCCCTTAACACCCCGTCAACCGTGCAGTGCAGCAATCCCCGGTCGCTGACGCCCGAGACGAAGCTCGGCGCGGGTATTCGCTGCTCGCTCCCCACGGGCTCGCGCCGCCTTAGAAGTGGTAACCGAAATCCGCACCGAACATCCGCGGCGTTCCGACGTGCCGATAGTCGAAGCCGAAGCCCTGCACGTCAACCGCGTTGGTCAGGTAGAACTTGTTACCGATGTTCCTGCCCCAGGCGCCGACCTCCCAGTGCCCGCCCTGCGAGCGCAGGCTGAGTCGGCCATTGACCAGCGAGTAGGACGACTGTGTGATTGCCGGCTCGTTTGGCAGGGCGAGGTACTGCTTGGCGTTGTAGTTCGCGTCCACGTGCAGATTGAGAGTGGCAGCGCTCATTTCGAGAACGGTCCAGTCGGCTGCAACCGTGCCCGACGTCTTCGGTGCGTAGGGCAGTTCCTGGCCGTTGATCGAGCCA
>CAIMCI010000266.1 GCA_903839465.1 uncultured Pseudomonadota bacterium
GGCTACAACGGCACCGTCACGCCGCATCCGTAGCGGCCGGCGGATCCGTGACGAAGATGGCATCGCCGGGCGTCCGTTTCCGGTAAAATTGCGGATCCCAGGGGCAGCACCGCCTGCCGTCGACAAGGACACTATGCAGGGCGTCGACCTCATCATCGCCGCGATCGTCGCCTTTTCGGTCGTCGTCGGCGCGATCCGCGGCTTCATCCGCGAAGTGGCGGCGGTCGTCGCCTGGGTCGTCGGCATCTGGCTCGCCTGGCGTTTCTCGGGTTTCCTGCATCCCTACCTGGGTGGCGTGCTCGACGAGCCGCAGCAGAAGGCCTGGGCCGCGCGCGTCATCGTCCTCATCGCCGTGCTCGTCATCGGCAATTCCGTCGGCGCTCTGCTCGCCTGGTTCATGCATACGGCGGCCGGGCTCGGCCTGATGGACCGGGCGATCGGCCTGATCTTCGGACTGGTCCGCGGGACACTGATCGTCGCCTTCCTCGTGATCGTCGGCCACTCGCTCGAGTTTGAGCGTGAATCCTGGTGGAAGCACTCGAAGCTGATTCCCTACGCGGAACCCGTGTCGACCTGGCTCGAGAAGATCGGTGGCCACAACGGCGCCGAGATTCGCCACCGCTTTGAGCTGCCGCCACTGTCGGGAGAGCGCTAGCATGTGCGGCATCGTCGGGATCGTCGGCCACGGGCCGGTCAACCAGCGCCTCTACGACGCGCTGACGGTGCTCCAGCACCGTGGCCAGGACGCGGCCGGAATCATGACGCTGCACGGCGATGAGCTGGCGCTGCGCAAGGACTCTGGCCTGGTGCGCGACGTCTTCCAGCAGAAGCACATGCTCGCGCTCAAGGGCAACATAGGCATCGGTCACGTCCGCTACCCCACGGCCGGCTGCGACTCCGCATCCGAGGCACAGCCGTTCTACGTCAATGCCCCCTACGGCATCGGCCTTGCCCACAACGGCAACCTGACGAACGCCGACGAGCTGGCCGAGGCGTTGTGGCGCGAGGAACGACGCCACCTGAACACGAGCTCCGATTCCGAGGCGCTGCTCAATATCTTCGCCAGCGAGCTGCAGCGTGTCGCGAGCTCGCACCTGACGCCCGCCGACGTGTTCGGTGCCATCGACCGCCTGTATCGACGGCTGCGTGGCGCGTATGCCGTGGTCACGCTGATCGTCGGTCACGGCATCGTCGGCTTCCGCGATCCGAACGGCATCCGCCCGCTCGTGCTCGGCCGGCGCCAGTCGCCGAAGGGCGAGGAATGGATGTTGGCCTCCGAATCGGTGGCGCTTGACCTCGTTGGCTTCGAACTCGTCCGCGACGTCGTGCCGGGCGAGGCGATCTACATCACGACCAGCGGCGAAATGCACTCGATGGTCGTCGATGCGACGCGCAAGCACACGCCGTGCGTCTTCGAATACGTCTATTTCGCCCGCCCGGACTCGATCATCGACAATATCTCGGTGCACAAGGCGCGCATGCGCATGGGCGAGAAGCTCGCCGAGAAGATCAGGCGGCTGAAGCCCGACCACGACATCGACGTCGTCATCCCCATCCCGGACACCAGCCGGACGAGCGCGATGCAGCTCGCCCTTGCTCTGGGCATCGAATACCGCGAAGGTTTCGTCAAGAACCGCTACATCGGCCGCACCTTCATCATGCCGGGCCAGGAGATGCGCCAGAAGTCGGTGCGCTCGAAGCTCAATGCCATTCCGCTCGAGTTCCGCGGCCGCAACGTGCTGCTGGTCGATGACTCGATCGTCCGCGGCACGACCTCTGCGCAGATCATCGAGCTGGCCCGCGAGGCGGGGGCGCGGCGGGTCTACTTCGCCTCGGCGGCACCACCCGTGCGCTACCCGAACGTCTATGGAATCGACATGGCGAGCGCCCTGGAGCTCGTTGCGGCCGGCCGCTCCGACGAGGAAGTGGCGCGCCTGATCGGCGCCGACTGGCTCGTCTACCAGGATCTGGAGGACCTCGCCCAGGCGGTCCGTCACGACAAGGCTCGGGTGACCGAGTTCGACACGTCCTGCTTTTCCGGCGAGTACGTGACCGGCGACGTCACGCCGGAGTACCTGACGTCCGTCGAGGAACGGCGCGCGGACGCCGCCCGCGAACGGCGCCGGGCGGCAGCGGACGGCGCGCCACTGGCGATCGTCGAAACGGGGATCCCGGCCGGCGCGGCGGCAGGCACCGCCGGCAGTGCGGTGCGCGCGGTCCGCATCCTCTAGAACCTGCCGGCAGGCCTGCGTACGGTCCGCCCCGACGGCGACGCTACAGGGAAGGGGTCAATGCCGAGGATCCTGCTCATCGAAGATGCCGAGGACTACCGGCGGCTGGTGCGCCATCACCTGAGCATTCTCGCGCCGGCCGTCGAAGTCGTCGAGCACCTGCCGTCCCGCGACGGCACGCTGCCACCGGAACTCGTGGGCGCCGGCTACGATTTCGTGATCCTCGGCGTCCCCGCCGAGGGCAAGCAGGCGCAGAACTGGCTGAAGAACCTGACCGACCGGCCCTATTTTCCGCCGGTCATCTGGTTTTCCGACAGCAGCGAGCCCGGCGAGGAGCTCGAGGCGGACTTCGCCGCTCGCGGCGCGCTCGGTGTGGTCTACAAGGCGAAGATCGAGCCCGGCCGGTTGCGCACCCTGATCGAGACCGCCGTGCAGCGCCGGCGCGACAGCCTGAACGCCTTCCGGCAGAGCCCGGGCGCGGAGCAGGCCTACCGTTTCGGATCCACCCTCATCAAGGGCGCGCGCTGCATTCGCCCGCTCGCGACCTCGGCGCTGTCCACCGTGTACCTCGCCGAGAGCGAGAAGGTCGGCAGGCTGGTCGTCCTGAAGGTCTTCGGGCAGGTTCCGGACCGCGCCGACGAGAAGAACAACACCTTCGACCGCTTCCTCCAGGAATACCAGATCATCGCCGGTATCGCCCACCCGAACGTCGTTCGCATCTACGATCTCGGCGTGGCGGACGACCACGCCTACATCACGATGGAGTACTTTCCGGCCGGCGACCTGCGCACGCGCATCCGGCGCGGCCTCGATATCCCCAATGCCGGGCACATGCTGCGGCAGATGTGCGAAGCGCTCGGGGCGATACATTCGGTCGGTGTCCTGCACCGCGACCTCAAGCCCGGCAACGTGATGCTGCGCACCGACGGTACGATCGTCCTGATCGATTTCGGTCTTGCCAAGCAGATCGAACTCGACGCCGAAATCACGGCGACGGGCGAGATATTCGGCACGCCGTACTACATGAGCCCGGAGCAGGGTCACGGTCGCGACGTCGATGAGCGCAGTGACATCTACAGCCTCGGCATCATCTTCTACGAGATGCTGACCGGCCAGAAGCCCTTCATCGCCCCGACGCCGATGGCGGTCATCTACAAGCACTCGCATACGCCGTTGCCAGCCCTGCCGCCCGAAGTCGCGCACTGGACCGGGGTCCTCAACGGCATGCTGGCTAAGCAGCCTGCCGATCGCTTCGGCTCGGCACTCGAGGTCGTGGCCGCCATCGACGCGGTGCACGCTGCGCGGGCGACGGCTTGAGCGAGGGCGAGTCGATCCTGCGGGCCGCGACGGATCCCGCCTGGTACGGGCTTGCGGTCGAGCGCTGGCAGGAACTGCTGATCGATCACGCCACGTGCGAGAAGAAGGCGGCATCGACGGCGCTCAGCCTGCTGTTCGCCTACGCCGACGACACCGTGCTGGGCCGGCGCCTGTCGCGGCTTGCGCGCGAGGAATTGAGGCACTACGAGCAGGTCCTCGCCAAGATGGAAGCGCTTGGCGTTGCCTACACGCGGCGCCCACCGTCGCGCTACGCGCAGGGCCTGCGCCGCGTCTGCGCCGCCCGCGATCCGGACCGAAAGCTCGACCTCCTCCTGCTCGGCGCGCTCATCGAGGCCCGTTCAGCCGAGCGGTTCGCCGGGCTCGTGCGCTGCCTGCAGCCGGCGCTGGCTGAGTTCTACGCGGCGCTCCATGCCGCCGAGGTGCGCCATCAGGGCCTGTACCTCGAGCTTGCCGCGCAGGAGGCGCTGCTTTCCGGCACCGACTGGCGGGCACGCCTCGCGGAGCTCGCGGCGGTCGAGGCCGATCTGATTACGAGTCCCGACACCGGCTTTCACTTTCACTCCGGAACGCCGGATGGAGCTTCGCCGGCCGTGCCGTCGACCTGAGGCCTGCGCCTCTTCCTCAGCGCGCCGACAGCCCGTGCAGCGTCACCTCGCCACGGTCGATGAGCACGTAGCTGCCGCTCGAGTACCAGTCGCTGAGCACGATGCGCCGCCGTGGCCGCCCGTCCACGACGAGGTCGTGCACGCCGGGGCGGTGCGTGTGGCCATGCAGGATCACGTCGACCCCGGCGCGCCTGAACGCATCCTCGACTGCCCCGTCGTTGACGTCCATCTGTGCCATCGACTGCGCGCTGGTGTGCGCCTTGCTGCCTTCGCGCGCCTCGCCGATCACGGTTGCGCGCGTGCGCAGCGGCAGGCGCAGGAATGCCCGCTTTAGTGCCGGGTCGCGCACGGTCGCGCGCAGCTTCTGGTAGGGCACATCGTCGATACAGAGCGCATCGCCATGCGTCATGAGCAGGCGGACGCCGGCGTGGGTGACGATCGTCGGGTCGGTGAGGAGCGTGGCGCCCGTCGCGCGGGCGAAGCCGTCGCCGACGAGGAAGTCGCGGTTGCCGTGCATCAGGTACACGGCAACCCCGCTGCCGGCGACGTCAGCCAGCGCGCTCGTCACCCGCCCGAGTTCGGGGTCGGGATCGTCGTCGCCGAGCC
>CAIMCI010000267.1 GCA_903839465.1 uncultured Pseudomonadota bacterium
CTCAGCAACGGGATGCCGCGGCGACCGGTTCCGCCACAGTCTGGCAGCGGCCGGATCGGGTCACAATTAGCCGGGTTGCAGAAATCATTACGAAAACTAATACCGTGCCGTGAGCGCGGCGACTTACGGCGAGGCGGACACGGACTCCATCATCCAGCGGAAGGCGAGGTCCGCCACCGGGGTCCTCGGCTTGAGCCGGGTCCGCATCAACCAGAGCGGGTCCCGCTCTTTGGCCGGCACTGCACCGAGGATGCTGATCCGGCCCTCCTGTACCGCCGCCGAGGCCGCGACGGAGGAGACATAGCCGACACCGAGTTCCCGCTCCACGGCGTCGAGCAGCACGCCGCTGTCGTCGATCGTCGCGCCGCGTATCGCCCGCCGGCCGCGCAGCAGCCCGCCCCACTCCGGCTCCGCCTCCAGCATCAGCAGCGGTGCCTGGGTCAGGAGGTCGGCAAACGTGAGACGGCCGAGCCGCGCGTGCAGCCGCCGGGCGCAGACGGCCACGCAACGATCCGCCAGCAGCGGCACGCACTCCACGTCCGCGGCGTGTATCGGGCGCGGCGAGACAATCAGGTCGACGTCGATCCGGTCGATCTCCCGGTAGGCCTTCTGCGTGACGATCCAGACCTCCATGGCCGGCTGCAGCGCCCGCAGCGGGGCGAGCCTCGGCATCAGCCAACCGCGCGCGAAATCCGCCGGGCAGGCAATGACGACCGAACTCTTGTTCTTGTACGGCTCGATGCGATCGAACCCGGCGACGAGGCCGGCGAGCGTCGTGCCGACGGTCTTGAACAGCAACTCGCCGGCGCTCGTCAGCCGCACGCCCGTGCCCTTGCGCAGGAAGAGGCGCTGCCCGGTCAGCTGCTCGAGCTTGCGCATCTGCTGGCTGACAGCCGACTGGGTCAGCCCGAGTTCGCCCGCCGCCTCCGAAAAGCTGCCCAGGCGCCCGGCGGCCTCGAAGGCGAGCAGCGTGTTGATTTGCGGCAAGGCACGGCCCACTCCATTAGCCACGCTGATATCTCCTGTATCGCCAGTAATTGCCTGGAAGGGTCCCCGATGCCAAACTCTGCCTGTGGTTAAGGGAGCGGTTCTGGCGAGGCCCGGTGCCCAGCGCCAGCGCCGGGCCGCGGGCCCCGACAGGACGCGGCAAACAGCATAGCGCCATTACACGCCCTACTACCAAGCCCCTCGTCCAGCGTACAGGCAACACCCTATGTCAGCCCCGTATTTCAAGGACTCCTCCGGACCCCTCTACCACGGCCTCGCGATCGGCTACGCGGTTGGCGGCTACGTACTCGGGTTCGCCGCCCTCTTCGCGGGCGGCTGGCCGCTCGCCATCGCCGGCACGCTGCTCCTCGGCCACGCCATGACGATTGCGGCCTATCTCCTGCACGAGTGCGGTCACCAGACGATCTTCAGGCTGAACGCGCACAACGCCCGACTCGGCGTGCTCTTCACCTGGATGACCGGCAGCTGCTATGCGACCTTCGAGGACATCCGCTACAAGCACTTCCGCCATCACGCCGACAACGCCGACGTGATGTGGTTCGACTCGCGGGCCTGGCTTGCGAGGCACCCGCTGCTAGCGCGGTTCGTCCTTCTGTGCGAGTGGTTCTATATTCCGGCCCAGGATGTGCTGATGCACGCCGTCCTGGTGTTCGAGGCCTTCATCATTCCGGCCAGGCGCCCGCAGCGCCTGCGCAACGCCGTGGTGCTCATCGTCCGGGCGACCCTGTTCGGTGTACTCGCCTGGAACTGGCCGCGCGTCGCCGTCGGCTACGTCGTCGCTTACCTCCTGATGATGACCGTGCTGCGGTTCATGGATGCGATCCAGCATGACTATGACGGCACGGCCGTGCTGTTCGACAACGTCGTGATGCCCCATCGCGGTGATCGGACCTACGAGCAGCTCCATACGTTCAGCAATCCGCTGTCGCTGCGCCACACGTGGGTCAACCTGCTCGTCCTGAATTTCGGCTTCCACAACGCGCACCATTCGCGCGCGGCCACTCCCTGGTACCGCCTGCCTGCGCTGCACCGGGAGATGTTCGGCGACGATCCGACGCGGGTCATACCGTTTGCCGCGCAGCTTAAAAGCTTTCATCGCTATCGCGTTTCTCGCGTGCTGAACTACACCGACACGATGACCGGCCCGGAGTTCCTCGCCCTGGCCCGGCAGGGAATCGCGAGCGGCGGCAACGCCGTCTCCTTCCTGACCCCGTTCTGACCGGCCGCCGCCATGCAGAAACTCGAAGTCTTCCAGTCGCTCTGGGCGATGGAGCGGCGCCACCCCTCGCTGCCCGAACGGTCGGCCGACGAGAACTTCCGCCTGATCGCCGAAGCCGGTTACGACGGCGTCTGTCTCGACCCGTCGCTCGAGGATCTGCAGACCTACCGCGACACCCTGCCCCTGTTCGCCAGGTACGGCCTGCAGTGCATGGTCAATCTCTTTCCACGGCGCGTCCGGGACATGAAGCCGCTGCTGGAGTTCGCGCTGGAGGCGCGCGCCGTCAAGGTCAACGCGATCGCGCAGGTCACGCCGATTTCGGTCGCCGGTGCCCTGCCACTCCTCTACCGCTGGCTGGCCGAGGCCGAGGACATGGGCATCGACCTCCTGTTCGAAACGCACCGCGACAGCCTGCTGAACGACCTCTACTACACGCTTGAAGTGCTGGACGCCGTTCCGGAGCTGATGCTGACGGCAGACCTTTCCCACTTCGTTCTCGAGCGCGAATTCCAGCTGCCGCTGAGTTCCCGCGATCAGGGCCTGCTGCAGCGCATCCACGACCGCTCCGACTGCTTCCAGGGGCGCGTGGCCTCGCGCGAGCAGATCCAGGTGCCGATCGCCTTCCCGCAGCACCAGCCGTGGGTCGAGCTGTTCCGGTCGCTGTGGACCCGCGGGCTGAAGAGCTGGCGCGGGCGCAACACGGCCGACGCGACCTGCGTCTTCCTCTGCGAGCTCGGGCCGCCCGGTTACGCGATTACCGATGCGCAGGGCCTCGAGCTCTCGGACCGCTGGCAGGAGGCGCTCGCGATCCGGTCCTGGGTCCGGGACATCTGGGCGTCCCTCGACCGGGAGACACCGGCGGCCGCCTCCTAACCGTCCCGCGGTTGACGGGCAGCGATCGGCCGGACCGCGACCGTCCTCAGCGCGTCGCGTCGAAACGCCGCTCCGGACGGTGCCGTGACCGGGGAACCCGAACGCGCAGCCTCAGCGCTTGCCCTTGTAGAGATTCACGACCCAGTAGGCCACGATCGCCGCCGCAATCGACAGCAGGCTCGCCCAGAACTGGCTGTTCATGTCCTCGTTCAGCGCCATCGCCACGAGCACCAGGCCCATCGCCAGGATCACGGCATAGCTCGCCCAGGGAAACAGCCACATCTGCACGCCGACCGGCGGCACGCCGGCCCGGATGCGCGCAAAGCGCAGGCGGATCTGGGCGACGCAGGTGGCCATGTAGATCACGACGATCAGGGCTCCCGACGCGTTGACCAGGAACGTGAAGACGGTGTCCGGTGCCAGCTGCTGGGCGACGATGCCGAGCAGGCCGGCGACCGTGCCGATATAGACCGAGCGGGCGGGGACGTGCCGTTTGTTGACCTGGACCAGCCAGTGCGGCGCATCACCGTGACGGGCGAGCGCGAACAGGACGCGCGAGACAACGTAGAACGACGAATTCAGGCACGACAGCACGGCGGTCAGGATGATGACCGTCATGATGAGGCCCGCGTAGGGCACGTGGATCGCGTTCATCGCGAGGATGAACGGCGAGATGCCCGGCTTGATGTCCTGCCAGGGCACGATGCAGACGATCAGCGACAGCGAGCTGACGTAGAAGATCACGATCCGCCAGACGACGGTCGAGACCATGCGGGCAACGGCCTTGGCCGGATCCGGTGACTCGGCGGCGGCAATGGTCGCGATCTCCGCACCCATCATCGAGAAGAAGATCGTCGTCACGGCGGTAACGACGGCAACGGGCCCCTTGGGCATGGCGCCACCGTGCGCCGCCCAGAGATCCGGGGGCGACATGTGGGGTCCCAGCGCGCCGAAGAGGTAGGCGAGCGACAGCAGGATGAAGACGATGATCGCGGAGACCTTGATGGACGAGAACCAGAACTCGAATTCGCCGTAGGAGCGGGCCGACATCAGGTTGACGCCCGTCATCGCGAGCATCAGGCCGGTACCGATCGCCCAGGTCGGCAGCTGCGGCAGCCAGTCCTTGATGATGTTCGCCCCGGCAATCGCCTCGACCGGGATCACGATCACCCAGAAATACCAGTAGAGCCAGCCGACGACGAATCCCGCCCAGTGGCCGATGCCCTCGCGCGTGAAGTCGGTAAAGGACCGGACGTGGGGCAGTGCGACCGCCATTTCGCCGACGCTGCGCATCACGAGCAGGACGAGGAGGCCGGTCAGCGCGTAGCTGAGCACCACGGCCGGACCCGTCGCCGCGATCGCCGCGCTGCTGCCGACGAAGAGCCCGGCGCCGATGATCCCGCCGATCGTGATCATGGAGATGTGGCGCGGGCGCAGGGAGCGGCTGAGCTCCGGCTCGCCGCTCGTGTTCGAAGCTACGTCGGGGGCGCGTTCATTCATCCGGATATCCTGTAGGCGTTGGGTGGTCTGCGCCGTCGCGCGAATTAACGGGGTTTCGGTGCCGCTTCCTGGTTTCGGTACGCCTTCCATGCCTCGTCGATCAGGTAGGCGTGAATGGCGTCCGCGTCCGCCTCGCTCAGGACATCATCGAATTTTTCCATGCCGCTCGGCGCGACCGCGCCGTGCAACAGTATGTCCTTGAACGCGGCGTGTTGCCCCGCCGTCAGGCGCCTGAGGTCCGGCGTCACCGACAGGCCGAGCACGTGGCAGCGGGAACACTCCTGCACGAAGAGCACTTCGCCGCGGCGCACGACCGCCCCTGCCGCGGTCGGCTCCGGTGGCTTCTCGAAGCGGATTTCGGTACGCCGCGGCGGTGTCGGCACGGGGCCGCCGTCGAGCCTGAAGGCGATGATCCGGTTGGTGTTTTCGTAGGTAGCGGCCGCGCTGCTCGGTGGAATCGGCCCGACCGTGATGGCCGCACCGCCGTAGCCTACCTGCACGGCCAGGTACTGCACGCCGCCCACCGCGTAGGTCATCGGCGCGGCGAGGATGTGGCTGCCGGTCGGGATTTTGGCGAGTACGGCACCGGTATCGGCGGCGTAGACCCACAACTCGCCGCTGCCCCGGCCCTGGACGACGAGGTTGCCCGCGGTGCTGAGGACCCCGCCGTCGTAGCCCCGCAACCCCGAGGACGTTTCCTGCTCCCACACCACCTTGCGGGCGACCGGATCCCAGGCCCGCAGGACCTCGCGCACCAGCTTGCCCTTGCGCTCCTGTTGCAGGACCTTGAGCTCCGGGAGTGGCCCGAGCAGCGCCTTCAGGCTGGCCGGATCGTAGCTGTCGTCAGGTGTCACCGCGTTGACGGTAAAAAAGCCGTTGACGTATTTCACCGCGCCGCCGTTCGCCGGCATGTCGACCCAGACGTTCGGGATGTCGAGCGTCGGGATGTACACGAGGTGCGTTCCGGCACTGAACGACATCGGGTTCCACGTGTGGCCCCCGGCCCAGGACGGATAGACGTTCTTCGGCCCCGTCGTCCAGTCACCCTGTGCCGCCGGTATCGGCCGGCCGGTTTTCAGGTCCACGCCCGTGGACCAGTTGACGTAGGTGTAGGCATCGGCGGACAGGAGTTCACCGGTCCGGCGATCGAGCACGTAGAAGTAGCCGTTCTTCGACGCCTGCATCACGACCGGGCGGCGCTTGCCAGCGACCGGCAGCTCGGCGAACACGAGCTTCTGCACGGCATCGTAATCCCACTGGTCGTGGGGCGTGGTCTGGTAGTGCCAGGCGAGCCGCCCGGTGCTGGCGTTGACGGCCAGGATGCTCGCCGTATAGAGGCTGTCGAGATGGGCCGGGCCCACCTGGCGCAGGTCGTAGGGTGCGGCGTTGGCGGTCCCGAAGTAGACCAGATCGAGCTTCGGGTCGTAGGCAAAGCCGTCCCACGCGGTGCCGCCACCCTGGTAGGTGGCGCCTCGCCCCGGGTCCCACGTCCGGTCGGCCGCCTCGAGTTCGGGGTTCTCGTACGGCTTGCCCGGTGCCGGCGGCACCGTATAGAAACGCCACCGGAGCTCACCGGACTCGAGGTCGTACGCGGACACGTAACCGCGTACCCCGCCCCGACCCATATCCGATCCGCTGTTACCGATGACGATCACCTTGCCGGCGATCTGCGGCGCGCCGGTGCTGGAATACGGCATCGAGTGATCGGCGATCGTGTCGACGTCCCAGATCTTGCGCCCCGTCTCGGCGTCGAGAGCGTGCAGCCGGCCGTCAACCGCGGCGACGTAGACCCGGCCTTTCCAGACCGCGACACCACGGTTCACGAGGTCGCAGCAGGGGTTCCGCGCTGCCGCCGGATCGGCGTGCGGGTCGTACCTCCAGCGCTCCTTGCCGGTGGCCGCGTCGAGTGCGTAGACGTAGCCCCAGGTGCCGGACGTGTACATGACGCCATCGACAACGATCGGCGTCGCCTCCTGGCCACGCCGCGGGCTGCCAAGGTCGTACTCCCAGGCAAAGCCTAGGCGACCGGCGTTCCCGGCATCGATCTGCTTCAACGGCGAATAGTAGGTACCGTCCTGGTCACGGCCCGGCGCAAACCAGTTCTCGGGCTGCCGGTCCGCGGCATCGAGGCGCGCCTGGTCGACCTGACCGGCGGCCGGACCCGGCGGCGCGCCGGCCTGCCGGTGGCCGCATCCGGCGACCACCACCGACAACAGGCCAAGCGCGGCAACCCTCTGCCACCAGCCCTGAGGCCGGTCAGACATGTTCCGATTCAACGTTGTCTTCCCCCGCACCGGCGACCGGCGGCAGCGCCGCCGGTGCCAGCCGCCGGCGGCGGTTTGCGCACTAGAACTTGTAGCCCATGGTCAGGCCGATGACGCGCGGCCGCAGCGGCGTTTCCGCCACGATGAACTGGTCCGTGCTTGTGAACGTCGAGGCGTGCGAGTTCGCCAGGTTCTCGCCGAATACCGCGAGCGTCCACTGGTCCTTGGCGACGCCGAACGACGCGTCGTAGACCGAGTACGCCGGCAGCTCGAAGCGCAGGCGGGACGTGTTGATCGCGCCGGCCTGGGCGATCGTCGGGTTCGCGCCGGCCTGCGTGAACGAATGGCCGGAGTGGGAGGCGCCGGCCTGGGCGAATGCCGAGTAGTCACCGATGGCCCACTCGTAGCGCGCGCGCAGGCTGAACTGCAGAGGCGGCGAGTTCGCGCTCGGCGAACCCAAGGCGCCGAACGGATTCGTCGCCGGAATGGGCTTGTTGTAGCCCGCACTGTCCGGATTATTGTTGATCAACAGCGGCGCATTGGTCTGCTCGCTGTGGTTCCAGGACGCGGCACCCTGCACCGTGAAGCCACGGGCGACGCGGGCGACGACCGAGGTTTCGAGACCGCGGATCCTGTAGTTCGGGCCGTTCAGGTTCGAGAACACGTTGCCGAGGAGGCCCGGATCGAACAGCGCGATCTGCACGCCGTCCCAGTTTTCCTGATAGAGCGCACCGTTCCACTGCACCCTGTTGTTCAGGAACTCCGCCTTCCAGCCCAGCTCGTTGTTGGTCAGCTTGTCCGACAGGTAGGCCTTGTTGATGATGTACTGCGGCTTGCCATCCGGGCCGTTGGCGTGCCCGGTGCCGCCGTTCTGGTTGAAGCTGCCCGGCCGGAAGCCCTGCGAGTAGGTGTAGTAGACCATCAGCTCCGGCGTGATGTGCCAGCTGACGTTCGCCCGGCTCTTCCAGCCGGACTCCGTGTTGCTGAGGCCCGACGCGTCGAGGTTGTAGGCCGTGCCCTGGCAGCCGCCGGGCGGATTGCCGCCCTGGTAGCAGTAGAAGCTGCCGTTCACGGCGCCCTTCAGCGAATTCTCGAACTTGTAGTGGCGCGTGCCGACGGTTGCCGTCAGCACCTTCGGAATGAGGTCGAAGTCGGCCGAGAAGAAGAACGCGGTCTGCTTCACCTCGCGGACGTCGTCCTGGTAGAACGAGCTCTGCGAGTCACGCACGCCCGGGCTGAGTACCGATGTACCCGGCGCCGTGCCGATGTTGGCGAAGCAGCCGGCATTGCCCGGCGTACCGGCCGCGCCGTCCGACGTGCACGACGGCACGCTCTTGTAGCGCCAGTCGCTCTGGTCGTACAGCTTGTTGTTCTCGAGGAAGACACCGGCGATTCCGCGCAGGCGCCACTCGTCGGGCGTGCTGAGGCGGAATTCGTTCTGCAGGTGTTCGTTCCGCTCCACCGACCGCCATACGGCGCTTGGCGTAAAGCACTTCGACTCCGGCACGCCGGGACCCGCCGGGGTGCACTGGTAGTAGCTCGCGTACACGCCGCGGGCATAGTTCGTGTAGTCACTGACCTGGTCGACCTTGCGGACCAGGAAGCCGCCGGTGTAGATCGCCTTGAGGGCGCCGATCTTGCCGTTGACCGTCCAGGCGGTGCTCTCGAACTTGTCGGTGTTGTGTGACGGGTTGAAGAGCGTCACCTCGAGCGGATTCAGTGCCGCGCCGTCGGAGGCATTCGGCTGCTGGTAGAACACGCCCTGCGTTTCCAGGTTCTGGTAGCTCTGCGAGATCAGCACGTCCCAGTCGTCATTGATCTTGTACAGGCCCTCGACACGGATGCCCTTGTAGACGACCGGGTTGATCGCGTTCGCGGCAATGTTGTAGTTGTTGATCGTCTGACTGTTCGCCGGCGCACAGACTTGGCTGCCGTTCCACAGTCCGGGAGGCTTACCGTTGGGGCACTTGCCGCCGGCCGCCGGATAGCCGGCATAGTGAATGCCGACGTCGGTATTGGCGCGCGTGAACGTCGCCGGTACGTTGTTGATGTATCCGCCACGCTGGTCGTTATAGATCACCCCGCGGATGGCGAGCTTGTCGTCGATCAGCGGGATGTTGATCACCGCCGTCACGTCGGTGTTCGGATCACCGTGCGCCGTGACGCCGTAGCCGGCCTTGACGCTGCCTTCCCACTTGTTGAGCTTGGGCTCGTTCGTGATATAGCGGATCACGCCGGCCTGGGCGCCGGAGCCGAACAGCGTCCCCTGCGGTCCCTCCAGCACCTCGATCCGGTTGAGGTCGGCAGCGTAGATGTCGAGGTTGCGCCCCGGCAGCTGGCCCGACTGGTTGTCGAGGTAGATCGCGACGTTCGGGAACGCCGCCGTCGAGCCGCTGCCCTGGCTGGGCTGCGCGCCCGCGCTCAGTCCGCGCATGAACACTTCGTTCTGGCCGGGGCCGTTGTTGGCGGTGGTGACGTTCGGCAGGTAGCGCAGGTAATCGTCGAAGGTCGTAACGTTGAGCTCGGCGAGCGACTCGGCCGTGAAGGCCTGCATCGAAATCGGCACGTCCTGCATGCTCTGGTTGCGGCGCTGCGCGGTCACGATGATTTCGCCCAGCGAATCACCCGAGGTATCTGCGGGCGCGTCGGCGGCGATGGCGCCGGCACCGATGGTCACGCCGCTGAGGATGGCTGCTATGGCGTACGAGAGCTTCGAATTCATCAACGGTCCCCCCAAAATAAAAAAACGGCAGGACGGGTACCTACCCGCCGGCCATGGCCCCGTCGCACGCTCGCGCGCGGCGGCCCCGACATCCCTGGCGTCCGGCGCCTGAGGCTACCGGCCCGCGCCGCAAGGCACCGCCATCGGAACCGGCGCAGGACCAGTCCGGTAGCGGGCGCACCAAACCCGATCAAATTCGGTCAGACCGAAGAGTACGTCAACGGTCTCTGTCCAAGACGAGGTTATGGGGACGGTTGCCTATTGCATTGAATAATTACGACAATGTGCAGGACTTATACGACATCGGGCCAACAGAGCGCAACGCAGGATCCGGGCGAATGCACCCTCGAAATATTGTTGCGCCGCACACAGCAGCGGCCGACCGAGCCGACCCCGAGACGTCGCGGGCGAAGCTCCGCGTCGCCTTCGTGCTGGTGCCCGAGTTCACGCTGACCGCCTTTGCGTCATTCGTCGACGCACTGCGCCTCGCCGCGGACGAGAGTGACCGCAGCCGGCCCGTCGATGCGTCGTGGACCCTGCTCGGCGAGGACCTCAAGCCCGTGAAGTCGAGTTGCGGCGTGGACGTGCGTCCCTGGCAAACGTTCGCCGACCCCGATGACTTCGACTATATCGTCGTCGCCGGCGGACTCCTGCGCGGTTCCCACCGCGTCGGCGCGGCAACCATCGAGTTCCTGCGCCGGGCGGCGCGCCAGAACGTGCCCCTCGTCGGCATCTGCACGGGTTCCTTCGTGCTCGCCCGGGCCGGCCTCATGCAGGGCTTCAAATGCTGCGTGCTGTGGCTGCACCTCGATGACTTCGTGCGTGAGTTCCCCGACGTACGGGTCACTGCGGACCAGCTCTACGTCGCCGACGGCCAGCGCCTGACGTGCGCGGGCGGCACCAGCGTCACCCATCTTGCGGCCTACATCATCGAGCGGCACCTCGGCATCGCACCGGCGATCAAATGCCTGCGCATCCTGGTCGAGGACGCGCCACTGCCGGCCGCCGCGCCGCAGCCTCTGGCCGACACCTTCGCCACGGTCGAGCATCCCCGCGTACGCCGGGCCATCCGGCTGATGGAACAGGGGCTCGGCTGGTCGGTGAGCATCGCCGACGTGGCCGCTGCCCTGCACATGAGCGTTCGGCAGCTCGAACGCGACTTCCACGACTCGCTTGGCCGCAGCCCGCAGGCAGTGCTGCTGGAGCTTCGGGTCAGCCACGTCAGGTGGTTGCTCGGCAGCACCCATCTCGCGATTTCCGAGATCGCCCAGCGCTGCGGATTCGCCGATACGGCGCATCTGTCCCGGGTGTTTCGCAAGAGCCTCGGCTGCACGCCGAGCGCGTTTCGCACCGAGACCTACGGCACCCGTCACCGTCCGGCCCGCGCACTGCAACTCTGACGGCGAGCTCAGGCGCCGGATGGCACCGCGCGGCGACGGTGCTGGAGGAAGAAGCGCAGGCATTCCGCCGCGGCGTCCGGTCCCCGGGCGTCCGTGAACGAGCCGCGCGGATCGCCGCCGGACCACGCGTGCCCGCCGCCACTCAGTCGCCAGTACTCGGCCAGCACCTGCCCGTCGGGCTCGCGCACCGTGGACCGCCGGTAGCCGTGTTGGTCCGGTCGTGCTTCAACGACGGTCTCGTCACGCTGGCCTGGCGCCGCCGCACCAGGATTTTCTGCCGGCAGGTCAAACGCTGAAAAAAGTGCAGCGCCGTTGGCGGGATGCACTGTTGTATCCTCGTCGCCGTGGAAGATGATCGTCGGCAGCGGGACCTTGGCCCCGCGCGACGCCGCCGACTCGGCCGAGCCGCGCTCGCGGCCATCGCGCATGACGGCAAGCGCCGCCGCGACACTGGCAGCCGCCCCCTGGCGGAGGCCGGAATGCACGGCAATCGCCGCGTAGATGTCGGGATACTCATTGCCAACGATCGTCGCCATCGCCCCGCCC
>CAIMCI010000268.1 GCA_903839465.1 uncultured Pseudomonadota bacterium
GCATCGTCCACAGCAGGTTGAAGCCGTAGGCGGCACCCGCCTGGGCGTAGGTGCCGATCCCGGACGGGTCGTCGTCGGCGACGCCGGTGATCAGCCCCGGCCCGGCGCGCGCAAGCGCACGGCGCAGGTATGCCCAACCGCGCGCGAGCGGCGTCGCGCCGCGCTCGGTTCCGGGTTCGGGACCGGGTTCGGGACCGGGTCCGGGACCGGATTCAGGATCGGGATCGCGCATCGGGTGGACCGGTCGCTGGCCGGCCCCGATCATCGCGGTCGGGCGATGCGACCGCAATGCGTACTCACCGCCGGTTCAGCGTCGCCGGCCTCGCTGCCGGGCGAGGAGCCCCAGCGCGGCGAGCGACAGCGGATCGACGCCACCGCCGCCGCCCTTGCCGCCGCCGGTGGCGGCCGGCGGTGGCGAGACCACGTTGACGGTCACCGAGCCGGAGCCGACGCCAGGCCCGCCGTCGTTGGTGCAGTCGAGAACGTAGCCGTAGGTGCCGATCGCGGACTCGTGCACGGTGACCGAACCGGACAGGCCGCCGATCGCGCTCCAGCCGTCGCCGGAGGCGCCGCCCGACGGCGTGCAGCGGGTCGCGTTCGTCGCGCTCCAGGTCAGCGTGAAGCTCTGGCCCGGGTTCACGGTTGACGCGCTCGAGGTGACGCTGACGGTCGGCGCCGGCACGAGCGTCAAGGTCACCGTGCCGCGCGCACTGCCGATCGCCGAACCCGTGCAGTCGATGGTGTAGCTGACCGACGGGCCACTGCCGCTCGGCAGCGGGCGGGTGCCACTCGCCGGCACCGGCCCGGTGAAGAGACCCGCGGGCGTGCTCGAGGCCTGGCAGTCGGTCGTGTCGGTGCTGGTCCAGGTCAGCGGTATGTCGAGCCCCGTGGTCGTCGACAGCGAAGGCACCGACAGTGTCACGGTCGGCGGCGCGACCCAGGTCACGGTCGTCGACGCCGCACCCGACTGGCTGCCGTTGTAGCAGGTGATGGCGTAGCTGACCGCGCCCGCCACCGCCTCGGTCACCGCGCGCTGGCCGCTGGTCGGCAGCGTGCCGCTCCAGCCGTCGCCGCTGCGCCCGCCGCTCGCCGTACACGAGTTGGCCTCGCCGGCGGACCAGGCCAGCGTATAGCTCTGGTGCGTCAGGCCGTAGGGCGCGGTGTTGCCGAAGGCCACCGTCACGCCTGTAAACGGCTGGATCAGGAAATAGTTCTGCACCTCGACGCCGGCGGCGCCGCTGCCGCAGACGAGGGTCAGCGGATAGTAGCCGGCCGGGGCGTGGAACGTACCGCTGCCGGCCGTCGCGAGCGGCCCGGTGAAGCCGTCGTCGGCCACGCCGCCGCTGCCCGTGCAGGGCCCGACCGCCGACTGCCACGTGTAGGGCACGAACTGCCCCTCGTAGCCGTAGGGCGCCGACATCGTGAAGGTGAGGGTCGTCCCGCCGGCGCTGTTGTAGACGACGTTCGCCTGCGCGCTCGCGGTCGTGCCCTCGCCGCAGGTGAGCACGTAGGTGTAGGCGCCCGGCGTCGACGGGTTGACGAGCGTCAGCGTCGAATTGCCGGGCCAGCCGCCGTTGTAGCTCAGGGTGCCGTCCCAGCCGTCGCCAGGGCTGCCGCCGGAGCCGACGCAGGGCAGCGCGTTGGTCGTCCAGTAGAACGGCACCTGGCCGAGGATGACCTCGCTGCCCGGTCCCGTCAGCGACACCTGCGGGGTCGGCTGCACCCAGGTGATCGACGCGGTCGCGGTCGCCGTGTCGCTGCCGGCGCCGCAGCTGAGCGTGTAGAGATAGTTCCCCGCGATCGGCTGCGAGTAGTACCAGGTGCCGGTCGCGTAGGCGCCGGACAGCAGCGTGCCGCTGGCCGGTCCGGCGTAGTCGATCCGGCACGGCGCGACGTTCGCGGTGAAGGTCAGCTTCGGGCTGTAGTCCGCCACCTGGTCGAGCACGATGGTCCGCGGCGACTGCACCGCGGTCAGCGTCGCCTGCGCGGGTGCCGTGGTGAACGCCTGGCCGATCTCGGCGCTCGCCGTGGCGCAGGTCAGGCGGTAGGTGTGAACGCCATCTTGCGTCGCCGTCACCGTCGCGTAGCCGTAGCCCGTCCGGCTGCCCGCCCAGCCGTCGCCGGGCTCGCCGCCGCTCGCCGTGCAGGCCGTATTGCCGACCCAGTAGAGCGTGATCGGCTGGCCGACGCGCAGGAGCGGCGCCGTCGGCGGCACGATCGTGACCTGCGCAAAGGGCGCGACGTAGTAGACGGTTGCCGAGGCCGTGACCGCCGTCGCGCCGGCTCCGCAGCTTAACGTGTAGGTCACGCTGCCGGGCACGGCTTCGGTTACCGTCCGGCTGCCGGACGACGGCAGGCTGCCGCTCCAGCCGTCGCCGGCCGTCCCGCCACCGGCGACACAGCCGGTCTCGTTGGCGGTCCAGCTGAGCACGTAGCCGACGCCGCTCACCGGCGTCACGCTCGCGTCGGCCGCCGACAGGACGGCGCTCGGTGGCGCCGCTGCCCAGACGACGGTCTTGGCGACGTGCGCGACTCGCGCGCCCTGCACGCAGTCCATTCGGTAGGTCACGGTCCCGGGCCCCGTCTCGAAGACCGGGTAGGCGCCGTTCTGGGACAGCGCCTGCCCGGCCCAGCCGTCGCCATTGACCCCGCCGCTCGCCGTGCAGGCTGACGCGTTGTACCACGTCGGTATCAGCTGGAGAGTGTCTCCCACCACGGGCCTTTCCGGGCTCGCGAACAGCTCGCCGCTTGGCGGCAGACCGGCGACGCTGCCGACCGCGCGCAGGCCGCTGCCCGCGGGGTCAAGTGCCTTCTGGAGCGTCGTCGCGCCGGTGCTGCTCGTCGTATCGGCGGTGCTTGCGTAGACGTCGGTGAAGGCGGTGAAGAACGCGGTGGCCGAGGCGTCGCTCGGTGCGGGCGGCGGGCTCGCAGGACAGCGTGCCGTGGCCGCCCGGCTGAGCACGCCGACCGCCGCACCGCCGCTGCTAAAGAGCGCCGCGCCCGAGGCGCCGTGATCGACGCTGCCCCTGGCGTTGACGACCTCCCAGAAGTCGCTCGTGTAGCCGACCCCGAGCGTCGCGCCACCGACGGTGCGGTGTGCCGCCGTGCCGCTCCAGGCGACGTACTGCTGGGCCAGCGAATTGGCGTGGTGCACGGAATAGCCGCCGACGGGTGCCAGGGCGCCGGCGTCCCAGCCGGCGAAGGTCAGGTCGGCCGGCGCGGGCGCCGGCACGTTCTGCAGCCGGATCAGCCAGACATCCTGCTGCTCGACCACCGTCGCCGCGCCGTAGGCGACCGGCACCGGCAGCGCGAAGACCGACTGGGGCGGCGCGCCGCAGGCGCTCGTCGCATCGAAGTAGGCGGTGACCGAGCCGGCGGCGTCCGGCGCGCCGCCGGCGACCGTGCCGTTCTCGCAATGGCGCGCGGTCAGCACGTACGGGGTACCGTCGGCGGGCACGTCGTTGAGGAGCGTGCCGGTGCATTGCCACTGGTTGGCGATGAGGAGCATCACCGTGGCGCTGGCCGCCGGCCGGTTGGCCGCGGTCGCATCGCATTCGTAGTTCTCGACGCACGAGGTCGCGGCCGCCGCGGCCGCACGCCGGACCGCCGTCGCCCGCTGGTAGCTCGGATGGCTGGGTCCGCCGGGCTCGAGGCTGCGGTAGCCCGCCTGCACGGAGGCGATCGCGAAATGCACGCGGGCGAGATCGCGGCGATCGACGCGAAGCTCGAGGTGATAGCTGTCGCCGCGACCGAGGCGGCTCCAGAACTCGCCGGACCCGAGGTCCTGGCGGCGCACCTCGTAGGTGGTACCGCCCGCGGTGAGGCGCAGGACGGCGCTCGCCGGCAGGCTGACCTGGTGGGCGTGGAAGCCGACCGACACGGCGCCCGGGATGCGGTACGCGTAGCTCCACACTGCGGTCGTGCCGTCGATCGACCAGCGCCCGCCCTGCACCGAAGAGACCCGGTGCGGCAGGTCGATGGCAAAGCGCGACGGATCGGCCGCGGCGCGAACGACCCGGGTATCGAGGTCGTAGTGCAATACCTCGGGCGGCGGCGTGACCGTGGCCGAAGCGGCGAATATTGCGAGGTAGAGCGCGAGACCTGCCGTGCCGGTCCGCACGATCCGAAGGAAGTCCCGCCGCGTCATCGCCCGAGTATACAGACGCGGTAGGCGCCGGCCGGCGCCTCGACCCCGCTCAGACGATGCGCCGTTCCGGCGCCGGCACGCACCAGATATCGAGCGGCTCGGCGCGACCGCGCACCTGGAAGGCCGGCAGGCGCCGGCAGTCGGCGTGGCCGTCGAGGCGGTCGGGATCGGCACCGGCCTCGCGCAGCGCCGCGGCGACCGCCGCCGAGAAGAGGATTTCGCCGGCCCGCGCCCGGGCGCAGAGGCGGGCCGCGACGTTGACCGTGTCACCGAGCAGGGGCGCGGTCGGGCGCCCCGGCGGACCGAGGAGCGCGCGGGCGACCTCGCCCGCGTGGATGCCGACGCCGATGCCGGTGTCGAGGGCAAGCCGCGACTTCCAGCGCGCACCGAGCGCGGCAAAGGTGTCCTGCATCTCGCGCGCCGCCGCCACCGCCGCCCCCGCCGCCGCCCGGCCCTCGGGCTCCAGACCGAAGCCGGCCAGCATGCCGTCGCCGGCGACGTGGAAGATCTCGCCCAGGTGGCGCTCCACCGTCACCGCGAGGAGCCCGAAGAACTCGTCCAGCATCGGCACGAGGTCGGCGGGCGGCACGCGCTCGGCGAGGCCCGTATAACCGCGCAGATCCACGAACAGCACCGTCGCACGGCGGGTGACCGGCGCTACCGGTCGGGAATCGAGGATCGTGACCGGCATGCGCTCTCCCGGGGAACGCCGGGATTCTAGCGCAACGGGGGCCGCCCGCTTTCGCGCCCGCGGCCGGCCACCGGCTTATGTCACGCCACCGGCCGGGCCCGCCGCTAGAAGTGGCCGCGCAGCGTCGCCCCGACCGTCCGCGGATCGCCCGGTGTGCCGACGACGAGCCCGGAATTGCCGGCCTGGACCGTCAGGTTCTGCATGTAGTTGCGGTCCAGCAGATTCCGCGACCAGGCGAGGAACTCCCAGTTGCGGGCGGCGCGAAAGCCGACGCTGAGATTGACGAGCGAGTAGCCATCGATCCGGGTGTAGCGCGAGTCCGAGGGGTCCCCGTACACCTCGCCCCGGTGCGTCCCGTCGACGCGCACGAAGAGTTCGCCGGTCAGCCCGGCAAGCGCGAGCGGCCGGCGAGCCTCGGCGCCGAGCGAGGCGGCCACGCGCGGCGTCCCGGGCAGCGGACGGCCGCTCAGGTCGCAGACGGGCGTGGTCGAGCCGATCGACTCGAGCGGACACGGACCGTTGGCGTACGAGGCGTAGCGACCGTCGGTCCACGCACCGGCTGCATAGACGGACAGGTCTCGCGTCAGCGCAAGGACGGAGTCGAGTTCGACCCCCTTCACCTCGACCCGGTCGACGTTGGCGAGGTAGCCACGCAAGGCACCCGGCGCCGTGTCGACGACGTTTGCCTGAAAATCGCGGACAACGGTCCGGTAGGCATCGACGTTGACCTCGAGCCGCTGTCCCCACAGGCGGGTCTTGATGCCCGCCTCGAACGTCGTGCTCCGCTCCGGCTGCACGACGGCGGTCGCCAGGGCAGGCAGGTTCGCCGCGTTCAGTGGCAAGCCGGACATGTTGATCCCTCCGGACTTCGCGCCACGCGCGGCCGTTACGTAGGTCATGACCGCCGGGTTCCAGTCAAAGGCCGCACTGAGCCGCCCGGACGGGCTGCCGTCCGAGACGCTCGCCGCGTAGGCCTGCGGACGCAGGATCGACAGCTTGGCCTTGATCAGCGCCGGCGACTGGGTCTCAAGCCCGCCGTAGACCGTCGAGGCGAAACGGCCGTCCTTGTTCTCGGCCGTGTAGCGCAGCCCGCCGGTCAGGCTCAGGCGCGGCAACGGCTTCCAGGTCAGCTCGCCGAAACCGGCGTAGCTGTCGGAATGAAAACGGGTGTGTCCGTCGGTGCCGTAGCCGTCGAGCAGCGCCGACGGGTACTTGGCCGGCCCGCCCAGCAGCCAGTAGGTTGCCTTCGCACCGTATTCGCTGATCGGCTCACCGGTGATGGTCTGCCCGTACCAGTACACGCCGGCGACGTACTGCACCGGGCCGGCCGGTCCCGAGGCGACGCGCAGTTCCTGGCTGTACTGGTCCTGGCGCGAGGGGATGTGCTGCACCGTCTGTATCGGCAGGCGCGTGTAGTCGCGGTCGTTGGCAGCATCCCAGTTCCAGTAGCGCTAGGCGCTGACCGAGGTCAACGTCACGTCGCCGAGCGACCAGTCGGCCACCGCCGCCACGCCGCCCTCGTTGGTCGCGACGGCGAGCCTGGCGTCGATGTCGGTCAACCGGTCGTAGGGATTCAGGCTCGGCGGCGTATAGCCGGCACCTTTCGCCAGCGCCGGATACTGCCTGGAGGCGGGTTTCAGTGTCGTACCGACACCGTAATAGACCTGCGTGCAGCAGACCGTATCGATGGAGCCGTAGTCGGCGCTCAGCCGGACCTTGAATTTCTCGGAGGGCACGAACAGCAGCTGGCCGCGTAGCGCCACGTTGTTCACGTCGTTGACCCGCGCGCCGCCCGTCGCCGTACGCAACACACCCCCGCGCTCGGTCACCGCCACCGACAGCCTGCCCGCCACGCTGTCGGCGAACAGCGGTCCTGCCACGTAGCCCTTGCCCTGGTAGTACGCGTAGTCGCCGAGCGACACCTCGGCGCCACCCTCGGCCTGAAAGGTCGGCGCGCGACTCGTGATGCTGATCGCACCGGCCGTCGTGTTCTTGCCGAAGAGCGTGCCCTGCGGACCACGCAGCACCTCGATACGCTCGATGTCCGCGAAATCGAAGGCGGCACTGGCCGGGCGACCGTGATAGACCTGGTCAACATAGAAACCCACGCCGGGCTCGAGGCCGTCGTTGGCCTGCGATATGGCGATCACGCTGCTGCCGAGGCCGCGGATCGTAAAGGCCGTGTTGCGCGGATTCGGCGAGCTGAAATTCAGGCTGGGCACGAGCTGCGTCAGCTGCGAGACGTTGTTCGTCGCGGTGCGCTCCAGCGTCTGGCCATCGAC
>CAIMCI010000269.1 GCA_903839465.1 uncultured Pseudomonadota bacterium
CGCGCGGCAATCACCGCCGGCAGGTCGCCGCCCGGCGTCGGCGACGGGGGCCGCGTCCCGTCGGCGCGTGCCGGCGCCACCACCCGGGCCAGCAGCGTGGCCACGGCCTCGAGGGCTGCCTCGGCGTCGGGCCCCGCGGCTGCCACGGCGACGGTGTCGCCCTGCCGTACGCCGAGGGTCATGAGCGCGACCGGGCTGCGGGCGTCGGCCTCCCGGCCGCGAATCCGGACGATGACCGCCGCGTCATGGGGTGCGAGAGCGGCAACCAGCATCGCCGCCGGCCGGGCGTGCAGACCGTGCGCGAAGGGAACGCGAAAGAACCGCTCGTGGCGGATCGTGCTGCCGTCGGCGATGCCTGCGGTCGGCGGCACGCGGGAGGCACCGAGACGGAGCAGGGCGTTGCCGGTGTCGATACGACCCGGCGGCGCCCGCCAGGCTATTGTCCGGGCATGGCGATCGGCCATGACGATCGGCGTAATCGCGCTCGGCGCCTCGCGGACGACGCGGTCGAGGTCGAAGGCCAGCAACGGCTGTCCGGGCACGACCTGCTCGCCCTCGGCAACGAGGCGGCGGAAGACCTCGGCGCCCACGGCGACGGTGTCGATGCCGACGTGAATCAGCAGTTCGCCCGCGGCCGAGCGAAGGGTAACGGCGTGCGCGGCGCGCGGCGGCCAGACGACCGTCCCCGCACACGGGGCGTGGAGGGTGCTGCCGGTCGGGTCGATCGCCAGGCCATCGCCGGCGAGGCCGGCGGAGAACACCGGATCCGGTACATCGGCGAGCGGCAGGACCCAGCCGGGCAGCGGCGCTACCAGTTCGATCGTCGACTCCATCCGTGCTTCCTCTGCGAGTCGGTTGTGTGCCCCGGGCTCAGGCCGGGCTCGCGCTGCCTGCCGTGGACGCCGAACGCGTCAGTCTACGGCCGGTATTGTAGGTCCCGCGTGGACCTGCCGTCGGCCGCTGCGGTGGGCTGGCGCACCGGACCTCGCTCAATCGGCGATCTCTATACGGGCAGTCCGTCCCGCTCGTCCGGTCGGCGTGAACGCGGCGACACCGAGCCGCCCGCTGGCAGGCAGCGCGGCCGTCAGTTCGGGGCTGCTGGCGGTCGGCTCGGTGCCGTCGGTCGTGTAACGCAGCCGGAATCCCGGGTAGGCGTGATTGGCGCGTATCACGGCGCCGTCACGGACCAGACCGGGCGGCGGCAGCCGATACCGCAGATCGCTGCCCTCGAGGTCGAGGCGCATGAGCACCTGCTTGGCGAGCTGGTTCATGAACACCGCCCAATCCTGGCGGTGGCGTGCCGCCACCGCCGCCGGATCGGCGAGCCGTACCCAGGCCGGCTCCGCGCTCCAGGCCCTCTCGGCAACCGCGACCAGCCGCGGCATCAACAGGTAGTCGAGGCGCTCCTGGCTGCGCACGGTCTCGCCGAAGAGCTGCGCCTCGAGGCCGGCGATGCGGGCGCGCCCGTCCGCGGTCGGCCAGACCGCCGGCGTCGCCGGCCAGGCGCCATTGAACGGCACGAAATCGTAGATGCGACGGACGGAAATCGACGGCGCCCAGTTGAGGCCGGGTTCCTCGGCCCGGTCCTCGTAGGCCATGTCCAGGTAGAGGTGACTCGCGCCAGCGAGGACGATCCGGTAGCCGGCGTTGGCGAGGCGGTAGGCGAGGTCATCGCCGTCGGCGACGTCGTTCCACACGTAAAGCGTGACGCCGTCCCGGGCGAGAGCGGCATCCGGTTCCGCCGCCGCCGGGCCTGCCGCGGCGGGCGCCGGTCGCAGGCCGATCTGTTCCCAGCCAGCGACCTTCAGTCCGTGTGCCTCGGCGATCGTCAGGACCCGTCGCGTAAAGTAAGCCTTGAGTTCCGCCACCGAGCCGAGCCCGAGCGCGCCGCTGCGCGCGGCACAGGCGGGCGATCCTTCCCAGACGCCGGCCGGCAACTCATCGCCGCCGATGTGTACGGCACCGGGCGCGACGCCGGCCTCGCGGTAGGTCGAGGCGAGTCCCGACAAGACGCGATCGATGAACGCGTAGGTCGACTCGAGCCCGGGGTTCAGGGCGTTATCGTCATGGCCCTGGTCGCTGAGGTACCGCGAGCGATCGGCCGGCTCGCTCAACCGATAGGCGTCGGCGCCGGGTTGCCCGTCCGCGGCAAGCCGGCGCTGACGCGCGTCCATCGCCTTGATGGCGGCCCGCGCATGCCCCGGCATGTCAAATTCGGGTACGACCGTGATCCCGCGCTCGTCGGCGTAGCGCAGGAGGTCGACGAAGTCGCGCTGCGTGTAGTAGCCGCTGCCATGGCCATCGCCGGGATCGGGTCCCGAGCCGTGCGCCGGCGGCAGGTAATCCTGGTCGGTCACCGCGGCGTGGCCGCGCCGGCCGCCGACCGTGGTCAGCTCCGGCAGGCCGTCGATGGCCAGACGCCAGCCCTCGTCATCGCTCAGGTGCAGGTGGAGCGTGTTCAGTTTGAGGCGGGCCATCAGGTCGAGCGTGCGGCGCACCGCTGCGGGGGGCTGGAAATTGCGGGCAACGTCGAGCTGCAGGCCGCGGTACGCAAAACGAGGCTCGTCGCGGACGACGAGGGCGGGTACGCGCGCGGCCGGAGTCCCGGGCAGTGGCAGCAGAAACGACAGCGAGGCGACGCCGCGCAGCACGCCGAGGCGGCTCTGGCCGCGCACCCGGATACCCCGGACCGGGTCGACGGTCAGTTCATAGGCCTCGGGCGACGACAGCCCGGGCACGGCTCCGAGACCGAGCACGATCGGCGGACCGCCACGCGGCGACCCGGGCCGGAACGCACGATCAAGCAACGCGTCAACCGCGCGGCGTGCACTGTCGAGCCCCGGCCCGGCGCGCACCGGCGGCCGGCGGGCGAGGGGCAGCTTGCCGGGTAGCTGCTCGACAAAGAGCGGCCGCGGCAGGAAGGGCGGCAGGGCCGTCGCCGGCAGATCCTCGACCTCGGCGTTGGCCGCGTAGATCGACGCACTGTCAGGCGCCTGCCGGCCCGGCTCGAGGGGTGGCAGTTGCTCGGCCGCGGTTCGCGGGACCGTCTCGTTGACGGCGAGCGGCACGCCGATCCCGGGCGTGGCGGCGCGCACGAGGAAAGGCCCCTGCGGCGCCGACGAGTCGCCGATGACGAGACCGGGATGGCGGACGACGGCCACGACCGTCGCGCCCGGCGCGAGCCCCGCGAAGTCCGGTCCCGGCAGCAGCCGGTAATAGGTACCGCCCAGGCTCTCGACCGCCAACCCGTCCGTGACGGCACCGGGCACGAGTCCGGCAAGACACGTGAAGTGGATCGCCCAGCCCGTACCCGGGAGCGGCTCCGCGCCGGTATTGGTCAGGCTGAGCGCCGCCTCGGTGCGCGCCTCCCGCCCGTCGCCCTGGTGACGGATGACCGACCAGCTCAGCTTCAGTGGCGCGGGCGGCTCCGCCACCGCGATCCCGAGCCAGAGGACGAGGAGCGCCGCAAAGCCCGGCAGGCGCCACGCTCCGCCAGCGAGCACCGACCGGGAGAGCCACGGCGCGCCGACCGTGGCCAGCCGCGCCGATGCCAGTGGCCAGGCGGCGTCGAGCCGCTTCGCGGGTGCCTTCGCCATGCTGTCGTCCCCGTGCCGAGTCGCTCCCACGACGTACCGGACCAATATAGAACCAATAGACGCCTTTTGCACCTGGAAATTATTCCTTCACGAATTGACAGTATAAAAATAATCAAAACCTATACTTAAATGTATGTATTCGGATAGGCCCTTGCTAACTGGTATTAATTTGGCACTATACAGGCATGGAGAGAACGTCCCCACGACGCCAACTCGAGCGGCGCGCACTGTGTGCCGCGATCGGCCCGCTGGATGCCGCCAGCAGCCAGCCGCTGTACCGCCAGGAGCAGCGAGGACTTCGCCAGGCGATCGATCACCGCCTGCTCGGTCCGGACGATGCGCTGCCCGGCGAGCGCGACCTCGCCGAGGACCTGCGCGTGTCGCGGATCACGGTGCGCAAGGCGCTCGATGGCCTGGTCGCCGATGGGCTCCTGATGCGCCGGCAGGGCTCCGGCAATTTCGTTGCCGGGCGCGTCGAGAAGAACTTCGCGGCGCTGACCTCGTTTTCCGAGGACATGAGGGCGCGCGGCCGCGTGCCGCACAGCGTCGTGCTGCAGCGCGCCGAGGGCAAGGTCACGCCGGAGGAGGCGTTGGCACTCGGCCTCAGCCCCGGAACTCCGGTGCTGCGCTTTCATCGCCTGCGCTACGCGGATAACGCGCCGATGGCGATCGAGTACGCGACCGTCGTCGCCAGCGCGCTCGGCTCGGGCCTCGACGATGTCGATGGCTCGCTCTACGAGGCGCTCGAGCGCACCGGGCACCGTCCCGTGCGCGCGCTGCAGCGCCTGCGCGCCGTGCTGCTGACCGAGCCGCAGGCGCGCCTCCTCAACGCCCAGGCGGCGGATGCGGGACTGCTCGTGGAGCGTATCGGCCTCTTGCGCGACGGTCGTCCCGTCGAGATGTCGCATTCCTACTATCGGGGCGACACGTACGATGTCGTTGCCGAGCTGAGCGCGCCGTGAGCACCACCAGCGGGACGGATCGCCGCGACGATGACAGTGCGATGTATCGCGAAGCGGCGAGCGCGAGCGACGTGGTGGCGCGCCAGCTGGCGGCCAACGCGCCGGCGGCCGCGGCGCTCGGCAAAGTGTTGCGCGCGCGACCGCCGCGCGCGGTCATCACCTGCGCCCGGGGCAGCTCGGACCACGCCGCGACCTTTGCCAAATACGTCATCGAGACGCGTACCGGCGTGCCCACCGTCTCGGCGGCGCCGTCGATCAGCTCGCTGTACCGCGCAGAACAGCTTCTCGCCGGCTGCCTGTACCTCGTGATCTCGCAGTCCGGTCGCAGCCCGGACCTCCTGGCCGCGGCGGAGTCCGCGGCGCGCGCCGGTGCGACCGTGGTCGCGCTGTGCAACGACCCCGAGGCGCCCCTGAATGCGCTCGCGCACCATGCCCTGCCGCTCGGTGCGGGCCCTGAGCGAAGTGTCGCCGCCACGAAGTCCTACATCGCCTCGCTGAGCGCGGTGCTGCAGATGACGGCGGCGTGGACCGGGGATGAGGGACTCGACGTCGCACTGGCTTCGCTGCCGGAGCGTCTCGCCGCCGCCTGGCTCTGCGACTGGGACGCGGCGCTCGAGGTGCTGACGCCAGCGCAACACCTCTTTGTGATCGGCCGCGGGACGGGCCTTGGCATCGCGCAGGAGGCAGCCCTGAAGTGCAAGGAGACCTGTGCGCTTCATGCCGAGGCGTTCAGCGCGGCCGAGGTCCGCCACGGGCCCCAGGCGCTGCTGGGCCCGGAATTCCCGGCACTGCTGCTTGCGCAGGACGATCCGACGCGGGCCGGACTCGAGGGTCTGGCAGCGGAACTCGCCGCGCGTGGCGTGCCGGTCCTTCTGGCCGGTGGCCGGGCGTCCGGGGCGATCGAACTGCCGGTGCCGGCGGCTCACGAAGCCGTCGAGCCGATCCTTCGGATCGCGAGCATCTACCGGCTGCTGGCGCGGCTCGCGCCGCGCCGCGGTGTCGATCCGGATCAGCCGCCGTACCTGCGCAAAGTCACGCAGACCGTGTGATGTCGGTCGCGCTGGTCAACGGCCGCGTGCTCGGCCCGAAGGGCTGGCGCGAGGGCGGCGTCGCCATCACCGACGGCTACATCACCGCGATGCTGCCCGCCGGCGACGGCGGGTCGCGCGGCACGCGCCGCGTCGACGTCGGCGGGCGGCTGATACTGCCCGGCTTCGTCGATGCCCAGGTCAACGGGGGCGGCGGCATCCTGTTCAACGACGAGCCGAACCGCGCCGGCATCGAGGCCATCGGCCGGGCGCACGCGGCCTTTGGCACCACGGCGTTCCTGCCCACGCTCATCAGCGACAGTCCCGAGGTCATCGAGCGCGCCTGCCGCGCCGTCGATGCCGCCATCGCCGAGGGCGTGCCGGGCGTCATCGGCATCCATGTCGAGGGCCCGGTCCTCGCCGAGAGCCGCGCCGGCATCCACGATCCGTCGCGGTTGCGGGGCTTCGATCCGCGCCTGCTCGAGATCCTCTGCAGGCCGCGGCTCGGCGTAACGCTGCTGACCGTGGCACCGGAGCGGGTTCTGCCGGCGGATCTCGACCGCCTGCGCGCGGCGGGGGTCGTGCTGTCCGCCGGCCACAGCGCGGCGTCTGCGAGCGAGGTGGAGACGGCGCTACGCCACGGACTGAGCGGCTTCACGCATCTCTATAACGCGATGACGCCGACGACGGCGCGCGAACCGGGCGTGGTCGGCGCGGCGCTCGCCGACGAACGCAGTTATTGCGGGCTGATCGTCGACGGCAAGCACGTCGATCCGCGGGTGCTGCGTCTGGCGCTGCGCACGAAGCGCTCTGACCGCTTCATGCTCGTCACCGATGCGATGCCGGCGGCCGGAACGACGCTGCGGCAGTTCGCTCTTCAGGGCCGGACGATCACGGTCGAGGAGGACTGGTGCGTTGACGCCGGTGGCCGGCTGGCCGGTACCGTGCTGACCATGGCCAGGGCCGTCCGTAACGCGATGCGTCTCCTGGATCTGCCGCTCGAGCAGGCCGTGCGCATGGCAAGCGAATACCCGGCGCGGTTCCTCGGCCTCGCCCCGGCGCACGGAGTCCTCCTGCCGGGCTCCAGGGCGGACCTCGTTATTGCCGATACGGCGTTCGAGTCGATTGAAACCTGGATCGGTGGCCAGCGCGTCGCCTGACTCCGGCCCGTGTGCGCGTGCACGCCGCCGGCGTTCAGGCTCGCGCGGCCTCGGGCGTTGCCCCGATCACGGCATTGCTGACCAGCGGTCGCGCCCAGAGTGCCACCGAGAGCACGATGCCGAACGTGCCGTACAGCAGCAGCATCCCGACGCGCAGACTGCCGCTGGCGTCGGCCAGCCAGCCGATCAGCAACGGCACGAGCGCGCCGCCCATGATGCCGGAGCAGAGGATGCCAGCCAGCGGGCCGTGATGCTGGGGCACGGAATTGAGGGCCAGCGATACGATCGTCGGCCACATGATGGAGGCGAAGAAGCCGACGCACGGCAGTGCGAGCACGGCCACGGACGTCGGCCCGAAGAGTCCGAGCGAGAGTGTCGCGAGCGCGCCGAGCGAGAACACGAACAGCACGCGGCGACTGTCGAACAGGCGCAGGAGGACCATGCCGAGCAGGCACCCGGCGGTCATCAGTCCCCAGAAGTACGCGACCGCATCGGCGCCACCCTGGTGCGGATCGATCCCGTGGTAGCGCTCGAGAAACGGCGACATCCAGTCCGCCGTACCCTGTTCGCAGCCCACGTAGGCGACGATGGCAGCGAAGTAGGACCAGACGACGCGGCTGCGGGCAAGTTGCCGGTACATCGAGAGCGTGCCGGCCGACTCGTCGTCGCGGCGTTCGACGACCGGCAGGCGCACGGCCAGGAAGAGGACGACGCAGGCCGCCGATACCGCCGCGAACACCCAGTAGATTGACGCCCACGGCAGGGTCGCCGGGGTCAGGCGGCCGAGCAGTTCCACGAGCCCGCTCCGGGTGTCCGCCGGGGCCTCGAGGCCGTGGATGAGCGCTGCATACACCTGGGGACTCAGGAACGAGGCCACGCCGAAAATCAGCTGCGCGAAGGCCGAATTGAACGCGAAATGCTCCTCGCCACCGGCAACCCGCAGCAGCGGGTTGATGGCGACCTGCAGGGCCGCCATGCCGGCGCCGATGACGAACAGCGACGTGATGGCCATGGCGTAGCCGGGAAAGCGGGCAAAGCCCGCCGCACCGGCCGTCGCCGCGGCGAAGGCCGCCACCAGCAGCGCCTTCTCGCCGAAGCGCTGCACGGCGAAGCCTGCCGGTATCGACATCACGCCGTAGGCGATGAAGAAGGCGAACGGCAGGATCGCCGCCATCGTCAATGAGACGTGAAAGCCCGTGATGATGTCCGGAATCAAGGGTCCGAGGATGTTCGTCAGGAACGAGATGACAAAGAAGACGAGGAAGACCAGGCCGACCACGAGCCGGCTGCGGCCGCGCGCCGGCGTGCCGGGAATGTCTTGGGTGCTCATGCGTAGGGGCCTTGGCGGTTGCGCTGGGTTGACGGGGCGACGGTCGACGGGACTCCGGCCGGTCAGATCACCGGGATCTGGCTGACGTTGTTCTTCGGGTCCATCCAGAACGACTCGTTGGCGAAGCGGGCGAAGATCTCGCGCGGCAGTATCGGCGCGCGTTCCTGGAGTTCGACCCGCGGCCGCACCGTGTGCAGGCCCGGCATGCCGACCCGGGCGTCGAATTCGTCGGCGTGGTAGGCGACCCGCTCGAAGTCGTGATCGAACGGCTCCTCGCCGAGAAACTGGTACACGGCACGCATCGCGGCGGCCGGGTTGCGCGCCAGGGTTTCATAGGTCAGCAGCAGCAGGTGTCCCGGCGCGTACTGGCCGTAGAAGGCGTCCTTGGTGGCCTGGAACGCGAAGCCGACCATGCCACGCGGATCGGTCAACGCCTCGATCCGGGAGTACACGGTCGTGTTGGTGTCGAAGCGAAAGACCTTGCTGGCTCCCGCCGGGTGACGCCGGACCAGCCGTTCCATGCTGTCCAGCACCCACGGCAACTGTCGCACGCAGGCGATCACCCGGGCTTGAGGAAACAGCGTCTCCAGCAACAGGAGGCGGCTGCACCAGAGCCGGCTCGTGTCGAAGACGGTCGTAGACGCCGGCAGGCGGGCATAGAAGTTCTCGACCAGGCCGCGCAGCATCGCCACCCGTTGTTCATCCGAGACGTCGTACGAGAAATCGTTCTTGCTGCTCGCCTCGGCCATCACCACGCCCATGATGTCGGCCAGCGGACTCGTCATGCCGGCGTGGAACCGCGGATTCTGGTTCAGGATCGCGGCGAGCAGCGTGCTTCCGGAGCGGGGCAGTCCCGAGATGAAATGGAACTGCCGGCCGGGCGGGCGGGCGGGTGGCTCGGTTGGCATGCTAGCGGTCTCCGGCGGGGGCAGTGTGGCGATGGTACGACAATCCGTCGGTACTCAACGGCCCCGGCGCGGAGCGTCCCGCTCGACCTCGGCGGTGGAGGCGGGCACGTTGAAGCCTTCGATCCGGACCGCGAGGCCGTCGGCTGGCGTGGCGACCCGCGCCGAGAGCGTCAGGGCTTCGCCGGGCCACAACGTCACGTCGTTGTCGCTCCAGGCAACGGGCAGGACGGCATCGCCGTTCTGTGCACGGCGGACCGACAGGTGCAGGAACAGCGCGACGGCCGGTGCGTCGCTCGGGACCGCGATGCGGGCGGTCACCACCGAGGTCGCGCCCTCGACGCGCTCGCTGGCGCTCAGGGTCACGGAGCCGGCAGGCAGCATCGCCAGCGCGCCGAGGTCGGCGTAGCGCGTGACCGGGGTCAGGTACCAGTTTGAATTCGGCCAGTCGAGCTCGTCGGTGACGGTGGGCAGCCAGTAGACGTTGCGGCTGAGTAACGCGCCCCGCCGGTCGCGCAGCTCGAGCTCGATGAAATAGGTCGGTGACAGGCCCTCGAGAGCGGGGACGACGGCAAGCGGCTGGGTGCGGTTGGCGGGCAGGCGGATGCCGTCTACGGTGCGGCTGTAGACGGCTCTCCCGTCCAGGTTGCGGACCCTGAGCGTCGCCGTGAGGCCGCTTTGGTCCTCGCCGGTCTGATTGACCCCGAGCACCGCGCCGGAGTCATAGGAATACTGGATGTGAAGGGCTTCATTGGCGAGGCGAGCGCCGTAGAAGGCCCCGGCGGGTTCGAGCGTATCGGCGAACAGGTGCCAGTGCAGCGACGGCCAGGCGCTGTTCAGCATCCAGTAGATGACGCCGGTCGCCGGTCGCGGGGCATCGCGGCGCGCGCTGAACGCCTCGAATTGGGCGCGGGCGCCATCGTAGTTGTCGAGCTGCGCCTTCCTGACGTAGTCCTCGAGGTCGCGGAAGGCGCCGTAGCGGGCGGCAAGCGCCTTGTCGAACGGCGTCAGGGTCGCGAACACCGACCACGCGGCCGAGGCGTGGTACTGGCGCTGCTCCGGGTACTTCCACAGCGCCTCGAGTTCCTGCGGGCCCAGGGTGCGCTTGAGATCATCGAGGCGGGGGATCGACGCACCGGCGCTGACCTCGGAGTCAAAGCCGAAGGCCGCGCCGCGTTCGGCGCCGTACCAGTAGGCCGGTGGCACCCACGAGTAGGGCCCTTCCATCTTCATCCCCGACGGACCGGTCTCGGCCGTCGCCTGGGGTACGGCCGCGGCGATGACCGGCAACGGCCAGTCGGCGTCGCGCAGCGCCGCCACGTAAGCCGCCGCAACGGCCGGCGGCGGCGCGTTGTCGCTGCCGATCATGAAGCCGATCACGGAGGGATGGCCGCGCAACAGCCGGGCTTCACTGGCCATCGAGGCGACCGCCACGCTCTGGTCAGCCGCCGTCCAGGGCTCGCCGCCGGTCTTGGCCGCGGACTCCCACTTGTCGCAGCACTCCCAGCCCGGCAGTACCAGGATGCCGCGCCGGTCCGCGAGATCGTAGAACGGCGCGTCCTCGAGCTTGCCTTCGGTACGGATCGCGTTGAGGCCGAGGCTGTCGACGTAGTCGAACGCGGCGGTAAGCCGAGCCGGGTCCGCACGCAGGAAGAGGTCCGGAGTCCACCCGGCACCGCGGATCAGAAGCGGCTGACCGTTGATGAGGAACTGGCCGAAGCCGTCGGCCGTCAGCCGGTAGTCGATCCGGCGGATGCCGAACGTCGCGGCGACCGCATCCGAGGCCTTCTTATCAACGCTCGCCGCAAGCGTCAGTTCATACAGCGGGTGGGCGCCGAGGCCGGTCGGCCACCAGACCCGCGGATGGCGCAGCGCGAGGGCGCGGTCACTCGCCGGGTTGAAGACGAGGCGCGTCGTTGCGCCGGCCTCGAGGCGCACGGTGCGCGCCAGATGAACGTCCGCGACGACGCCGGTCACGGTCGCATCGTGGGCGACCGCATCGAGATTGCGCAGCTCCGCGACGACGGTGAGATCGGCGCGGTCGAGTTTCGGTACGGCGAGGTCGGGCAGTACGGCCGGGAAGCGCAGCTGCACGGGTCCGGTCCGCAGGATGTCGACCCCGCGCCACGGGCCCATGTTGTTGTCCGGGGGCGTCGGGTTCCAGTCGACCCAGCCGATCGACAGGTGCCGGCGCGGCTCGGCCGGCTCGACCCGCAGCGCCAGCGTGTTGCGCCCCTCGTGCAGCCGGTGCGTGATGTCCAGCTCGACGACCGGGTAGGCGCCTGCCACGAGCTCGGGACCCGCGATGCGCTCGCCGTTCAGCCACACCTCGGCGGCGGGATTGAGGCCGTTCAGGCGGAGGAGGACGTGTTCGCCGGGTGCCGTTGCGCCCGTCACGAACGCCGTCCGATACCACCACGGGACCACGAACATCGTCCCGCTCGCGTCGGGTTCCTCCACCGCGCGCAGATTGTCGCTGTAGAAAACGTTCGGATAGCGGCCGTTCTCGATCAGACCGGCCATCACGGTCGCCCGGGCGCTGACCGGGAACCAGCCGTCGGTCGCGAAGCCGTCGGCCGCCACCTCGGTCCCGGGCTGCGGGGCCTTGGCCGTCGACTGGATCTCCCACCGTGCAATGGACGTGACGGTGCCGGGCTGGCCGACGACGACCGGCTCGACGAGCGCGCTGGCCGGATCGGCTGCGAGGCCGGCGAGGAGGCAGCCGGCCAGCATGCCGGCCCGTGCCGAGATCACCACTGGCCGCGGACCCCGACGACGTACATGCGTTCGGAGAACGTCGAGTGGGCCGGCTGGTCGGTCCAGACGAGGTAGTAGCGCTGCGCTTCGTTGGTCAGGTTCGTGCCGTCGACGAAGAGTTCGACCTTCGGGTCGAACTTGTAGGCGATCGAGGCGTCGAGGTAATGCTGCGGCGCCTGGTACAGCTCCATGCCGGTGATGCCGCCCACGCTGTCCTCGACCGCGCGCCGCGAGCGGTAGTTGTAGGCGATCCGGGTCTGGAAGCGGCGATCCTGGTACCAGAGGATGAGGTTACCCGACTGCGCCGAGTTGTCCTGGAACGGGATCTCCCGCCCGGCGAGATCGCGCTGGCCGGAACTGCTGGGCGCATAGGTCAGGTTGAGCTCGATGCCGGTGTTCCTGAACACGCCGGGCAGGAACGTGAAGCCCTGCCGGTAGTCGAACTCGGCGCCCTGGATGTTGTTGCCTTCACCCTGCAGTGGCTGCGAGATGGCGACGCAGTGATGGCGCACGACGCCGTCCTCGTCCGGCAGGTTGCAGTCCGTGACGGCGCCGTTCTTGATGAAGCTCTGTACATCGATGCGAAAGAGTTCCACGCCAATCATGCTCTGCGGATTGATGTAGTACTCGGCCGAGAACTGGTAATTGTTCGATCGCCAAGGGTTGAGCTTCGGGTTGCCGGTCGAGCTGCCCTGCGAGACCTGGTAGATCGGCCCCTGCGCCGTCTCGAGCAGCGAGTAGCCGAGCTGCAGCCCACCGCCCCACTGGCTGAGGTTCAGCGGCATCATGTTCTTCGAGGCGGCGAAGCGCAGCATCCACTTGTCGGCCGGACTGAGCGCCAGGTTCAGGGCCGGCAGGAAGTCGTTATAGCTCCTGCGCGTGACCGACGTGCCGGCGAGGGCGGCCTCGGTTCCGTACTGGCCGGGCAGGCCGATCAGGTACTGGGTAACGTCGAGCTGGGTGTGAATCCAGCGCAGCCCCAGGTTGCCGGAGAACTTCATGCCGGCGACCGATGAGTTCCAGTCGGTCTGCAGGTAGGTCGCCGTCTCCTTGAGTTCCACGTCCCAGCTGCTGCTGGGCGCGGCCTGCGTCCTGGCGCCCGGATAGAGCGACTTCCAGTAGCCCATCGGATCGTCGAGGGCGCGCGGATTGATGGCCCAGAAGTTGATTCCGGAGCCGAGCAGGTTGTTGTAGCGCTGGAAGTTGTTGGCCAGCGGTGCCGGTGTCTTTGCCAGCGGCAGCGACGAGATCGGACCGCCGCGGAAGGCGCCGTCCGCGTTGCCGGCCTTGCACCAGGTCCCGGAGTCGTTGCCGCTGAGGATCACGTCGGCACCGAGGTAGCGGACGAGACAGCCGTTCGGGTCGCTGGCGCCGATCCCGCCGTAGACCGGAGCAACGAGCGTGAAGCCGTGGTTGCTTGCATCGCGCCGGCTGCCGCGCACGCCGAACTTGAGGCCGAGTGCATCGGAGATGCGGTAGTCGCCGTCAAAGCGCAGTGCCGTGATGCCCGTGGTGCGCTCATAATCCTCGTTCGATTCGAGGGTTTTCATCGTCCAGGCGTTGCGGTCGGCAAAGGCCGTGGCGAGCGGGGCCGGCAGGCCGACGGCCAGGTAGCGGCCGCGGAAGTCCGCGGTAATCGGCAGCGTGTTCTGCGGGATGCCGGTGGCGTTGAACACGCGGTTGCCACCGAGTTGCGACGGGAACACGAACGTTCCGCAGGGGAGCTTGCTGTTCGTATCCGCCCACAGGCAGCCGTCGGAATCGGAGATGTTGACGTCGGTCTCGATGTACTCCTGCCGGGCCGTCTCGCGGATGCCCCGCAGGCTCCCCTTGAACGGACCACCGTTATCGAAGTCGAGTTGCAGGTTCGCGTTCTGCGCCGTGGAGCGGCGGCGGATGCCGGACGAGTAGGACTCCACATCGCCCGGCCACTTCTGGTAGACCTGTGTGGAGTAGATGTGCGATCCGGTCCAGCTCGGATCCGGGGGCGGGGTGTTGTACTGGCTGAGCGCCGTGCTGCCCGTGTCGCGCGAGCGCACGGGTACATACGTGGCGCCCTGCCAGTTCGTCGAATTGAACTGGATGCCGGCGTTGCGATCGTGCTGTTCCTGATGCGCGTAGAAGTAGTCACCCGTCAGTGTCAGGCCGTGGTCGAGGCGCGCCTGCAGCGAGGCGTTGCCTGCCTCGCGCCGCCGTTCAGTGGAGATCTCGTTGATGCCGATGTTCTGGCTGCCGATGAAGATGCCATTGGCCTTGCCGTCACCATTGACGTCGACGCTCTGGTTGGGGAAGACACGGATGCGGTTGGGAATCGCGGCGCCGTTCCAGGCACCGAGGAACCCGTTGTATCCGCCGGCGCTGGCGGCGTTCTCGCCGTGGAGGATCACGCCGTACTGGTCGAGGCCCTCGGTCGAGTTGGCGCGCGTTGTATCGGAGAAGTCCCCGGAGACGAGGAGCCCCCAGCGGCCATCGTCGTTGAAGGAGATGAGGCCGCTCGCCTCAGGGCCGTTCTTGCGCGTGACGCTGCCACGCTCGGCATTCGCGGAGTAGTTGTAGGTAAAGCCGCTCGGCAGGTTCCACGGCCGGTTGGTGTGCAGGTCGACCGATCCGCTGATGCCGCCCGCGGTCAGCGCCGCGGTCGGTGCCTTGATGACGTCGACCTGATTGAACAAGGTCGCCGGCAATGTGGTGAAATCCGGCTGCTGCGAGTCGATCTGGTCGGGCGTGATGAAGACCTCGCCGTTGAGCATCGTGCCGACCTGGGGCAGGCCGCGGACGTTCAGGGTCGTACCGACGCCGCCGTCCCGGTTGATCTGCACGCCCGTTATGCGCTGCAGAGCATCGGTGATCGTCACGTCCGGCAACTGGCCGATGCTCTCGGCCGAGATGCTGTCCATGATGCTCGGGGCGAGGCGCTTGACCTCGATCGCGCGCATCTGGGAGAAGCGGACGCCGGAGACCACGATCTCCTCGAGCTCGCCGGACGCACCCGGCGCCGGCGCGGGTGCCGGACCCGGCGAGTCGGCGCTGCTGCGCGGTTTGTCGGCACCCGCTGCGGCCTGGGAGGGATTGTCGATTCCGGCGGCAGGCGGCGCCGCCGGGGCGGGCGGGGCGGCCGCCAGCAGGGCCATCGAGACGGCGAGCGCGACGGCGCTGGGGCGCCGGGCAGTCAACGGTACGCGGGTGTCCGGTCTGTTCATGTCTACGTCCCCCTGGCGATGCCTCGTCGGATCGGCTCGCGCAAAGCCCAAGTTCCACCGCGTGCATCGTCCGGCGCCCATGCTGGCGCCGCGGCTGTGGAGAGGCGAGCCCGACTTTACGGTTAATTGATTCGGTTGGTTGACGAATGAATCATGCGCTGGCCAACTTTGGGAGTCAACTTCAACGATGCCAGTGCTGGAATCGGTGTAAGATAGTTCGGCACTGAACCGAACTAATAGAGAAGATCATGGCCATTCCAGTTGCGAACGTCACGCGCCAGCTGTCGAGTCGGACCGTGTTCGATGCGTTGCTGCACCGCAGTCCGATCTCCCGCGCCGCGCTGGCCAAGGTCACGGGACTGTCGAAGCAGACGACCTCGGAGGTGATCGACACGTTCGTCCGCCAGGGTCTGGTGCGGCCGGCCGGGCGGACCCGTGGCAACGTCGGACGGACGGCCGTGCTCTACGAACTGAGTCCGGACGGCGGTCATGCGCTTGGCATCGATCTCGGCGCCCGGCGGCTCACCGTGGCACTCGCCGATCTCGCCGGGCGGGTTCTCGCCGAGCGCAGCGAGCCGACCGATCCGCGTGGCGGCGCGTGGGTGCTCGATCAGATTGCCTACCTGGCGGAGCGGCTGGCGCGCGAAAACAATACCCACCCGAGCCGGATCCGCTCGATCGTGCTCGGCACGCCCGGCGTCGTGAACCCGCGTAACGGCACGATCGAACTGGCGCCGAACATCAGCGATCTCGGCCACCTGAATGTCGTCAGTCTGCTGACCGAAAAGCTCGGCAGCGCGGTCGTGCTCGAGAACGACATCAACCTCGCACTGCTGGGTGAGATCTGGCACGGCTGTGCCCAGCACGTCGCCAACATCGCCTACCTCTCGCTCGGCAGCGGCGTGGGCCTCGGTCTCTATATCAATGGCCACCTGGTGCGCGGCGAGAATGGCGCGGCCGGGGAGATCGGCTACCTGCCGATCGGCGGGGATCCGCTGATGGCCGAATCCCGCGAGCAAGGCTGCCTCGAGTACCAGGTGGGGGCGGCCGGCGTGCTGCGCCGCTACCGGGCGGCAGGTGGCACGGTGGCCTCGACGGCACTCGAAGTCTTTGAACAGGCCGCGGCCGGCGAGCCGAGCGCAGTGCAGGTCGTGGGCCAGACGGCGCACCTGATAGGGCTCGCCGCGAGCGCGGTCGTCGCCGTCCTCGATCCGCAGATTCTGGTCCTTGGCGGTTCGCTCGGCGCACGCCCGGAGCTGGCAGCCCGCGTCGCCGCGGTCCTTGGCAGTCTCGCGCCGCGCCCGGTCGAGGTCCGCACGAGCACGCTTGGCTCGCGCGCCGGCGTCGTCGGTGCCCTCTCGGTCGCGCTGCGCCGGCTGCACGAGGAGTTCTTTGGTGGCAGTGACCTTGCCACGGCGCTGCCGCTCCGGCTGCCGCCACCGCGGGCCGCCTAGGCCGAACGCAATGAGCTCTTCTGAAGCCTTCTGCTGCGGTATCGATCTCGGTGGGACGAAGCTCGCCGCGGCGCTGGGTGATTCCAGCGGCGCCCTCCTGCATGAGTTCGTCGAGCCGACCGATCCGCGGGGCGGACTGCACGTTGCCGAACAGCTCGTCGCCGCCGTCCGTCGTCTCGGCGCCATGACGGAGGGTCTTCGCGGCGAGGTGAGCGCGGTCGTCGTCGGTGTACCCGGCGTCGTCGCGCCCCGCTCGCAACGCATCTCCCAGATTCCCCATATCCGCGGTTTCGAGGACCTGGACGTCGCCGCCTTTCTGAGCGACCGACTCGGCACTCGCATCGAACTGCACAACGATGTCAATCTCGCGATGCTGGGCGAACACGCGCTCGGCGGCGCGGTAGGTTGCCAGCATGCCGCGTTTCTGTCGCTCGGCACGGGCGCCGGTCTCGGTCTGCTGCTCAACGGCCGACTGTTCAGCGGCGCGACCGGGGCGGCAGGGGAAATCGCCGACCTGCCGCAGGGGCGCCTGTCCGACGGGATGACGGTCACGCTCGAGGCGGAGGTGGGTTCGCAGGCGACCGTCGACCGCTACCGGCGGGCGGGTGGCACCGGCGTCAGCACCGTGCGCGAACTGTTCACGCGCGCCAATGATGGCGACGCCGTTGCCGGGCGCGTGCTCGACGAGACGGCCCGCCACGTCGCCCAAGCCATCGTCGCGCTGCAATCGATCCTCGACCTCGAACGCGTGGTGCTGGGTGGCAGCATCGGTGTACGCCCGGAACTGCTGCTCCGCATCGAACGGGCTATCGGCGCGCTGACGCACCGGCCGATCCGGATCGGCCCGAGCGAACTCGGTGATCGCGCCGGACTGCGCGGCGCGCTGTGGGCGGCGGGTCTTGCCCTGAGGGCAGGGTCCGCTTGATCGCGCCAACGACGGTCGCCCGTCGCGCTACCGTCGTGACGTAAAAAAGGCGACCCCGCCACGCGGGGTCGCCTTTGCAGGGGCCTTATGCCGCCTTACTGGGCGGCGGGGGCCGCCGCCGGTGCCGCCGGCGCCGCGGCGGGTGCCGCCGGAGCTGCCGCGTCGGCCTTGATCTCGATCTTCGCGGCCTTGCGCAGGCCGTCGATGTACTCCTTGATCTTCTTCTGCTGGACCATCGGCGCGATCCGGTCCTTGACCTGCTCGAAGGGCGGCGGCGTGATCGGCCGCGTGTCCTCGAGCTGGATCACGTGCCAGCCGAATTCGCTCTGCACCGGCGCCTTCGTCGTCTCGCCCTTGCCGAGCTTCTCGACGGCCTCGGAGAACGGCTTGACCATCTGGCCCGGCTGGAACCAGCCCAGATCGCCACCCTGCGCCTTCGAGCCGTCCATCGACACGGCCTTCGCCAGGTCCTCGAACTTGGCGCCCTTGTCGAGCTTGGCGATCACGTCCTTGGCCTCGTCCTCGGTCTTGACGAGGATGTGGCGGGCCTTGAACTCGTTCTTCGGCATCTGCGCGATGCGCGCGTCGTACTCCGCCTTGAGTTCGGCGTCGGTCGGCGTCTTGTCCTTCATGTACTTCTGGGCAAGCGCCGAGAAGAGGATGTTGGTGCGGTCAAAATCCAGGCGGGCTTTCGTCTCGGGATCGTTGGCCAGGCCCTGCTTCTCGGCTTCCTGGGCACCGACCTCGGCGCCGACCAGGAGGTCGACGATCTGCTTCTTCTGCTCCGGGTTCAGATCCTCGACCTTCTTGCCGGTCTGGGTCTGAACGAAAATCGCGAACTCATCGGCCGAAATGGCCTTGCCGTTGACGGTGGCAACCGGCGGCTTCGGCGCGGCACCGGACGGAGCCTTCGCGGCCGGGTTGCACGCGGCGAGCGCGAACAGGATCGCGCCGGCGACGGTCATCTTCATCGAGCGGGTCATCATGGTGTCCTCTGTGGAGCGTTGTCTTGGGCCTTTGCCCGGTAGCCGGTGGATTAGACCGGCGCAAGTTTAATGGGTTCAGCGCGTCGTCGTCAGGGATTCCCCCGGCGCGGCCGCCCGGGCCGCCTCGGCCGGCGTCTGGGCAACGATGGCCAGCGCGTGAATCTCGGTCGACATAAGTGGCGCAACCGACTGGTAAACCAAGCGATGGCGGGCGAGGAGCGGCAGGCCGGCAAACCGTTCGGACACGATCCGCACCGTAAAGTGCCCGGCGCCGCCCGCGGCGCCGGCGTGGCCGGCGTGGTGATGGCTGTCATCCTCGACGGCCAGTCCGCTCGGCGCGAGCGCCGCTTGCAGAAGGGAACGGATCGCCGCCACCCGTGCGCTCACGGCCGGGCCTTTATATAAGGGTGCACTTCGACGTGCTCGTAGACGCCCTCCAGCACGTACGGATCGCTGGCCGCCCAGGCCTTCGCGTCGGCGAGCGAGGCGAATTCGGCGATGATCAGGCTGCCGGCGAAGCCGGCCGGGCCCGGATCCGCGGCGTCGATCGCCGGAAACGGACCGGCGGCGAACAACCGGCCGGCCTCGACCAGCCGGTCGATGCGCTCGAGATGACGCGGACGGACGGTGGCGCGCTTCTCGCGCGTGCCGGCGGCGTCGCGGCCGATGATGGCGTAGAGCATGTCAGGGGTCCTTTGGGCGCGCGGGATCGCCCGCCGCCTCGGCGGGCTCGACCAGTTCGGCGTGCCGGGCAAGCCAGAAGGCCTGGATGCCACCGAACACCATCACGAGCGGCGTGATCGCCGTATGCCAGTTCACCCAGGCTTCCCGGGAGAAGCGCGTGGCGAAGACGGCGTTGCCGGCGGCGATCGCAAACCACATGAGCGCCCAGCTCAGGTTCGCGATCCGCCAGGTCCGCGCGTCGGTCCGCAGCTGTTCCCCGAACAGCGACTGCAGCAGGTTGCGACCGCCGAGGTAAGGGCTCACCAGCATGCCGGTGCCGAAGAGCGCGTAGACGATGGTCGGCTTCCAGACGATGAAGCGGTCGTCGTGGATCCAGAGCGTCAGCCCGCCGAAGACGAGGCCGAGCACGGTCACCATGACGAGCATCCGGCTGACGGTGCGGGTGCGCAGCCACTGCACGAGCAGCTGGAGGACCGCCACCACCATCAGCACCGCCGTCGCGACGTAGATGTCCGCGAGCTTGAAGGCAGCGTAGAAGGCGATGACCGGGAGGAAGTCGAGCAGGACTTGCATGGGGAGGCGGTGGAATATGCCGACGAAAGGCCGCGTATAGTAGCCGATTGCAGGGCGCCCCCCAAGAAACGCGGCCATGACCGAATTCGTCGAAGTGCATCCGAAGAACCCGCAGCGGCGCCTGGTCGCCGTCGCCGCGGCGGCGATCCGCGCCGGCGGCGTGATCGTCTATCCGACCGATTCGTGCTACGCACTCGGTTGCGCGCTGGGCGACAAGGCCGCCATGGAGCGCATCGGCCGGTTGCGCGAGATCGACCGCAAGCACCACTTCACGCTGGTCTGCCGCGACCTGTCGGAGATCGCCCGCTACGCGCGGGTCGAGAACTGGCAGTACCGCCTGCTGAAGGCCTGTACGCCGGGCCCCTATACGTTCATCCTGCCGGCCACGCGCGAGGTGCCGCGCCGGCTGCAGAACGAGAAGCGGCGGACCATCGGCCTGCGCGTGCCGGACCATCCGGTGCCGCTGATGCTGCTCGAGGAACTGGGCGAGCCGCTGATGTCCTCGACGCTCCTGCTGCCGGGCGAGCCCTACCCGCTGACCGATGCCCGCGATATCGAGGCCCGCCTCGAGGGGCGCGTCGAACTGATCCTCGACGGCGGCAACTGCGGCATGGAGCCGACCACGGTGGTCGACCTCGCCGACGGGGCGGCGGCCGTGGTGCGCGTCGGCCGCGGCCCGGTGGCACCCTTCGCCTGAGCGGCGGCGGGAGTCCGTGCCGGGTGCCGGTGCTTCGTTATACTTGCCGCCGGGCGTCGCTGGGTGCCCGCGGTACCGGTTGAGAGTAATTCGAGGAAAGAAATAAAAGCTGATGGATTTTAACGACTTTCTGCGCACCGTATCGATCGGCGCCATACCCATACTGTTCGCGATCACGATGCGTGGCGTGGCGCAGGGCTGGGTCGCCAAATGGTGTGGCGACCGCACGGCCGAGTCGCAGGGGCGCCTCAGCCTCAACCCGCTGACCCATATCGATCCGCTCGGCACCATCGTCCTGCCGGCGATCCTGATCCTGCTCGGCTCGAAGTTCCTGCTCGGCTGGTCAAAGCCGGTACCGATCAATCCGCGGGCGATGCGCGATCCGCGCTGGGGCATGGTCAAGGTGGCGCTGGCCGGGCCCGCCGCCAACGTGCTGATGGCCATCGTCTGGGTGCTGTCGGTCAGCCTCGCCGCGAGCGGCGTGTTTCCGCCGCTGGCGAGCCAGTGGCTGTACGAGATGGCGCGGATGGGCGTGATCGCCAACATCTGGCTCGCCGCCTTCCACCTGCTGCCGATCCTGCCGCTCGACGGCGGCCGGGTGCTGGTCAACGCCCTGCCGCCCGGCTCGACGTTCCGCCGCTGGCTGGAGCAGCTGGAGCCGTACGGCTTTATCATCGTGCTGGCCCTGTCCTACCTTGGCCTCCTGAACGTGCCGATCGCGGCCCTCGGCCTTGTCATCCAGCGCATCGTCTTCCTCGTGACCGGACACGGCTAAGCCATGGCACCCAACAGTCAGAACCCGCGCGTCCTGTCCGGCATGCGCCCGACCGGGCAGCTCCACCTCGGCAACTACCACGGTGCGCTGCGCAACTGGGTCGACCTGCAGTACCAGTACGAGTGCTATTTCTTCGTCGCCGACTGGCACGCGCTCACCACCGGCTACGAGGACACCTCGTCGCTCGAGGACCACGTCTGGCAGATGGTGATCGACTGGCTGGGCGCGGGCCTGAATCCCGGCGCCTGCACGCTCTTCATCCAGTCGCGCGTGCCCGAGCACGCCGAGCTGCACCTCCTGCTGTCGATGATGACGCCGCTCGGCTGGCTGGAGCGCGTGCCGACCTACAAGGACCAGCAGGAACAGCTGCGCGAGCGCGATCTGGCGACCTACGGCTTTCTCGGCTATCCGCTGCTGCAGAGTGCCGACATCCTGGTCTACCAGACCAAGTACGTGCCGGTCGGCGAGGACCAGATCGCGCACGTCGAGATCACCCGCGAGGTGGCGAGGCGCTTCAACCATCTCTACGGCCGGGAACCGGACTTCGAGCAGAAGGTCGAGCGGGCGCTGAAGCAACTCGGCGCGCGCAACGCGACGCTCTACAAGAGCCTGCGCAAGGCGTACCAGGAGCAGGGTGATGCCGACAGCCTCAAGCAGGCGCATGCGCTGATCGAGTCCAACAACCACCTGGTGCTGGCCGACCGCGAGCGCCTGCTGGGATTCCTGGACGGCACCGGGCGGGTGATCCTGGTCGAGCCCGAGGTGCTGCTGACGCAGACGCCGAAGGTGCCGGGGCTCGATGGCCGCAAGATGTCGAAGTCCTACGGCAACACCATCGGCCTGCGCGAGGACCCGGACGAGGTCGCGCGCAAGCTCAAGACCATGCAGACCGATCCTGCCCGCGTGCGCCGCACCGATCCGGGCGATCCCGACAAGTGCCCGGTATTCGACCTGCACCGCATCTACTCGACGCCGGAGACGCGCGAGTGGGCGGCGGGCAACTGCCGGACCGCGGGCATCGGTTGCCTCGAATGCAAGAAGCCGCTGATCGACGAGATCGTCGCCGAGATCCGCACGATCCGTGAACGCGCGCGGGAATACGAGGACAATCCGGAACTCGTCCGCGGCATCATCTCCGAAGGCTGCGACAAGGCCCGCGACGTCGCCCGTGCGACGCTCGAGGAAGTGCGCGCCGCCATGGGCCTCGAATACCGGTGAGGGACGACGTGCAAGCAGACGAACCAGTCGTGGCACCAGCCACCGCCGAAGCCGCGGAGCCGCCGCGCCCCGAGCAGGCCGAAATGCCGTTCGCGATCGTCGACGGCGAGCCGGTCACCGAGCCGCCACGCGACCTTTACATCCCGCCGCAGGCGCTCAAGGTCTTCCTCGAGGCCTTCGAGGGCCCGCTCGACCTGCTGCTTTACCTGATCCGCCGGCAGAACCTCGACGTGCTGGATATTCCGATCGCCGAGATCACCCGCCAGTACATGGAATACATCGACCTGATGCAGGACATGGAGCTCGAGCTCGCCGGCGAGTACCTCCTGATGGCGGCGATGCTCGCCGAGATCAAGTCGCGCATGCTGCTGCCACGACCGGCGGGCGAGGGCCTGGCCGAGGAAGAGGACCCGCGCGCCGAGCTCGCCCGTCGCCTGCAGGAGTACGAGCGCTACAAGCAGGCGGCGGAGGACGTCGACCGCCTCGCCCGCCTCGAGCGCGACATCTTCCCGGCCTCGGCGGAGCTCATCGAGCGCAAGATCGTGCGGATCCTGCCGGAACTGACGCTCGCCGAGATGCTGTCGGCCTTCCGCGACGTGATCCAGCGCGCGGCGATGTTTGCGCACCACACGATCAGCCGCGAGCGCCTCTCGGTGCGCCAGCGCATGACCGAGATCGTCGCCCGGCTGCAGTCGGCGGAATTCGTCGAGTTCGGCCATCTCTTCAAGGTCGAGGAGGGCCGGCTCGGCGTCACCGTGACCTTCATTGCGATCCTTGAGCTTGCGCGCGAGGGACTGCTCGAACTGGTCCAGGCCGAGGTCTACGGGCCGCTGCACGTGCGTGCCGGCCAGCCGCTGCCGCCGGCGGCCAACGACGACAGCACCGCTGTCGCCTCCTGATATGAACGCGCCGCCCGGCAGCACTGCCGGGCGGACCCCCGAGAGGACAAGACCGACATGGATGACCGTGAAATCCTGAATACCGTCGAGGCGGGACTGCTCGCGGCCGGCCGGCCGCTGACCGCGGAGGAACTGCGCAGCCTGTTCGACGAGTTCGAGCGCCCGGCGCCCGAGGCCGTTGCCGAGGCGCTCGCCCGGCTGGCGGACGAGTACGCAGCGCGCAGCGTCGAGCTCGTCGAAGTCGCCTCCGGCTGGCGCGTGCAGGTCCGTGCCGCCTACGCGACGCCGGTGTCCCGGCTCTGGCAGGAACGCCCCGCCAAGTACTCGCGGGCGCTCCTTGAGACGCTCGCGATCGTCGCCTACCGCCAGCCCGTGACGCGCGGCGAAATCGAGGACATCCGCGGCGTCGCGGTCAACCCGAACATCATCAAGACGCTGGCCGAGCGCGGCTGGGTGCGGGTCATCGGCCATCGCGAGGTGCCGGGGCGGCCGGAACTCCTCGGCACGACCCGGGAGTTCCTCGACCACTTCAACCTGAAGAGCCTCGACCAGCTGCCGACGCTCGCGCAGCTGAAGGACCTGGAGACGCTCGGTGTGCAGCTCGACCTGACCGGTGGCGCGACCGCCGAGGAGGCCTCGGCCGAGGCCGCGATGGCGGCGGAGGGCGTGGCCGTGCCCGCCGCGCCCCCCGAGGCGGAGTCGACCCGGGAACCGGCTTGAGCGGCCCG
>CAIMCI010000270.1 GCA_903839465.1 uncultured Pseudomonadota bacterium
GCCGGCCGCCTGACCGACATGTCGATCGGCATCGAGTGCCTGCTCGCCGACGACGAGGCGAGGGCGCAGGCGCTCGCCGGCGAGCTTGACCAGCTGAACGTCGAACGGCGCGAGATCGAGAGCCGCATGCAGGCCGAGGCCGAGCGCATCCTGGTCTCGCTTCGTTTCGACGAGGCCGGCGCGACCCTGCCGCTCGGCCTGTGCCTGTACGATCGCAGCTGGCACTCCGGCGTCGTCGGCCTCGTCGCCAGTCGCGTCAAGGACCGCGTGCACCGGCCGGTGATCGCCTTCGCGCCGGGCGAGGACGGCACGGCACGGGGCTCCGCCCGGTCGATTGCCGGCGTGCACGTCCGCGACGTCCTGGAGGCGATCTCGACCGCCCATCCCGGCCTCATCGACCGGTTCGGCGGCCACGCCATGGCGGCGGGACTCACGATCGCCGAGGACCGCGTCCGCGAGTTCTCCGCGCATTTCGCCGCCGAGGTCGCGCGCCGCGCCGAGCCCTCGATGCTGTCCGGCGCGATCGTCACCGACGGCGCGCTCGAGCCCGGGCAGATGACGCTCGCCACGGCCACGAGCCTGCGCGGCGGCGGTCCGTGGGGATCGGCGTTCCCGGAGCCGTCCTTCGACGGCGTGTTCACGGTGCTCGATGCGCGTGAAGTCGGCGAGGGGCATGCCAAGCTGACGGTGCGCCTGGCACGAAGTGCGCCACCGCTCGATGCCATCGCCTTCAACTGGCTGAAGCGCACCGGGCGGGTGCTGCCGCGGCCGGGCAGTGCCGTGGAACTCGTCTACCGGCTGGACATCAACGAGTACCAGGGTATCCGCCGCCTGCAGCTCCTGGTCGACGAACTCGCGCCGCGCGCCGCAGCCGACGGCGCCGGGAGCCGCTGAGGGGGACCCCGCCCGTGCTATGATTTCGCCGGCGTTTGGCGCTGGGCCGGCGCGACGTACCGAGGAAACACACTCCGATCATGACCATTGAAGTCACTCCGCTGCGCCGTGCTCTCAAGGACCTCCAGGACCGCCTGGAATCCCTACGGGGGTATCTTTGAATACGCGGAGAAGTCGGAACGCCTGACCGAAGTCACCCGCGAGCTGCAGCAGCCCGCGGTCTGGAGCCAGCCCGAGCGCGCCGAGGCGCTCGGCCGGGAGCGCTCCAAGCTCGAGGCGATCGTCACCCGGCTCGACCGGGTCCGCGACGGCCTGAACGGTGGCCTGGAACTCCTGGACCTGGCCGAGGCCGAGGGCGACCAGGCGACCCTGGTCGAGATCGACCACGACCGCGAGCGGCTGGAGCGCGACGTTAAGGCGCTCGAGTTCCAGCGCATGTTCCCCGGCGAGATGGATCCGTCGAACGCCTACCTCGACATCCAGGCCGGTGCCGGCGGCACCGAGGCGCAGGACTGGGCGAACATCCTGATGCGCATGTACCTCAAGTGGGCGGACGCGCACGGCTTCGAGCACGAGGTCATGGACATCTCGACCGGCGAAGTCGCCGGCATCAAGGGCGTCAACCTGCGCATCGAGGGCGACTACGCCTACGGCTGGCTGCGCACCGAGACCGGCGTGCACCGGCTGGTCCGCAAGTCGCCGTTCGACTCGGGCAATCGCCGGCACACGTCCTTCGCCTCGGTATTCGTCTCGCCGGAGATCAACGACGACATCGCGGTCGATATCAATCCGGCCGACCTCGAGACCGATACGTACCGCTCGAGCGGCGCCGGCGGCCAGCACGTCAACAAGACCGAATCGGCCGTGCGCATCCGCCACATCCCGTCCGGCATCGTCGTCGCCTGCCAGGGCGAGCGCAGCCAGCACAAGAACCGCGCCACGGCGATGAAGATGCTGAAGGCCAAGCTCTACGAGCTCGAGTTCAACAAGCGCAATGCGGCGGCGAAGGTCCTCGAGGATTCCAAGTCGGACGTCAGCTGGGGCAACCAGATCCGCTCCTACGTCCTCGACCAGTCGCGGATCAAGGACCTGCGTACGCTCGTTGAAGTCGGCAATACGACCGCCGTCCTCGACGGCGATCTCGACCCCTTCATGGAGGCGAGCCTCAAGCAGGGGCTCTGAACCGCACAATGACCGATACGATCACGACCCCGGGCGGGGATGCGGCGGGTGCCGCTCCCGGTACCGACGAAAACCACCTGATCCACGAGCGCCGCGAGAAGCTCGGCGCGTGGCGCCGGGCGGGCGGTGCCTACCCGAACGACTTCCGGCGCACGGCGCTCGCCGGCGACCTGCAGCTCGCCTGTGCCGGCAAGGACGCCGGGGCGCTGGAGACGGAGTCGATCGAGGTGGCCGTCGCCGGCCGCCTGATGGCCAAGCGCGTGCAGGGCAAGACCAGCTTCGCGGTGCTGGAGGACGGCTCCGGTCGCGTGCAGCTCTTCCTGCAGGCGGCCGTGCTTGGCGAGGATTACGAGGCGTTCAAGGGTTTCGACGTCGGCGACGTGGTCGGCGCCACGGGCCTGATGATGCGCACCAAGACCGGCGAGCTGTCGGTGAAGGCCGGAAGGCTCCGCCTTCTGACCAAGTCGCTCAGGCCGCTGCCCGACAAGTGGCATGGGCTCGCCGACACCGAGGTCCGCTACCGTCAGCGCTACGTCGACCTGATCGTCAACGCCGACAGCCGCGCGGTATTCGAGCGGCGCACGCGCATCGTCGCCTATCTGCGGGCCTACCTGAACGCGGTCGGCTTCATGGAAGTCGAGACGCCGATGCTGCAGGTGATCCCGGGCGGGGCGGTGGCGCGACCGTTCGTCACCCACCACAACGCGCTCGGCATGGACATGTACCTCCGGATCGCGCCGGAGCTCTACCTCAAGCGGCTGGTGGTCGGTGGCTTCGAGCGCGTCTACGAGATCAACCGCAACTTCCGCAACGAGGGGCTGTCGACCCGGCACAATCCCGAGTTCACGATGCTCGAGCTCTACCAGGCCTATGCCGACTACGTCGACATCATGGATCTCGTCGAGCAGCTCTTCCGCGGCGTCGCCGACGGCGTGGTCGGCGCGCGCGAGGTCCCCTACCAGGAGCACGTCCTCGACTTCGGCAGTCCGTTCGTGCGCATCTCCGTCGAGGACAGCGTGATGGTGAGGAACCCGGGCCTCGAGCGCGCGCGGCTGCGCGACCGCGAGTACCTCGCCGGGGTGCTGGCCGGACTGGGCGTGACCGCCGAGGCGAGCGCGGGTGCCGGCAAGCTCCTGATGGAACTCTTCGACAAGACGGTCGAGGCGACGCTGATCCAGCCCACCTTCGTGCACGGCTACCCGACCGAGGTCTCGCCGCTGTCCCGCGCCCGCGACGCCGATCCGTTCCTCACCGACCGCTTCGAGTTCTTCGTGGCCGGGCGCGAGCTCGCCAATGGCTTCTCCGAGCTCAACGACCCGGAGGACCAGGCCGAGCGCTTCCGCGCGCAGGTCGATCTCAAGGCGAGCGGCGACGACGAGGCGATGTACTTCGACGCCGACTACATCCGCGCGCTCGAGTACGGCCTGCCGCCGACCGGCGGCCTCGGCATCGGTATCGACCGGCTGGTGATGCTGTTCACGAACAGTGCCTCGATACGCGACGTGCTGCTGTTCCCGGCGATGCGGCCCGAGGCCTGAGCGGACCGGTGCCGGACGAGCGGCCGATCGGCGTCTTCGACTCGGGCGTAGGTGGCCTGACGGTCCTCGCGGCGCTGCTCGCCGCGCTGCCCGATGAGACCTTCGTCTATCTCGGCGATACCGCGCGCCTGCCGTACGGGGCGAAGACCCCGGCGACGGTCGAGCGCTATTCGCTGCAGTGTGCCCGCCATCTCGTCGAGCGCGACGTCAAGGCACTGGTGATCGCCTGCAACACCGCCGCCTCGGTCGCGGTCGCGGCGCTCGCCGCGGCCTACGCGCCGCTGCCGGTGATCGGCGTGCTCGAGCCGGGCGCCGATGCGGCGGTCGCCGCGAGCGGCAGCGGCCGCATCAGCGTGCTGGCGACCGAGGGGACGATCGCCGGCGGCGCCTACGTGCGCGCCATCCTCGCCCGGCGCGCCGATGCCATCGTGCAGGGCATTGCCTGTCCGCTGTTCGTCGCCCTCGCCGAGGAAGGACTGACCGACGGGCCGATCGTCGAGGCGGCGGTCGCCCATTATCTTGCCAGGCTCGCGCCCGGAACCGACACGGTGCTCCTCGGCTGCACGCACTTCCCGGTGCTCGCCCCGGCGCTGGCCGCGTCGCTCGGCGCCCGCTGTCGGCTGGTCGATTCGGCGGCGACCACGGCCGCGGTCGTGGCCGACC
>CAIMCI010000271.1 GCA_903839465.1 uncultured Pseudomonadota bacterium
CGCCCGGCCGGACGGCGCCGGGGCGCCGGTTCTCGGTTGCCCGGCTGCCGGTGGCGGGCGCGGTACTTGCCGCCGGCGGTGCGGCCACGGCGGCCGCCGGCTCCCGGCGCAGGTAGAGCGCCAGCAGCACCACGGCGTTGATCACCAGGAGCACGCCGAGGATGCCGAGTACCCAGGGCATCCGCGACTCGCGGCGCACGACCCGGATCTCGGCGAGCGCCGGCGTGACCTCGCGGTGGCGGGCGTTCTCGGACTTGCGCAGGGCGTCCAGGATGAAGGACATGTCAGGCTCCGCCCGCGTGCAGGGTGGGGGCATCGCCACTGCCGGTCAGCGCATCGACCAGCACCTGGGTCTGGGTGCCGGCGATGCCGTCGACGGTGAGGTGATGGCGGCGCTGGAAATCCTCGACCTCGCGCGCGAGCGCCGCGTCGTAGACCTCCGAGGGACGGGCCGGGGCGTCGCCGCCGGCAGCGCGGGCAAGGCCGGCACGCAGCCACGCGACGCCGGCGCCCCGCATGCCCTGGCTGAGCGGCTGGGCCTGCGCCAGCGGCGGTCGCCAGACGACCAGGAAATCGCCGTACCAGTAGCGGGCAAGGTCGGCGAGCGGCACCGTGATGCGGCTGTAGCCGATGTCGCGCTCCGCCTCGCTGTCGCTGAGCGTGGTCAGCACCAGCTGGTGCTCGCGGCCGGCCTCGTCAACGAGGGCGACGATCGCCGGCCGGTTGACCTGGCGCAGCTGCGCCAGCGTGCCCTTCTGGGCAAGGCACTGCAGGCCCTGGGTTTCGGCCTGCTCGCACGGCCGGCCGAGGCCGGCCGCGAAGCTCGCGTGCCAGAGCGGCAGCAGGGTCGCGAACGCCGGGTCCGTGCCGAGGTCGGCGGCGTGCAGGGCGAGGACGGCCGGCAGGTCGGGCTTCTTCGCCGCCGGCGGCGCGGCGCTGGCGGCCGGTGGCGCCTCGGCGGCGCTCGTGGCCACCGGCGCGACGGGCCGCTGACGGGCGATCTTCACGAACTGCCAGAGGCCGGCGCCGATCAGGAGCGCGCCGGCGACCCCGGCGATGGCGGTCGCCCACCACACCCAGGGTGCGGCGAGCGGATGGCCGTAGACCTCGCCGGCGGCGCGGCGGACCAGGGTCGGCGTCACGCGGTGCTGGTCGCGCGTGAAGGCGCCGAGGAGCGCGCGGTCGGCGATGACATTGATGATGCGCGGGATGCCCTGCGCCAGGCGGTGCAGTTCGCGCAGCGCGCCGGCCGTGAAGATCTCGTTGGTGGCGCCGGCGACCTGCAGGCGGTGGCGGACGTACGCCGCCGTCTCCTCGGCCGACAGCGGCAGCAGGTGGTAGCGCCCGGTGATGCGCTGGGCGAGCTGGCGCAGCTCCGGGCGGTTGACGATCTCGCGCAGTTCCGGCTGGCCGACGAGGATGATCTGCAGGAGCTTGCGGGTCGCCGTCTCGAGGTTGGTCAGCAGGCGCACCTGCTCCAGGACCTCGGTCGACAGCTGCTGCGCCTCGTCGACGATCACCACCACGCGCCGGCCGCGCGAGTGGGCGTCGAGCAGGTAGTGGTTGAGGATGTCGACCTGCGACTTGACGCTGCCGCGGGCCGGTTCCGGTACCCACAGGTGCAGCTCGTCGCAGATGGCCTGCATGAATTCGGCGGGCGTGACCCTCGGGTTCAGGATCAGCGCGACGTCGGCGTGGGCCGGAACCTGGGCGAGCAGACTGCGCACCACCGTGGTCTTGCCCGTGCCGACTTCGCCCGTCAGCTGCACGAAGCCGCCGGCGTCGTCGATGGCATACAGGAGGTGTGCGAGCGCCTCGGCGTGCCGCGCGCTCAGGTAGAGATAGCGCGGGTCCGGGGTGATGGCGAACGGCTTGTCCGCCAGGCCAAAGAAACTCGTGTACATCGGACGCCGATGATAGCGCAGCGCCCCGCGCCCCGAGGCGTGCCCACCGTCAGTCGGCGCGCGGCTTGGGGGGCTTCGGCACCGAACTTGCCCGGGTCAGCGCCGTGGCGCCGAAGCGGGCGCGGATCCGGTCGAGCGCAGGGTCGAGGCGGGCGCCGGCGCGCTCGCCGTTCGGGCCGCCTTGCCGGTCCGGGCCGCTGCGCTCGCCGTCCGGCTCGGCCGCGCTGAAAAGATCGAACTGCAGCGCCGGGCACAGGTCCTTCAGCGACACGCCGAGCAGCCGCACCGGCAGATCGGGTGCGAGGGCGAGCCAGGCCCCGAGCAGGCGGCCGGCGACGCGCATCAGCGCCCGCGTGTCGTCGGTCGGCGGCGTGAAGCTCAAGGACCGCGTCACGGTGGTGAAGTCGGCCGTGCGGATCTTGAGGGTCAGGCAGCCGGCCACCAGCGCCTTGTCGCGCAGCCGGCCGGCGGCGCGGTCGGCGAGCAGCCCGACCTCGCGGTCGAGGCGCCGGGGGTCGGTCAGGTCGACGTCGAAGGTCTCCTCGGCGCTGACCTGCTTTTCCTCGCCGTCGACCACCACCGGCCGCTCGTCGTCGCCACGGGCGCGGGCGCGGACGTTGTCGGCGTAGCGGCCGAACACGGGCTTGAGCAGCCCGTCGGCGGCCCGCGCCAGATCGCCGCAGGTATGCACGCCCAGCGCCTCGAGGCGCGCGCCCGTCTTGCGGCCGATGCCGTGCAGGCGACCGACCGGCAGGCCCGCAAAGAGCGCGGCGACCTCGTGCCGCTCGATGACGCACAGCCCGTCGGGCTTGCGCAGATCGGAGGCGATCTTCGCCACGAGCTTGTTGTGCGCCACGCCCACCGAGGCGGTGAGGCCCGTGCGCTCGCGGATGCGGGCCTTGATCCCGGCGGCGATGCCGGCCGGTGTGCCGAACAGGCCCTGCGACGCGGTGACGTCGAGGTAGGCTTCGTCGAGCGACAGCCCCTCGATCTCGGGCGTGAACTCGGCGAAGACACCGAACACCGTCGCCGACACCTCCCGGTAGCGCGCCATCCGCGGGCGCACCACGACCAGGTCCGGGCAGCGCCGGCGGGCCTCGCCCATCGGCATCGCCGAGTGCACGCCGTAGGCGCGCACCGCGTAGCTGGCCGCTGCGACCACGCCGCGCGGTCCGGTGCCGCCGACGACCAGCGGCAGGCCGGCGAGCGCCGGATTGTCGTTGACCTCGACCGACGCGTAGAAGGCATCCATGTCGACGTGCAGGATCGCGCGCGCCGTGGCCATCGCGGTCAGTGGCCGAGGGCGGTGACCGCGGCGGTGCCGGCCAGGGTCAGGAGGAGGCAGACGAGGTAGGCGAGCGCGAGTGTCGCGTACTTGGCGAGCGTCAGCAGGCGGCCCTGCCCGTAGTAGCGGCGCATGGCGCGGTACGGGTAGAGCGGCACGTAGACCGCGGTGGCGATGCCGAGCACCGCGGTCAGCGTGCCGAGCGGCAGCCACAGCCCGCCGAGCAGGCCCGCGAGGTTCAGCAGCAGGAAGGCGAGATAGAGCGCCGAGTGGTTGTGCAGCAGGAACACCAGGTGCTCGACGTAGTAGCGCCGCGGCCGCCAGTAGAGCAGGCACATGACCGCCGCCATCAGCGGCAGGAACACGAACATCATCTTCGGCACGTTGTGGGCGAGCGCGCCCAGGAACTCGTCGGTGGGCATCCGCCGGGCACGCTCGCAGGCCGCGCGCGCCCGGCTCGTCAGCCAGCCGATGCCGGCGATGTCGACGTGCCCGCACGCGCCGTCGAGTTCGACCCGCAAGTCGTCCGGTTCATCGGCCGCCTGGCCCGTCGTCTGGCCGGTCGTCGGGCCGCTGGCCGTCCGGGCCGCGGGTGCGGGCGCGGGACTCGCGAGACCCGCGGTCGCCGGCGCGACCCCGGCCCGTTCGGCGGGCGGGGTGTGCAGCGCGTTGACGCTGAAGAAGGCGAGGCTCAAGACCAGGTAGAGCCGCACCGGCGGCAGGTAGCGGGCGCGCTTTTCCTCGAAGTAGTCGACCGTCAGGCGGCCCGGCCGCACGAGCAGCAGGTAGAGCGTCAGCCACAGCCGGCCATCGACGTGCGTCAGGTCGTGCCAGGCGTTGTGCACGACCGCCGAGAGGTTGCGCGCGCTCTCGTGGGCGTGCTGGCCACACTGCGCGCAGTAGGGGCCGGTGAGCGGCGCCTCGCAGTTCCGGCACGCCCCGGGGTGCGCAAGGTGCGTGGCCGTGGCCGCAGCCGCCGGCAACTTGCCGTCGTCGTGATGGCTCATCGTGCCGCTAGCCTGCCACGCCGGCGGCCGGATTGCAGGGCGGATGCGCGGCGGTTTGGCGCGGGCCCGCCGCATCGCATATAACGGTGGCGATGCGTGCCCTTCCCGCCCCGATCCTCGGCACGGCGCTCCGCCGCGAAGTGGACGGCCGTGCCGACGACCTCCTCAGTGCCGGCCTCGGCAGCGACGGCCTGCGCGGGCCGCCGCCGGCGCCGGCCTCGCCGCTCGCGCCGACCGCCACCGAGCTTCGTCGCCGCGCGATCTACCAGGCCTACCGCGGTTCGCTCGACCTGTCGGCCGCGGGCGGCTTCGGCCGGCTGTACGCCGCGCACGTCGACGAGCGGATCGCCGGCGTCGAGTACCTGTGCGGCGTCGGGACGCCCGACGGGCACGGCCGGACGACGGTCTGCGTGCAGATTCCGGCGCACTTCGACCCGGCACGGCCGCTGCTCCTTGCGCTCGCCGCCTCCGGCTCGCGCGGGGTCTACGGCGCGCTGCCGCACGCCGCCGAATGGGGCCTGCGCCGCGGCGCGGCGGTCGTCTACACGGACAAGGGCGCCGGCAACGGTATCTGGGACGCGAGCCGGCGGCGCGGCGTGCTGGTGGACGGCCGCCTGTCCGAGGACCCGGCCGATCCGCTGCAGATGTTCGTCCCCGAACAGGGCCACGGCCTCGCGAACCTCGTGGCACAGGCGCCCCACTCGCTCCTGGTCCGCCACGCGCACAGCGGCCTCAACATTGAATCGCGGTGGGGGATCTACCTGCTGCAGGCGATTCAGGTCGCGCTCGAGCTCCTGTCCGAGGAGCGCGGCCGCGGGCGGCGCTTCACGACCGACAATACGATGGTGCTGGCCGCCGGGGTGTCCAACGGCGGTGCCGCGGTGCTGCGCGCGATGGAAGCCGACGGCGGCAGCGTGATCGATGCGGCGGTCGTCTCCGAGCCGAACGCCGTGGTCGGCTCGCGCACCGCCGCCCTCGACCTCGTCAGTGGCCGCCAGCACTACCGCGCCGAGGGATTCGGGCTCTACGACTACTCGAACCTGCACTATTTGCTGCAGCCGGCGGCCATCCTCGCCGAAGACGATCCGAGCGCGCCGTTCGCGGCGCAGACGGCTGCTGCGCAGCAAAACCTCGAGCTGTGGGTCCGCGAGCTGCAGGCGCACGGCGTGCTGCCGGCCGGTTCGGTGGCGACCGCCGCGCGGGCCGCGCGCGACCGCCTGCTGCAGGCCGGGATGCACGAATCCGGCCTCGTGCTCGGCCATTTCAACGTGGCGGCGGGCCTCTGGGCCTCGCTGATCGTCACCTACGCCGCGGCCTACGCGCGCCTGAAACCCTGGGAGCAGCCGTTCGGGACCGGTTTTGCTGCGGTCGACGCCGACGGCCTGCCGCGCGCGGCGACCGATGCCGAGGCGGCGCTGTGGTGGGCCGATGGCAACGGGGTGCCGCCGACCGCCGGCATCTGCCCGGTGGCGCTCGGCGCCGACGGCCTGCGCCGGGCGAGTCCGCAGGGGAACCTCGCGCTCGCCCTCGCCTTCGCGCCCGAGCGGGTCCTGCAGGGCGCGCGCGGCATCGCCAGTGCCGCCGAGCGCGCGCCCTTCCTCGCCCGCATCGCCGAGGGCCAGGCGGCCGCGGCGATGGGCGCCGACATCGGCGACCGCCCGGTCGTCATGCTGCACGGCCGTGCCGACGGCCTGATTCCGGTCAACCATTCCTCGCGCGCCTATTACGCGGTCAACCAGAGCCTCGGGCGCCGCTCCGGCCTGCGCTATTACGAGGTCGTCCACGGCCAGCATTTCGATGCCTACCTCGGCCTGCCGGGTTTCGCCGAGCGCTACGTGCCGCTGCAGCCCTGGATCGGCGCCTCGCTCGACCGGATCCACGCCCGCCTGACCGGTGGACCGGCGCTGCCGCCGAGCCAGGTGCTGCGCAGCAAACCGCGCGCGGCGCAGGCCGCGGGGCTCGAGCCGCTGGCGGCAGTGCACCTCGGCGAACTGCAGGAAGAAGCCGGCGGGGATCGCATCGAGTTCAGCGAACACACGCTGTACGTACCCGATTAGGCGGCCATCGTCGGCGATTGACCTGAAAACCGCGGACGCCTCGGCCGCCGCCTGCCGGGCTCCGCGCCGTCTCAGCGGGCGCGGCCGACTTTCTCGATCACGTTGGCCACGGCGTCGATCGCCGCCCGGCGGGCCGACGAGCGCCGCCAGAGGATGCCGATCCGCCGGCTCGGCTGGGGTCGCGCGAAGGGCCGGATGACGGGATTGGCGGGACTGCCGAACGGGCCGCGCGTCGCGAGCTCGGGCAGCAGCGTGACGCCGACCCCGGAGGCCACCATCTGCCGCAGCGTCTCGAGGCTGGTGGCCCGGAAATCCTGCGGCTCGTGCGCGGTCAGGGTGGCGCAGACCGCGAGTGCCTGGTCGCGCAGGCAGTGGCCGTCCTCGAGCAGCAGCAGGGTCTCGCCGTCCAGGTCCTGTGCCTTGACCGTGGTCCGCGCCGCCAGCCGGTGGCCGGGCGGCAGGGCGACCACGAACGGCTCGTCGAAGAGCTCACGTTGGTCGAAGCCGGCCTGCTCCGTGGACAGGGCGAGGACCGCCGCGTCGATTTCGCCGTCGCGCAGGTGCCGGATGAGTTCGGCCGTCTGGTACTCATACAGGTGCAGCTTCAGGTGCGGCAGGTCGCGGCGCAGGCGCGGCGTGACGAGCGGCAGGAGGTAGGGACCGAGCGTCGGGATCAGCCCGAGCTTGAGCGTGCCGGACAGCGGATCGCGGGCGAGCTTCGCCACCTCGGTCATCGCGTCGACCTCGATCAGGATCCGGCGCGCCCGCTCGACGACCTCCGCGCCGGGCGCGGTCAGCGAGACGTTGCGCGGCGCCCGCTCGACGAGGGCCACGCCGAGCTGTTCCTCCAGTTTCTTGATCTGCGCCGACAGCGTCGGCTGGCTGACGTGGCAGCGGGCCGCCGCCCGGCTGAAATGGCGGGTGTCGGCGAGCGCGACCAGGTAGCGCAGGTCGCGCAGGTTCATCGCCGGCACCGGTGGGCGGGAGGGGCGGAGGGCGGCGTGAAGGACATGGAACTATCCTACCCGGCCGGCCGGCGCGCGTGGGCCCGGCGACCTCTATACTCGGCGGTGTGAATTCGCGTGCAGGCAAGCGGGCGGCCGGACTGGCCGTCGTCCACGATCCGGCCGGTCAGCGCCGGTACCTGGTGCTGCGCGCGTTCCGCAACTGGGACCTGCCGAAGGGCCGGCTCGAGGCCGGCGAGACGCCGTTTGCGGCGGCGATCCGCGAGACGCGCGAGGAAACCGGCATCGCCGACCTCGCCTTTCCGTGGGGCGAGGACTACCTCGAGACCGAGCCCTACGCCGGCGGCAAGGTCGTGCGCTTCTACGTCGCCGAGGTGCGCTCGCGCACGGTGTCGCTCCCGGTCAACCCCGAGCTCGGCCGGGCCGAGCATCACGAGTACCGGTGGGTCACCTTCGCACAGGGCATGGATCTCCTCGTGCCGCGCCTGCAGCGGATCCTGACCTGGGCCGACGGCGTGATCAGCACCGCGCCGACCGCGGCGCACGGGGCCGCGCCGCGCCTGAAGTGAGCGTTCGCTCACGATCGCCAAATAAACTTTCACGGTTTCTTAATCAGAACTCACTGGCGGCGCAATGCGTGCCGACTACCCTTTCCGGGTAGACCGCGTTTGTCACTGACGGCGCCCCGGGAGTCCGCCGATGAATACCGCCACCGTCCTGAACCATGCCCCGCTCTCGCTGCTCCTGGACGGCGTCACCGCCGAACCGGCCGGCACCGCCGTGCTCGCCGATCCCTACGCGCGCTGGCATGGTCATGTGGTGCGTGCGGTCGTCGCGGCCGGCAAGGCCGCGGCGGTCTCGACCTTCGTCGGCAACCGCGTCAATCCGGTCTGGGGCACGACGGCCGGGCGCCGTCGCCGCTGAGTGCCCGCCGCGGCGGCTCAGCCGCCGTGTTCGGCCCGCCGCTCGATCGTGACCCGGCGCAGCAGGTAGACCACGATCAGCACGTTCAGGATCAG
>CAIMCI010000272.1 GCA_903839465.1 uncultured Pseudomonadota bacterium
CAGCGCGTGCTGGCGAAGGGCATCCTGATTCACGGCGCGCACGGCGACCGGATCAACGTCACGGCACTGAAAACGAGCGGAGCCACCTGTGAGTAACCAACTGACCGGCACGCGGGCCCCCGGAACCGTGGTGACGGGCATCCTCGCCGCGCTCCTCGCGGGCGTGTGCGTCGCGGCTGGCGTTGACCCGGGCGGCGCACCGGCGGTCGCGCGTCCCTGGCTGCGGGCGACGGTGCCCGGCATGACCGTGGGCGTGGCGTACTTCGAGATCACCGGCGGTGACACGGCCGATGAGCTGACCGGTATCCGGACCGCGGCGGCCGGTCACGTCGAGATGCATTCGAGCGAGCTGGTCGGCGGCGTCATGCAGATGCGGGAGCTCAAGTCGGTGCCGGTCCCGGCGCACGGCCGGGTGAGTTTCGCACCGGGCGCGCTGCACGCGATGCTCATCGACCTGCGCGCGCCGCTCGTCGAGGGCCGCGACGTCGTGCTGACGCTGCAGTTCCGGCGCGCCGGACCGCGAACCGTGCGCGCGGTCACGGCCGGTCCGGGTGCGACGGCACCGCCGGCGGCGGTGGAGGCCCATGACGGGCACCCCTGATCCGCGCGACCGGGCGCGGCGCGGGCTCATCCTTGGGCTCGCCTCGCTCGCTGCCACCGGCCGCTCGGTGGCCGCCGGCGCCGACGGCCCGTCGGGCGACCTGCCGGGCGGCGGAGCGGGCGGGGAGGCGAGCGCGCTGCGCCTGGCGCAGTGGCCGCACGGCGGGGCGTCACCGGACTTTTCGCTCGTCGACCAGGACGGTCACCCGCGGACGCTCGCCGACTACCGGGGCCGCGTGGTCGTCGTCTTCTTCGGCTTCGTGCACTGCCCCGATGTCTGCCCGGCGGCGCTCTTTCGCTTGGCGCTCGCGATGCGCCAGCTCGGTGCGCAGCGTGCCGCCGTGCAGGTTCTTTTCGTCACGCTCGACCCGCAGCGGGATACGGTCGCGACCCTCGGTCCGTACGTGCGCGCCTTTGACGGCCAGTTCGCCGGCCTGACGGGCACGGCCGGCCAGGTCGACGCGGCGGCCAGCCGCTTCTTCGTCCAATACGCGCGCGTCGGCCGCGGCGATCGCTACAGCGTCGATCATTCGACGCTGCTCTACGTCATCGATCGCACGGGCCGCCTGCGCGCGATCGGTCGCAGCGACGGTCCGACCGAGGACCTGGTGCACGATCTCCGGATCCTGGCCGCGGAAACGCCGGCGGCGCCCTGAGCGACGCGACCGCCGCACCGCGGCGGTAGAAACGGCTTCTTCAGTCGGCCTATTGCGGCTTTTCTTATCGGTAACGTGGGCGCCGGGCAAGCGCGTGGACTCGGTCCAGCCGCGGCGGCGGACGGGTCGGCGTGTCGGGTCACGCCGGGTGGCGCAATCGCACGACGAGCGGTTGCGGCGAGGCGATACAATCGATTAGTCGGTGCGGCCCGAACGGGTCGCGACCGGCCCGTGACGGCACACCCGGGGCCGGCGCTCCGGCCCATCCCATTCAAAAGGAAGTGAACAATGGTCAGGTCTCAACGATACGGCCGGTGGTCGTGCACCGGCGCGCTGCTCGTGGCGCTGTGCACGGCGCTGCCGGGCGCCGTACTGGCGCAGGCGGCCGCCAAGCGGCCCAACATCCTCGTCATTTGGGGCGATGACATCGGTGCCTTCAACATCAGCGCCTACAACCACGGCATGATGGGCTACAGGACGCCGAACATCGACCGGATCGCGCAGGAAGGCGCGATGTTCACCGACTGGTACGGCCAGCAGAGCTGCACGGCCGGCCGCGCCGCCTTCATCACCGGCCAGTCGCCGATTCGCACCGGCCTGACCAAGGTCGGGCTGCCGGGTGCGCCCGAGGGCATGAAGAAGGAGGATCCGACGATCGCCGAGCTCCTGAAGCCGCTCGGTTACGTCACCGGCCAGTTCGGCAAGAACCACCTCGGCGATCGCGACGAGATGCTGCCGAGCAATCACGGTTTCGACGAGTTCTTCGGCAACCTGTATCACCTGAACGCCGAGGAAGAGCCGGAGAACACCGATTACCCGAAGAGCCCGGACTTCAGGAAGAAGTTCGGTCCGCGCGGCGTGATCCACAGCTACGCCGACGGCCGGATCGAGGACACGGGTCCGCTGACGAAGAAGCGCATGGAGACCGTTGACGAGGAAGTCACCGACGCCGCGCTCAATTTCATGGGCAAGGCGGTCAAGGACGGCAAGCCGTTCTTCGTCTGGTGGAACAGCACCCGGATGCACATCTTCACGCACCTGAAGCCCTCGTCCGTCGGCAAGACCGGTCTGGGCGTCTATGCCGACGGCATGGTCGAGCACGACGCGATGGTCGGCCAGTTGCTCGCCAAGCTCAAGGAGCTCGGCGTCGACAACAACACGATCGTGATGTACTCGACCGACAACGGCGCGGAGACGTTCACCTGGCCGGACGGCGGCACGACGATGTTCCGCGGCGAGAAGAACACGAACTGGGAGGGTGGGTTCCGGGTACCGACGGTCATGCGCTGGCCCGGCGTGATCAAGCCCGGCACGGTCATCAACGACATCGGCGCGCACGAGGACATGCTGGCGACGCTGCTCGCTGCCGCCGGCCAGCCGAACATCAAGGAAGAGCTGCTGAAGGGCAAGTCGGTCGGCAAGGCCACCTTCAAGGTCCATCTCGACGGCTACAACCTGATCCCGGCTCTGAAGGGCGAGGCGGAGTGGCCGCGTCACGAGTTCATCTACTGGACGGATGACGGCAGCGTGGCCGCACTGCGCTACAACGACTGGAAGGTCACGTTCCTGAAGCAGAACGCCGAGGGACTGAAAGTCTGGCAGCAGCCGTTCGAGCCGCTGCGCGCGCCGATGCTGACCAATCTGCGGATGGATCCGTTCGAGCGGGCCGAGGCGGAGGATGCGATGGGCTACCAGCGCTGGTACCTGGAGCACATGTTCGCGATCGCGCCCGCGGGTGCCTACGTCGGCCAGTGGCTGCAGAGCTTCCGTGAGTTTCCGCCGCGGCAGAAGCCGGGCAGCTTCAACCTCGACCGCGTGATGGAGTCGCTGAGCACGCCGCAGGGCGGCAAGACCGACTGAGCGGGATCCGCGACTGCGGCGCGGCGGCCAGGCCGCCGCGCCATCGCCGGCTCGACCCGCAGCGGGGCCCCGACCGTCCCGGATCGGGGTCCGCGTCGACGCGGTGGCGCCGCGCGTCCGCCGACCCGGCGCGACCGGTGGGGCGGAGCCCGGTCGACTGCCGTTGCCAACCGGGCAGACATCCCGGATGATTTTGCCGTGCCCGCGCCGTCATCCGGCGTCCGGGCGGTGCTTTGACGGCCGGGAGTCACACGATGCGCGCGACGGGGCGGCTCTGGATCCTGCCGCTGGTGCCGGCTTTGGTGCTGGCGCTGACGGGCGCCGGCGACCCGGCGACCGTAGCCTGCTACACCACCGACGGTGCGCTGATCGTGCCGCCCGATTACCGGGAATGGGTGTTCCTGAGCGCCGGCCTCGACATGAGCTACGCCGACGCCCCGCCAATGGCCGGGCACTCGACGTTCGACAACGTGTTCGTCGATCGTACTGCGTGGCAACGCTTCCGGGAGACCGGTCACTGGCCGGACGGTGCGGTGTTCGTGCTCGAGCTGCGCCACGCGTCGACCCAGGGCTCGATCAACCGGCGCGGTGCCTACCAGACCGAGGAGCTGATGGCGCTCGAGTTCCACGTTCACGACGAAGCCCGGTTCAAGGGCGGCTGGGCGTTCTTCGAGAGCGCCGGGGCGTCGCCAGCGCGGCTGCTTCCCGTCAGCGAGGCGTGCTACTCGTGTCACCTGGAGCACGGTGCCGTCGACACGACCTTCACGCAGTTCTATCCGGTCGCGAGAGCGATCGCGGTGAAGGCGGGCACGCTGCGCGCGCCGTGACCGCGGCGGCTGCTGCGCCTTGACGTTCCAATCCGCCGAATTTCACGGGAGATGTCCAGATGGCGATAACGGGTGGATGCTTTTGTCGTGCGGTCCGCTATGAAGTGAGCGCGGAGCCGATCGCGACCCGGGTCTGCTGGTGCCGTGACTGCCAGTTCCTCGGCGCCGGGAGCGCCACGGTGAACGTGGTCGTTCCCGCCGACGCGGTCGTGATCAGCGGACCCCTGCGCGATTACCCGAGTTCCGCCGACAGCGGCAACTGCATGCACCGGCAATTCTGCGGCGTCTGCGGGACGCCGGTAACCAGCGCAGCGGAGGCGCGTCCGCACCTCCTGATCCTCCGGGCCGGAACGCTCGATGACCCCGAGCGGGCCCGGCCGGGCCTGACGATCTGGACGGACTCGGCGCCGTCGTGGGCGTGCATCAGCGGCGATATCCCGCGCATCGCGGGC
>CAIMCI010000273.1 GCA_903839465.1 uncultured Pseudomonadota bacterium
CACCCGCCACTACGGCCGACCGGCCGACGGTGTGCACGCCGTCCAGTTTGAACTGGGGCAGCTCGCCTACCTCGATGAACCCGGCACCGTCTACAGCGAGGCGCGTGCGGCCGATCTCAAGGCGCTGCTGCGGCGGCTCGTGGCGGTCCTGGTCGACTACCGGCCGGAGGAGCGCTGACATGCAGCACGTTCCGGCGGCGGCCTACGTCGCCATGCCCTGGAAGAACGGCAAGGGCGTCACCCTCGAGATCGCGCGCGCGCCGGCGGCGCCGGCCGCGTTCGACTGGCGCCTGAGCCTGGCGAGCATCGACACCGACGGCCCGTTCTCGAGCTACGGCGGATACGAGCGTGTCGTCGTGCTGGTCGAAGGCGACGGCTTCGAGCTCGACTTCGGCGCCGGTGACACGCGCACCCTGGTGGCGGCGGGGGATGCCGCCATTTTCGACGGCGGCGCGCCGGTCGACTGCCGGCTTCGCGGCAGGGCGTGCCGCGACCTCAGCCTCATGGTGCGCCTGCCGGGAACGGTTACCGCGACGCGAGTGCTTGATCTCGTATCCTCCACCACGCTCGCCGGCGGCAGCAGCTCGCACCGGGCACTGTTCGTGCTCGACGGCACGCTCGAGGCGGGCCTCGCGGTGCTCAACGCAGGCGACACGGTCCTGCTCGAGTCCATCGACACGGTGCTCACGCTGCGACCGGCGGGCCCGGCGGCACGGGTGCTGCTGCTCGAGTGGCAGTTGCCCGACTAGAACGGGCCGATTGTTTCCTGGCGGCGAACGCCGGGTTGCCGGCGCCGGCCGACCTGCCGGCATCGGTACACTGCACGCATCGTTCAGCCAGAATCCGACCTGGGAGCACGCGATGATTGAAGTACGCCCCGGCAACACGCGCGGCCATGCCGACCACGGCTGGCTGAAGTCGCAACATACGTTTTCGTTCGCCGACTACCGCGATCCCCGCTATGACGGCTTCGGTCCGTTGCGTGTCATCAACGAGGACCGGGTCGTGCCGGGAATGGGGTTCGGCACCCACGGCCACCGCGACATGGAGATCATCAGCTACGTCGTAAGTGGCACGCTCGCCCACAAGGACAGCATCGGCACGGTTGCCGAGCTTCGCCCGGGCGACGTCCAGGTCATGAGCGCCGGCACCGGCGTGATGCACAGCGAGTTCAACGGCTCGGCAGAGGAGCCCGTGCACTTCCTGCAGATCTGGATCGTGCCGGACCGGCGTGGCGAGGCGCCACGCTACAAGGACGCGAACTATCCCGTGGCGCTGCGAACCGGCCGTCTGTGTCCGATCGCCTCGAAGGACGGGCGGGACGGCTCGTTACCGATCCATCAGGACGCGATCGTCTACGCATCCGTCCTGCCGGATGGCGGCGATCTCGAGGCCCGGCTGGAGGCGGGGCGGAGCGCCTACGTGCAGGTGGTGCGCGGCAGTCTTGCGGTCAACGGCAGTACGCTCGCCGCCGGGGACGGCGCCGCGATCCGCGGCGAGCGTACCCTGCAGCTTAAGGCCGCCGGCGAGACAGAGTTCCTGTACTTCGACCTGCCCTGAGCTGCGCCCGCGCCGGCGGCCGAAACGCCGGTAGACCGGACGGGTCGGATCCGACCCGTCCGGTTCCGGGCGATCACTTCATCGTCGGCATCACGAACTCGGCACGCACCGAGTCGGTTTCCGGCCAGCGCTGCGTGACCGTCTTCAGGCGGGTATAGAAGCGGATGCCTTCCTGGCCGTACGCATGGTGGTCGCCGAACAGGGAATTGCGCCAGCCGCCGAAGCTGTGGAATGCCATCGGCACCGGCAGCGGCACGTTGACACCCACCATGCCGACCTCGATATCCTGGACGAAGGCGCGGGCGATCTCGCCGCTGCGCGTGAACACGGCGGTGCCGTTGGCGAACTCGTGGCTGTTGATGAGCCGCACCGCGCTCGTGAAATCGGGTACCCGCACGACGCACAGTACCGGACCGAAGATCTCTTCCTTGTAGATCTTCATGTCCGGGCGGACCTTGTCGAACAGGGTCGCGCCGAGGAAGTAGCCGTTCTCGTAACCGGCCACCGTGTGACCGCGCCCGTCGAGGATGATTTCGGCACCCTCCGCGACACCGGCGTCGATATAGCCCTGCACCTTCGCCTTGTGCGCCTCGGTGACGAGCGGTCCCATGTCGGCGCCGGGCATGTCGGAGGCCCCGATCTTGAGGGTCGGCACGCGCGTCTTCAGGCGGGCGACCAGGTCGTCCGCGGTCTTTTCGCCGACGGCGACGGCAACCGAGATCGCCATGCAGCGCTCGCCGGCCGACCCGTAGGCCGCGCCGACGATGGCCTCGGTCGCCGCTCCCATGTCGGCATCCGGCATCACGATCGCATGGTTCTTGGCGCCGCCGAGCGCCTGCACCCGCTTGCCGTGCGCCGTGCCCTCGCTGTGGATGTAGCGGGCGATCGGCGTGGAGCCGACGAAGCTGATGGCGGCGACGTGGGGACTGTGCAGCAGCGCATCGACCGCCACCTTGTCACCCTGCACGACGTTGAGCACGCCGTCCGGCAGGCCGGCTTCCTGCAGCAGCCGGGCGAGGTAGAGCGACGTCGACGGATCGCGCTCAGACGGCTTGAGGATGAAGGTGTTGCCGGCAATGAGAGCCACCGGGAACATCCACATCGGCACCATGGCCGGGAAGTTGAACGGCGTGATGCCGGCGACGACGCCGAGGGGCTGGCGCAGGCTGAAGCTGTCGATGCCGGTGCCGACGCTGTCGCTGTACTCGCCCTTCAGCAGGTGCGGCGCGCCGCAGGCGAACTCGACGACTTCGAGGCCGCGCGTGACTTCGCCCTCGGCGTCGGACAGGGTCTTGCCGTGCTCCGCCGAGATGACGCGGGCGATGTCCTTCTGGTGCCGGTCGAGCAGATCCTTGAAGCGGAACATGACCCGTGCGCGGCGCAGTGCCGGCGTGCGCGACCAGGCCGGAAAGGCCGCCGCCGCGCTGCGGATGGCGGCATCGACCTCGGCGGTCGTCGCCAGGCACACCTTGCGTGCCTCGCGGCCGTGCGAGGGATCGAAGACGGCGGCACGCGGTCCGTGGCCTTCGACCGCCTTGCCGTCGATCCAGTGCGTGACGAGCGGGGCGAGATCGGCAGCGGGAGTGATGTTCGTCGTGGCGTTCATGGTCGTGCGGATTCCTTAGACGGTGGCAGGCGTGGCGCGCAGGGCACGGCGGATGCCCTCGACCATGTCGGTGACCTGGGTTTCGGTGCTGATGAACGGCGGGGCCAGCGCAAGAATGTCGCCGCTGAAGCGGGGCATCTGTCCGTCGTTCAGGGCGTTCTCGAAGACCTTGATGGCCTTGAGTCCTGGCTGTCCGGCGTACGGGGCGAGCTCGATGGCCGAGGCGAGGCCGATGTTGCGCACGTCGGTGACATGCGGTTCGCCCTGCAGCGAATGCACGGCCTTCTCGAGCACGGGCGCCAGCGCCGCGGCGCGTTCGATGAGCTTCTCGTCGCGCATCACGTCGAGGGTTGCGTGGGCAGCGGCTACCGCCAGCGGGTGTCCCGAGTAGGTATAGCCGTGGAAGAATTCGATCGCGTGGGCCGGCCCGCTCATGAAGGCCTGCTGGATGTCCTCCCGGACGATGACGCCGCCGAGCGGTACAGTGGCGTTGTTGACCGCCTTCGCAAACGTGTTGAGGTCCGCCTCGACACCGAAGTAGCTGCCGGCAAACGGCGTGCCCAGGCGACCGAAGCCCGTGATGACCTCGTCAAATATCAGCAGGATGCCGTGCTTCGTGCAGATCTCGCGCAGGCGCTTGAGATAGCCCTTGGGCGGCACGATGACGCCGGTCGAGCCCTGCATCGGCTCGACGATGACGGCGGCGATGGTCGAGGCATCGTGCAGGGCGACGATCCGCTCCAGATCCTCGGCGAGATGCGCGCCCCAGTCGGGCTCGCCCTTGCTGAAGGCCATCTGCGCCGGGTTCCAGGTGTGCGGCAGGTGATCGACGCCCGGGACCATCAGCGGCGCGAACATCTTGCGGTTGGCGACGATGCCGCCGACCGAGATGCCGCCGAGGCCCACGCCGTGATAACCGCGTTCGCGGCCGATGATGCGGGTCCGCGCCGCGTCGCCGCGCAGGCGATGGTAGGCAACGGCGATCTTGAGGGCCGTGTCGACCGCCTCCGAGCCCGAGTTGACGAAGAACACGCTGTCGTTCGGGCGCCCGGCGAGCGCGGCGATCCGCGAGGCGAGCGCAAAGGCGGCCGGATGGCCCATCTGGAAGCTCGGGGAGAAGTCGAGCGTCTCGACCTGCGTCTGCACGGCCTTGACGACCGTCGGGTGCGAGTGGCCGAGCGGCGAACACCACAGACCGGAAAGGCAATCGAACACGCGGCGACCGTCGGCCAGTTCGTAATAGGCGCCCTTGGCCTTCGTGATCAGGCGCGGCTTGGCCTTGAAGTAGCGGTTGTGCGTGAAGGGCATCCACCAGTTCCGCAGGTCGAGGTTCTGGCTGTCGGGGTGCAGGTCGGTGACGGCGTTCATGGGCGCTCCGCGGATGACGGGTGAATGTGCCTACCCTGCGCCCGACCGTTGCTGGACGCCAGTCACGGCGAGCGCAAATACCCGCTATACTGTATTGGTCCTATACGCTATACGGATTATGTTAAATAAAGCGCCGGACCGATCACTGCTGAACCGGCTGGCGCAGGAGCTGCGCGCGGACATCGACGCGCGACGGCTGCCGGCGGGAACGCGGCTTCCGTCGGTCCGCATGCTGGCGCGCGCCCGGGGTGTGAGTGCCTTCACGGCCGCTGCCGTCTACGAGCGGCTGGTGGCGCTTGGCGAGGTCGAGGCGCGCCGCGGCAGCGGCTATTTCGTCGCCGGGAGGGTGGCGGCCATCCGGCCACCCCGCGGGCGCGAGGTTCCGTCCGATTCGCTGTGGGAAAGTCGCGACGATCCGCAGGCATCGATGATCCGGGTCGATGCGGGCTGTGGCTGGCTGCCGCTCGACTGGCTGTCGCACGAGGCCATTCGCGCCGCCCTGCGCGCTGCGGCGCGCAGTCCGGTGCTGGGCCTCGGCTACGGCAGTCCGCAGGGCCTCGCGGCGCTTCGCGAGCAGTTTGCGATGGGTCTGCGGGCGCGCGGCCTGCTGGTCGACGCCGAACGCGTCCTGACAACGCAGGGAGCGAGCCAGGCGCTCGACCTCATCGTCCGCGAACTGCTCGAGCCGGGCGACACGGTGATGGTCGAGGATCCGGCGTACCCGCCCCTGCTCGACATGCTGCGCGCGCGCCGCGTCAATCTCGTCGGCGTTCCGCGCACAGCGGACGGTCCGGATGCCGACGCCCTCGCACGCGCCGTACGCCGGCGGGCGCCCAAGCTCTTCTTCACCAACACGACCCTGCAGAACCCGACCGGTACGACAACCACGCTGCCCGTGGCGCACCGGCTGCTCGAGCTTGCCGAGCTCTACGACTTCCTCATCGTCGAGGACGACATCTACGCGGAGCTTGCGCCGACAGCGACGGCGAGCCTGGCGGTCCTTGACCAGTGTCGCCGCGTGCTCCTCGTGCACAGCGTGTCGAAGACGATCGCTCCGGACCTGCGCGTCGGCTACGTGGTCGCCCCGCCAGCCGTGCACAAGCGCCTCGTCCGCGCCAAGGCCCGGGCTGCGCTGTCCTCCAGTGCCGTCGTCGAGCAGGTCGTCCTCGACATCCTGACGCGCGGGCATTACCGCCGCCATCTGGAGACGCTGCGTCGTCGCCTCGGTGACGCACAGCTGGCCGTGCAGGCCGCCTTCGCCCAGCGACAGGTCGAGATTGCGTTCCGACCTGGCGGTGGCATGTTCCTCTGGGCAAGGCTGCCGGGGAGCATCCCGGGCGGCAAGCTGTGGCGCCTGGCCGCCGAGCATGGCGTGCTGCTGGCGCCCGGCGAGCTCTTCCAGGTCAGCGGCCGCGCGACGCCGTTCTGGCGGTTCAACGTGGCCCATGCCGACGCGGCCGAGCTGTATGATTTTGTCGGCCGGCTGGCCCCGTCCTGAGTACGCGCGCGGAGTGTCTGTCTTGAGCGAGCCGTCCTTTCGCCTGCCCGAGCCCCATGTCATGGGCCACCGCGTCATGGCCGACGAGATCGATGCGTACAACCACGTCAACAATGCCGTGTACGTGCGCTGGCTCGACCGGGCGGCGTGGCAACACTCCGCGCGCCTCGGCATCTCGATCGATCACTGCACGGCCCTCCGCCGTGGCATGGCCGTGCGGCACACGCGGCTCGATTACCTCGCCGCTGCCATGCTCGGCGACCAGCTGTTGATCGCGACGTGGATCTACGACAGCGACGGGCGCCTGCGCTGCTCGCGGCGCTTCGAGATCCTTCGCGCTGCCGATGGCGAACGCGTTCTGGAAGCGGAAGTCGACTACTTCTGCCTTAACCTCGACAGCGGACGGCCGGCCCGCTACCCGGCGGAGTTCACCAGCGCCTACCAGCCGCCGCCCGCCGTCGCGCAGGCCTACGCCGAGCTGCCTGATGCGGCGCGCCAATTGGGGCGCTGGCCGCGCTGAGCGGAGGGCCGACCGGCACCCCCGGATACGACGGCCGACCGTGGTACATTTTGCCCCGGAACCGACCGGTTCCACAGCCAAGGACCCCGCGATGCAACCGACGATGACGGCGGATCCGACGACGAGTCCGCAATTGAGTCAGGCGCTGCAGGCGCGCCACATCTCCATGATTTCCATCGGCGGCATGATCGGCGCGGGGCTGTTCGTCGGCAGCAGCGCCGCTATCATCGCGACCGGGCCGGCCATTGTCCTCAGTTTCCTGCTGGCCGGCGGCCTGATCGTGCTCGTGATGCGCATGCTCGCGGAGATGGCGGTGACACTGCCTGGAATCCGCTCCTTCACGGAGTTCACGCGTGCCGGGCTCGGCGACGGCGCGGGCTTCGTGGTTGGCTGGCTGTACTGGTATTTCTGGATCATCGTCGTGCCGGTCGAGGCGATTGCCGGGGCCCGGATCATCAACGAGTGGCTGCCGCAGTTCGCGCAGTGGCAGATCGGTGCGGCGCTGATGGCGGTGATGACGGCCGTCAACCTGATGTCGGCGCGCTCCTACGGCGAGTTCGAGTTCTGGTTCGCCTCGATCAAGGTCGCGGCGATCCTCGTCTTCATCCTCCTCGGCGCGTCCTATGTGCTCGGCTACAGCTCGCCATCGGGGCCCACCTGGGCGAATCTGACCGGGCACGGCGGTTTCATGCCCTTCGGGCCGAAGTCGGTGCTCGCCGGCGTGATTACCGTGTTCTTCTCGCTGACCGGTGCCGAGATAACGATGATAGCCGCGGCGGAATCGGCACAGCCCAGCCGCGCGGTCGCGCAGATGGGCAATGCGGTCATCGGCCGCATCCTCATCTTCTACGTCGTGTCGATTTTCCTGATCGTCGCCGCCGTACCCTGGACGCTGGTCAGGTCCGGCGAGTCGCCGTTCGCGCTCGTCCTGACGCAGATGAACTTCGCGTGGGTGGGTCTTGCGATGAAGGTCATCATCCTGACCGCCGTTCTCTCGTGCCTCAACTCCGCGTTCTACGTCTGCTCAAGAGTGATGTTCATGCTTGCCGCGCACCGTGACGCGCCGCAGGCGCTGGTCGTCCTCAACGCGCGCGGCGTACCGGTTCGTTCCGTCCTGCTCGGGACCGTGGCCGGCCTGCTCGGGATATTTGCCCAGCAACTCTCGCCGGACAGGGTATTCGCGTTCCTCGTCAACGCCTCGGGCGCCCTGATCGTCTTCATCTATATGGCGATAGCGCTGTCGCAGATCCGCCTGCGGCAGCGGCGCGAGCGGACCGGAGGCCCCGCGCCACCGATCCTGATGTGGGGCTTTCCGCTTCTGAGCTACCTCGCGATCGGTGCGTTGCTGGCGGTACTCGCCGCGATGGCCCTGACCGATGCCCACGAAGCCGAGTTCTGGATCAGCCTGCTGACGCTCGGTACGGCCATAGGCGCCTATTTCCTGGTCTCGAGGCTGCGCGCGCCGGGCTAGCAGCGGGCCCGGGACGGCCGCGGGTGCCGCGGCCCGTCGTGGTATCCTATGCGGCCTAGACAATGCTGCGAATAGCGGCCAAAGCACGGCAGAACGGGTTCATGGGACGTATTTTTGAAACGCGCAAACACGTGATGTTTGCCCGCTGGGACCGCATGGCGAAGCAGTTCGCGCGGGTCAGCAAGGAAATTGCCATCGCGGTGCGCGGCGGCGGCGCGGATCCTGGCAGCAACCCGGCGCTGCGGCGGGCCGTACAGAACGCCCGCGCGGTCAACATGCCGAAGGACAAGGTCGAGGCCGCCATCAAGCGTGCCCTCGGCAAGGACACGGCCAATTACCAGGAAGTGCTCTACGAGGGCTATGCGCCGCACGGCGTCGCTGTCATCGTCGATGCCGCGACCGACAACCCGGTGCGCACGGTGTCGAACCTGCGCCATATCTTCTCGAAGTACGGCGGCAACCTCGGTACGGCGGGCAGCGTCAGCTTCCAGTTCAAGGCGATGGGCGTCTTCCGCCTGAACCCGGCCGGCATCAATGCCGAGGACCTCGAACTCGACATGATCGACCACGGCCTTGACGACATGGGTGAGAGCGTCGGGGAAAAAGGCGAGCCCCAGCTGGTGCTGCGCTGCGCGTTCGGTGATTTCGGCGTCATGCAGAAGGCACTCGAGGATCGCGGTATCGCGCCGGTCTCCGCCGGCCGCGAGTACGTGTGCCTGACGCCGACCGAGCTGGCCGAGGAGCAGGCGACCGAAGCGCTGACACTCATCGACAAGCTCGAGCAGGACGACGACGTCCAGCACGTGTTCCACAATCTGGTCTGAACGGCGCTGCGGGCAGGACGGGGAGGGCGGACGGATGGGCAGATACGGTGGAATCGGCGGGCTGATCCTGCTGGCGCTCGACGTCTGGGCGATTCTGCACATCTTCCAGAGCCGGGAGAGCAACGGCGCGAAGGTCGGCTGGACGGTCCTCGTCCTGGCGCTGCCGATGGTCGGGGCAATCGTCTGGTACTTCTTCGGGCCGCGCTCCAGCGAGACGTGACCGGGCGGACTCTCGCTGTGGATCGGGCGGTCGGTCGTCAGTCATGATGCCGCGCTGGGTCCTGTACGCCGGGCTTTCGGCGCTGTTTGCCGGACTCACGCCGGTACTCGCGAAGCTCGGGCTCGGCGGCGTCAATGCCGATCTTGCGACCCTGGTTCGGACCGTGTTCGTCGTGGCCTTTCTGTTCGTCTGGCACGCAATCCTGCACGGCGTTCCCCGCCTGACGACGCTCGGCGCCCGAGCCTGGCTTTTCCTCGCCCTTTCTGCAGCCGCGACGGCCGGTTCCTGGGTCTACTACTACCGCGCCCTGCAGTCCGGACCGGTCGCCGGCGTCTCGGCCATCGACCGGGCGAGCCTGCTCGTCGCCGTGTGCCTCGCCGCCCTGCTGCTCGGTGAGCGGCTGACCGTGCGCGCCGTGGCCGGAGCGCTCCTCATCACGGCCGGCGTGCTGGTGATGACTTTGAGGGGTCGCTAGGCGCGGCCGCCGCCGGGCCCACCGGTACGGTCGTCGGGATTCACGTGATCGACGGAGCCTTGCCATGACGCCTGCCAGCTGCCGTGTCGCCATCATCTACCATTCCGAGGCCGGCTCTACCGCGCAGCTCGCGCGGGAGATCGCCGTTGGCGCGTCGGCCGAGCCTGCGGTGGAGGTCGCCAGCCATCGGATCCTCGGCAGCGACATCGTCGATGGCCGGCTGCGCGATGAGGCCGGTCTCGAACTCGCGGACCGCGCGCAGGTCGTGCTGTTCGGGTCGCCGACCTACATGGGCGGGCCGTCCGCCCAGTTCAAGGCCTTTGCCGATGCGTCGAGCGAGCGCTGGTCCGCGCGGCGCTGGGTCGACAAACTGGCCGGCGGCTTTACCATCGGCGCGAGCCTCAACGGCGACCAGCTCAACACACTGCTGTACTTCAGCGTCCTCGCAGGCCAGCACGGCATGCTGTGGGCCGGCCTTGACGTCACCGGCGGGACGGGGAGTTCCGCCCTCAACCGGCTCGGTACGCAACTCGGGCTCGCCGCGTACACGGAAACCTCGGAGGCCGACGCGGCGGATCTCGCCACGGCACGTTACTTCGGCGCGCGGATGGCCCGGCTCGGCCGGACACTGCTCGGCGCTTCGCGATGACCGGTCGGGCGAGACTCCGGGTGGCCGGCGTCGTTCTGTTGCTCGCGGCCCAAAGCGGCGGTGCCGCGCCGGGCGGCGACACGCCGTCCCGGGTCGTGCGCCGGTTCTACGAGTGGACGCTGCGCAACGGCGAGCAGGTACGGCGGCTCGAGCCCCGGGTGTCGTGGGATCCCGAGAACCGCAGGCTCGCGCTGGACACGACGACGCTGCCGGAGTTTGTCGCCGCCTTCATGGACTCGGGGCTGTTTGCGCCCGAGTTCACGACGATCCTGTCCGGCTACTACCGCAATCACGGCGAGGTCATCGCCGCGACCCCGCCGGACCTGCTGGACGCCTACGCCATGCACGGCCGCGACATCCTCCTTGAAACGGAAGACATGGACATCTTCTTCTGTGCGCAGGAAATGCAGTACACCACGGCCTTCATCCGGCGCATGACGCTGCTCACCGTGCACGCGGATGCCGATCGGACCGACGTCCGCTCGACGTCGACCTACGGCTGGAAAACGGACTTCACGTTGCGTCGGGTCGACGGTCGCTGGCTGATAGCCGGCTACTGCGTATTCCGCTAGCAGCGCTCAGGTTCCGCAGCTGCGCGTAAGGGGCAGGGCGGAGGTCGTCTGCCACTCGGCGTCCGTTGTCGTCCGCACCGTCGCCGGCGGGAAGTCGATGGTGACGTTCATTTCCCGGCCTTGTTCGTCACGCAGGTTCGATACCCCCTGATAGCGGCGCAGCGCATGCCCGTTGCTGGCGTACCAGACGTCGATGGCAGGGGCGATCAGGCCCAGCAGCCCGCCCAGCGCGACCTGGAAATGCTCGCGCTCCTCGCCCGCGACGGCGGTGCGCTCCACGCGCCGTGCCTTCAGGGAGTGGATCGAGCCACTGCCCAGCAGCGCTATACGGAAGGAGATCTCCTGACCGGACACCAGTGCGTCCCACTGGCGTAGCAGCAGTTCGTTGAAGCCGGCGTCGGCGACGAGCCCGGGCTCGGAGTTGAAGCGGTGGACGCGGGGCGGCTTACCGCCCGGCCCCGTCGTCGTGATGACATGGCCGCCATCGGCGCGCGTCACGGTCGTCCGCGTGCCGGCCCTGGCGTCGGTGATATCGAGGTCGGGAATGAGCGGCTCGACATACTGCAGATCCTTGCGGGCGAAGGGTCGGCCATCGTCGCAGGTGTAGAAAACGGTGCGGGCGACGACGCGGGCATCGACGCGGCGCACGAAATGGAGTTCGCGGTAGAGGATCCTGCCGTTGCCTGCCGAGCGGGCAATGCCCTCGAAGCGCGTGAGCGGTTCGGGCACGCTGGCCGCGGCAGGGGCGCTGCACGGCACCATCATGGCCATCGCGGCGCAGACGTACGAGCTTCGGGACAACCAACCTCGACGCGACACAGAAGGCCTCCTCAACCGCACAACGGGCAGCAGGTAGTTCGCACTGGCGATCCGGGTGGATTCAGCAGTCGCTGCTAGGCGGGTCCGCGTCCGGTATATTGGCGATCCGGACCGCCACCACTCAACCGGAGGAAGCCATGAAACGGAACTTTCTGCAGCGCGCACTGGTCGCCTGTGCAACGGCTGTCTGTATCGCCGGCAGCCCGCTGCTCGGCACGTCGCTGGCGCACGGCGCGAGTCCGCCCGACACGTGGGATCACCTCGTCAGGGTGAAGTCGAAGAGGCTCTCGGCTGTCTACCTCCTGCCGGGCGCCGATTTTCGTGGTTATACCAAGATCATGCTGGATCCGGCCCAGGTGGCGTTTCGCAAGAACTGGGTCCGTGACTACAACTCGTCGGTGCGCGACCTGTCGCGCCAGATCAGCGACGAGGACGCCGTCAAGCTCGCCGACAACATGCGCGCCGGTGCCATGAAGATGTACACGGAGGTGTTCCAGAAGGCCGGCTACGAGATCACGACGGCGGCCGGGCCGGAGGTGCTGCGTATCGCCCCGAACATCCTCGACCTCTACATGACGGCACCCGAGCCGATGACGGCGGGCCGTACCCGTACCTACACGGTCGACGCCGGCGAGGCGACCCTCGCCCTCGAGGTGCACGATTCCCTGACCGGAGCGCTGCTCGGTCGGGCCGTCGACCGGCGGACGGCGGGCTCGGGGGGCAGCTACCTCAGCCGCGCGAGCGACATCCAGAACATGGCGGACTTCGAGCGCCTCTACCGGCAATGGGCCGAGACGAGCGTCAAGGGCCTCGAGGAGCTGAAGGCCCGGTCACCCCTGGTGGTGAATGCCGGCGCCAAGGGCCCCGCGACGCTGGAGAAACCGGCCAAGCCCTAGCGCGGTGCTTACCGCTCGCCGTGGATGGAGACCCGGTAGTCGAGGTCGATGTCGGCAAGCACAAAGCCGCGGCGGAAGTCGCGGATGTGCCTCTCCATCCACAGCCGCGCGAGTGGCGCGTCGCCGGCACGGATCGCGCGGGCGATGTGCTCCTGGGCGTCCTGAACGCGTTGGCGCGCCTGTGGAATCCGGTCGAGCAGCAGCGCCAGCGATGAAATGAGCACCTGCAGGGCCGGTGCCTGGGCGAGGGCCAGCACCGGGTTCTGGGCCGCATCGGCGATGGCGCTGAAGAACGCCGCAATGCCCGCCATCGCCAGCGCCGGGTCGTCGCGCTCGCGCGCAAAGCGGGCCACGGCCGCGTCGATGCGCTCCATGTCGGGTGCCGAGCGGCGTTCGGCGGCGGCGTGTGCCGCCGGCGGCTCGAGGACCATCAGGGCTTCCCAGACCTGCGCGACCGTCACGTCGCTGAGCACGAGCGCCTGGCTGACGCGATCGGCGAGCGCGTCGCCGCCGGGTGCCGCGACGACCATGCGCTTGGTGCCCCGGGCGCGGGCGATGAGGCCGCCGCTCTCCAGCTCGCGCAGCGCCTCGCGTACCGTCGAGCGGTTGACGCCGAACTGCTGCGCAAGGACGAGCTCCGACGGCAGCGCGGTGCCACGTTCCAGGGTCCGGTCGATGATGCGCGCGGAGATGGCGCTCGCGACCTTGCGGTAGGTGGGTTCGGCGCGGACCGGCGCAAAGACGGCGTCAGACACGGCGTCAGGTACCGAGGTCGAAGAGTTCACGGCCGATCAGCATGCGGCGGATTTCCTGGGTGCCGGCACCGATTTCGTACAGCTTGGCGTCGCGCAGCAGCCGGCCGGCCGGGTAGTCGTTGATGTACCCGTTGCCCCCGAGCGCCTGGATGGCCTCCAGGGCGACGCGCGTCGCCCGCTCGGCGGCGTGCAGGATGCAGCCGGCCGCATCGCGGCGCGTTACCGAGCCCACATCGCAGGCGCGGGCGCAGGCGTAGACGTAGGCGCGACTGGCGGAGAGGTCGGTGTACATGTCGGCAAGCTTGCCCTGCATCAGTTCGAACGTGCCGATGGCGCGGCCGAACTGCTTGCGCTCGCGCACGTAGGGCAATACCAGGTCCATCGCCGCGGCCATGATGCCGAGCGGTCCGCCCGCCAGCACGACGCGTTCGTAGTTCAGGCCGCTCATGAGGACCGCGACGCCGCCGTTCAGCGCCCCGAGCACGTTGCGGGCAGGCACCACGCAGTCATCGAACACGAGTTCCCCGGTGCTCGAACCGCGCATGCCGAGCTTGTCGAGTTTCTGTGCCACCGAGAAGCCCGGCGTACCTCGCTCGACGATGAAGGCTGTAATGCCGCGCGGGCCCGCGCCGGGGTCCGTCTTGCCGTAGACGATCACGAGGTCGGCATCCGGCCCGTTGGTGATCCACATCTTGCGGCCGTTGAGCACGAACGTGTCGCCGCGCGCCTCGGCGCGAAGCTGCATGCCGACGACGTCGGAGCCGGCCCCCGGCTCCGACATGGCCAGCGCGCCGACGTGCTCGCCCGAGATCAGGGGCGGCAGGTACGCCTGGCGCTGCGCGGCGTTGCCATTCAGGCGCAGCTGGTTCACGCAGAGGTTGGAGTGGGCCCCGTAGGACAGGCCCACGGAGCCGGAGGCCCTTGATATTTCCTCCACGGCGATCACGTGCGCGAGGTAACCCATGCCGGTGCCGCCGTCGGCCTCGGGTACGGTGATGCCGAGCAGTCCCTGGGCGCCGAGGACCGGCCACAGATCGCGGGGAAAGGTGTCGGTGCGGTCGATCTCGGCGGCCCGCGGCGCGATCAGGTCCTGCGCGAGGCGCCGGACGTGCTCGCGCAGGCCGTCCACATCCTCGCCCAGGCCAAAGTCGAGAGTCGCGTCACTGAGCACGGCGGCCATGGGCTTTTCACTCCGATGATCTGATGGTAGGATTGTCGGACAATTTACTACGCGAGGCAACCACGCCGTGCGCCTACCGACTGCCGTCGATACGAGAAGCGCCGAGTTCGCGGCGAATAAGGCGGCAATGGGGGCGCTGGCCGGTGACTTGGCGGCCCAATTGACGAAGATCGCGGCCGGTGGTTCGCCCCAGGCCGTGGCCAAGCACCGCGAGCGCGGGCGCCTGCTCGCCCGCGAGCGCATCGACCGGCTGCTGGATCCGGGAGCGCCGTTTCTCGAACTGTCGGCGCTGGCCGCGCACGGCCTCTACGGGGGCGAGGTGCCTGCCGCCGGCATTGTCACCGGCGTGGGCACGGTCGCGGGCCGGCCGTGCGTGATCGTTGCCAACGACCCGACCGTAAAGGGCGGGACCTACTACCCCCTGACCGTCAAGAAGCACCTGCGCGCCCAGGAAGTCGCGGCCCAGAACCGCCTGCCGTGCGTCTACCTCGTCGAGAGTGGCGGCGCGTTCCTGCCCGCCCAGGACGAGGTGTTTCCGGACCGCGATCACTTCGGCCGCATCTTCTACAACCAGGCGAACCTGTCGGCCGCCGGCATAGCCCAGATCGCGGTCGTGCACGGTTCCTGCACCGCGGGCGGCGCCTACGTGCCGGCGATGTCCGACGAAAACGTCATCGTCCGCAAGCAGGGGATGGTCTTCCTGGGGGGTCCGCCACTCGTCAAGGCGGCGACCGGCGAGGTCATCGACGCCGAGTCGCTCGGTGGCGCCGACGTCCACTGCCGCGAGTCGGGCGTCTGCGATCACTACGCCGAGGACGACGCCGACGCGCTCCGGATTGCGCGGCGCATCGTCTCTCGCCTGCGGCCGGCCCTCCCGCATGCCCCGCCGCGCGCGGCCCGCGAACCGTCCTACGACCCGGCCGAGCTCTACGGCATCGTTCCGTCCAGCCTGCGCCAGCCGTACGACGCGCGCGAAGTGATCGCCCGTCTCGTCGACGGTTCCGACTTCGACGAGTTCAAGGCGCTCTACGGCACGACGCTCGTCTGCGGCTTCGCGCACCTCGCCGGCTATCCGGTCGGGATCCTGGCCAACAACGGCATCCTCTTCTCGCAGAGCGCCCAGAAGGGCGCCCACTTCATCGAGCTGTGTGCCCGCGAAGGCATCCCGCTGCTCTTCCTGCAGAACATCACCGGCTTCATGGTCGGCCGCTCCGCCGAGGCCGGCGGCATCGCCAAGGACGGCGCGAAGCTCGTGACCGCGGTCGCCTGCGCCCGGGTGCCGAAGCTCACGGTCGTCATCGGTGGCAGCTACGGCGCCGGCAACTACGCGATGTGCGGTCGGGCGTACGCACCGCGCTTCCTGTTCCAGTGGCCGAACGCGCGGACCTCGGTCATGGGCGGCGAGCAGGCCGCCCACGTGCTCTCGACCATCCGGGCCGACGCGCTCGCCGCCCAGGGCAAGCCGTGGAGCGACGCGGAGCGGACGAGCTTCATGGCGCCCGTGCTCGAGCAGTACGAGCGTCAGGGCCACCCGTACTACGCCTCGGCGCGGCTCTGGGACGACGGTGTCATCGATCCGCTCGACACCCGGCGCGTGCTCGCCCTCGCGCTCGCCGCCTGCCACTGTGCCCCCGCCGAGGACACGCGCTTCGGCGTGTTCAGGATGTAGGTCGTGATCAACACACTCCTCGTTGCCAACCGCGGTGAAATCGCCTGCCGCATCCTGCGCACCGCCCGCGCGCTCGGTCTGCGCACGGTGGCGGTCTATTCGGACGCCGACGCCGGCGCGCGCCACGTCCGCCTCGCCGATACCGCGGTGCGCATCGGGCCGGCACCGCCGCGCGACAGTTACCTGAGCAGCGATGCGCTCATCGCCGCCGCCCGCCTCACCGGGGCCGATGCGATTCATCCGGGTTACGGCTTCCTGTCCGAGAACGCGCCGTTCGCCGCCGCCTGCGCCGCGGCGGGCATCGCCTTCGTCGGTCCGCCGGCCGCCGTGATCGCCTCGATGGGCTCGAAGTCGGCCGCCAAGGAAGCGATGCACCGCGCCGGCGTGCCGGTACTGCCGGGCTATCACGGCACCGAGCAGTCGCTCGAGCGGCTGGAGGCGGAGGCGCGGCGCATGGGTTACCCGCTGATCGTCAAACCGAGCGGCGGCGGCGGTGGCAAGGGCATGCAGATCGTCACGGCAGACACGGGCCTGCGCGAAGCGCTCGAAGGGGCACGGCGCATCGCCGAGCGCTCCTTCGGCGATACGACCCTGTTGCTGGAGCGCTACCTGCCCCGACCGCGCCATGTCGAGGTGCAGATCCTCGCCGACGCGCACGGCACGGTTCTCCATCTGTACGACCGCGATTGTTCGGTGCAGCGGCGCCACCAGAAGCTGCTCGAGGAAGCGCCGGCTCCTGACATTCCGCCACCGGCCCGGGCCCGCCTGCACGCCGCGGCCGTCACCGTGGCGCGGAGCATCGGTTACGTCAACGCCGGCACCGTCGAGTTCCTGTACGCCGACGGCGAGTTCTATTTCATGGAAATGAACACACGGCTGCAGGTCGAGCATCCCGTCACCGAGGCGGTGACGGGCCTCGATCTCGTCGAATGGCAACTGCGCATTGCCGCGGGCGAGAAGCTCGACTTCGCCCAGGACGACGTCCGTGTATCCGGTTCGGCGATCGAGGCACGGGTCTGCGCCGAGGACCCGGCGCAGGAGTTCACGCCAAGCGCCGGCCTGTTGCGACGCCTGGACTGGCCGGGCCCGACGGCCGGCGTGCGCACCGATGCGGGCTTCGAGTCCGGCGACCGCGTGCCGTCGGACTACGACTCCCTGCTGGGCAAGGTCATTGCCCATGCGCCGACCCGCCGCGCGGCCGTCGCGCGGCTGGCCGGCGCGCTCGATCAGATGCGCGTCGTGGGCGTGGCCTGCAACGCCGGGTGGCTCGTGCAGTGCCTGCGGACCCCGACCTTCACCGGCGGTGCCGTGACGACGCGCTTTCTCGAGGACGAGGCGTCGGCGCTCACGGCCCCCGCGGCCGGCAGCGCCGGCTGGCGCCTGGCCGCGGCGGTCGCCGCGCTCGTCTCGACCCGGGCGCACGGCAACGTATCCACCGCCTGGCAGGTGGCGGATGGATTCCGGATCGGGCGGGCGGCCCGCTTTGCCGTGCGCGGCCTTCTCAACGGGTTGCCGCTTGCTGCGACCGTCGCCGCCGCGCCGGACGGCTGGGATGTCAGCGTCGAGGGCGACCCGCAGCACCTCACCTGGCAGCCACGGGACGACCGTCGGGGCTTCGTCACCCTCGATGGCGTCACCCACGCGGTGGAATTCGATCGCCAGGACGACGGTTTCGAGCTCTGGATCGACAACGTCCACTCGGCGTTCGCGGCAGAGACGGCCAGCACGGGGCGCGGGGCGCTCGCGCTCGCCGACGAACTGACGGCCCGCCTGCCCGGCACGGTGTCACGCGTTCTCGTCGCGATCGGCGAGGTCGTGGCGCAGGGCCAGCCGCTGCTCGTCGTCGAGGCGATGAAGATGGAGCACACGATCCGTGCGCCCCACGCCGGAACCGTGGTCAGGCTGGCGGTCAGCGCCGGGGACCGGGTAACCGAGGGCCTGCGCCTTGCCGACCTGAGCGAACCCTCGGCCGACGCCGTTACTCGATAAACGCCGCGCATTCGGCCCTCGCCGCCCGCGGCGCGGCGCGCGACAGTGGACTTAGGCTTCAGCGCCTGGGGACCCGCCGTGCATGCCCGAGCCCACCGCCGACCGGCCGAACGAGCGGCCGCCAACAGCCGCGCTTCGCACTACGCGATTCTGCTCATCGGCGGCCACTGCGAGCGCTGCGGCTGCGCGGCGGAGGCGGCCAGCTTCTGGTTGCCGCCGGGTCACGAGCAACGGCCGGCCGAGGCGCACGAGCCGGACTGGGAGCGGGTGGCGACCGCGGTCGTGCTCCACGGCGTAAGCTGGATCGATCCGGCCACGCGCGAGCGCCTTGCCGCGAGCCTGCCGACGCTGAAACCGGCCGCGCACCCGCCCGGGCTCCGGCGGCGGTCCTGGCTCAACCACTGCGAGCACTGCGCGGCACCGGTCCCGGGCCTCGACGATCCGGATACCCGCGCGACGGTCGGCATCGCGCTGACCGGGCGGCTGGCGGCGCCCGTGCTGCTCGTCACGAGCGGTCAGCCCATCTCGCTTCGGGCACACGCCTGGACCTATGGCGATCTGGCGGACGCGGCAACGGCACGTCTCGACGGCGCGGTTCCGGGCGGGTTCGCGCACGGCGCCTCACCCTGAAGCCGCCGGCCGGCCCCAAAATGGCGCCTGGGGCACGGAGCAGGATGGCCGTCGTCTGATTGAGCAGGCCCGAAAGTCCGCGCCCAGCGGCGATACGCGTCCGGCGCTGCGACGCACCAAGAGTGACCTTGGTCTCGACAGGCGCTCCATGGGAGGGCATTGCCGTGACCCGTTTCGCGCGGCGCCGCTACCTGCCTATACTTGTCGCGGCATTTTTTGCCGACAACCAACGACGTTCCCGGGGGAGTGCAGTGAAACCAGCCGCCAGCTCATCGAGTTATTGCGCCGCGCGCCTGACGCCGCTCGTCATAGCCGTATCGTCCGTACTTGCCGCGAGCCTGTCGGCCGAGGCCCAGCAGGCGGCGACCTCCGGCAATCTCGGCCTCGAAGAGATCATCGTCACGTCACAGAAGCGATCCGAGAACCTGCAGTCGGTGCCGATCAGCATCCAGGCGATCGATGCCAAGAAGCTGACGGACCTGCAGGTAGCGAGCTTCCAGGACTACGTCCGTTACCTGCCAAGCCTGACAGCCCAGTTTTCCGGTCCGGGTCAGTCCCAGCTGTACATGCGCGGCATCACCAACGGTGGCGACGGCGTCCGGTCCGGCCCCTCGCCGATGGTCGGCGTCTACCTTGACGAACTGCCCGTGACGACCATCTCCAACAACCTCGACATCCATGTCTATGACATGGCGCGCGTCGAGGCATTGGCGGGTCCCCAGGGGACGCTCTTCGGCGCGAGTTCACTCGCCGGCACGCTACGCATGATCACGAACAAGCCGGAGATCGGCAGGTTCTCTGGCAGTGTTGACGTGACCGGTCTCTACCAGACCTCGAGCAACGATTCCGGTGGCAAGCTCGAGGGCTACGTCAACCTGCCTGTCAACGACCAGATGGCGATCCGCCTCGTCGGCTGGGCGGAACACGATCCTGGTTACATCAACGTCGTACGCGGGTCGCAGCAGTATTTTCCGACCTCCGGCATCGCCCGCGACAACGCGCGGCTCGTCGAGCGGGCATCCAACACGACCGACACGGCCGGTGGTCGCGCTGCGCTCAAGTTCAAGCTGAATGACAGCTGGACGATTACGCCGACGCTGATGGCCCAGAACCAGAAGGCCTATGGCCAGTACGCGTATACGCCGTTTGCCGTCACCACTCAGCCAACCTACGGCGACGGAACTACCGGGGCACCAATGACTCTTGGTGGTACCGGCGATCTCAACACGTCGCGGTATTTCCCGGAGATCCACGAAGACAACTGGGTCGCCGGCACGCTGGTCGTCGAGGGCAAGATAGGCGATTTCGACCTCACCTATTCGGGTGGTTACGTCAAGCGCAACGTCCACGACCTGGTCGATTATTCGGACTATTCGCTCTTCTATGATGTGCACTACGCCGGTACGCCGGGTTACTACGGCAGCAATTTTGTCGACGCCAAAGGCAAGCTGCTGAATCCGGCCCAGTACGAATACGGTCGCAATCATCTAACCAAGCAGACTAACGAAATCCGCCTTGCGACGCCTACTACCTGGCGGCTGCATGGCGTGGTCGGGCTCTTCACGCAGCGCCAGGGCGACGAGCTGCGCTACGGCTATCAAGTAGCTGGCATCGCGCCCAGCGTCCATGTCGATGGTCAGCCGGATTCCCTCTGGTACGAGCTCGCGTTTCGAACGGACCGTGACACGGCCGCGTTCACCGATTGGACGTATGAAGTAACTCCAAAGCTCGCGATCACGGGCGGCATACGCTACTTCCACTACGACAACACGGTCAACGGCTACTTCGGTTTCGGCCTCAATTACCCGACCCCCGCGTACGGCGGACCGTACGCCGGCGAGAACATTTGCACGACGCCAATCAATGCGACCAGCCCGGACCTGCCCTGCCAGAACCTCGATTACCGTGCGACCAAGTCCAGCGAGACTCACCGGGTCAACGTCACCTACAAGTTCGACGACGACAAAATGATGTACGGCACCTGGTCGACGGGCTTCAGGCCCGGCGGCATCAATCGCATCCCGAGCACGGCAAAGCGCCCGATCGGGCCCTACGAGCCCGACTACCTCACGAACTACGAGGTCGGCGCCAAGACGTCATGGTTCGACAACCGGTTGCGTATCAACGGTGCGGTGTTCTACGAGGAGTGGAAGGACGCTCAGTTCGGCTACTCGGGCCCGCAGGGCGTGCAGATCTTCGTCAACGCCGGCAAGGCCAAGAGCCAGGGCATCGAAGGCGAGGTTCACTGGCGGGCGTCGCACGGGCTGACGCTGACGACCTCGTTCACGCTGACCGACGCGACGCTCGGTACCGATGTCTGCAAGCGCAACGATCTGCCGTGCTCGGCGAGCAACGATCCGGCCGGCTCGGATCCCCTGCTCGCCCCGAAGGGAACCCGCCTGCCGGTATCCTCGAAGTTCAAGGGCAACGCGATTGCCCGCTATGAATGGACCGCAGACAACGTTAGCTGGCACTGGCAGCTTGCGGGGGTGTACCAGACCGACTCGTACTCCTCGCTGCGTACCAACGAGCGGCAGATCATCGGCCAGCTTCCCGCGTTCGGCACGCTTGATGGCGCGCTTGGCGGAGACTGGGGCAGCTGGACTGCCGAGTTCTACGTGCAGAATGTTTTCGACCGGCGGGGTGACATCAACCGGTACACGACGTGCGTACCGTCCATCTGCCGGCTCGTCGACGTGGTTCCGACCAGGCCGCGTCTGCTGGGCCTCGACATCGGCTACAAGTTCTAGCGGCGGATTCGGTCACGTGCCGGACGGCGTACCGATTCACCTCGGTGCGCCGGCCGGCCGCCTTCACGCGGCCCTGTTCAGGCCGACCGGTACGCGGGCGCGCGGCGGGCGCGGGTCGCGCGCTCGTAGGCGTGACCGACGTGCAGCAGCAACCCGTCGCGCTGGCGTGGCGCGACGAAGATGACGCCGACCGGCAGGTCGCGGATGAAGCCCGCCGGCACGGTCAGGCTCGGGTAGCCGGCGATCGCGGCGGCCGAACCGATGGCCGGCCAGCCACCGCTGTTCTCGTAGTGATCGCCCCACACCGGTTCGATCAGTTCCGCCGGGCCGTTGCCCGGCGCCATCAGCACGTCGACCTTGAACTGGCTGAAAAGGGCCGCCAGACCGTCGCGGTCGGCGGCGCGGTCGAGCGCGGCACGGGCCTTGAGGTAGTCGGGTGAGCGCAGGTCGCCCTTGGTCTGGGCCTGTTCGAACAGGTCCTGGCCGAAGATCGGCATTTCCTCGGCGGCGTGGCGGCGATTGAACTCGATCAGGTCGGCGAGCGTGCTGACGCCCACCTTGCCGCGGACCCGCCCGAGGTAGGCGTTGATCGCGTCCTTGAACTCCCACAGGAGGACGCCGAATTCGTCGTCCGCGACGCTGGCGAGCGGCTTCGGTTCCCTGACCTCGACGACGATCGCCCCTTCGGCCTTGAGGACCCGCTGCCAGTCCTCCCAGGCCCTGACGACCTCGAGGTGCGCCGAGGCGGGTGGCGCCACGACACCGATCCTGAGGCCCCTGACCCTGAACTCCTCCAGGCTCGCCGGGGTCGCCGGCCGGTCGAGCGGCCGCTCGGCAATGGCACCGAGCAGCAGCGCCGCATCGGTGACCGAGCGCGTCATCGGTCCGGCCGTGTCCTGGCGCGGACTGATCGGCACGACGCCCACCCCGCTGACGAGGCCGAGCGTCGGCTTCATGCCGACGAGGCCGCAGATCGAGGCGGGCGCCAGCACGGAACCGTCGGTTTCGGTGCCGATCGCACCGGCACAGAGGCTCGCCGCGGCCGCGGCGGCCGGTCCGGCACTCGACCCCGACGGGTTGCGGCGGACATCGTAGGGGTTGCGCGTCTGGCCGCCCACACCGCTCCAGCCACTGACCGAGTGCACGGAGCGGAAATTGGCCCACTCGCTCATGTTGGCCTTGCCGAGGACGACGGCACCGGCGGCGCGCAGGCGGGCGGCGAGCGGTGCATCGGCATCGTGGCGTGCGGTGGCGAGCGCCAGCGAGCCGGCCGTGGTCGGCAGCGGGTCGAGCGTCTCGATGTTGTCCATGACGAGGACCGGCAGGCCGTGCAGCGGGCCGCGCACCCGGCCGGCGCGCCGCTCCTCGTCGAGCGCCCTGGCGATGGCAAGCGCGTTCGGGTTGGTGGCGATCACCGAGCGCAGGGTGGGGCCCGCCCGGTCGACGCTGTCGATGCGGGCGAGGTAGGCGAGCGTCAGTGACGCCGAGGACGCCGTACCTGCCGCCAGGGCCGCGGCAAGCTCGGCGAAGCTCTTCTCCACGACGTCGATCGACGCCGCCAGGCGGGTCTCGTCCGCCGAAGGAGGCGGGATGTCGCTCGCAGCGGTCGCACCCGCGAGCCCGAGCGTGAGAGATGCAACGCCGGTGTGGCCGAGAAATTCGCGTCGTTTCATGCCTGGGGTTCCGCGGTCGCCTGAGTGGGCCGATAATGGCACGGCACGCGAAGTGCGCCAACGCATTGCCGGAGAGCCGATGGTCCTGACCGAGCAGCAAAGGCAGGTGCGCGACGCGGCGGCGGAGTACGTACGTCGCGCCATCGCGCCCCGCACCCGGGAATTCGAGGCGGCGGGGGCGATTCCGGCGGACGTGCTCGCCGAAATGGGCGCACTCGGCTTCCTCGGCATGACGGTCGCCGCGGAGCACGGCGGCGCGGGCCTCGACTACGTCAGTTACGCGCTCGCGCTCATCGAGATCGCGGCCGGCGACGGCGGACTGTCGACGCTGATGAGCGTCAATAACGCACCGGTCTGCGCGATCCTCGAGTCGACGGCCAGTCCGGCCCAGCAGGCGCGATACCTCCGGGCACTCGCCGGCGGGACGATGATCGGCGCCTTCGCCCTGACCGAACCGCAGGCCGGATCCGATGCCTCGGCATTGCGCACGACCGCCCGCCGTGACGGTGACGGCTACGTGCTCAACGGCACCAAGCAGTTCATCACCTCGGCGCGGACGGCCTCGGTCACGATCGTGTTCGCGGTGACCGATCCGGCGGCCGGCAAGCGCGGCATCTCGGCCTTCCTGGTGCCGAGGGGAACGGCCGGACTGAAGCTGGCGCGGCTCGAGGACAAGCTGGGGCAGGCCTCGTCCGATACCGGCCAGCTGCTGTTCGAGGACTGCCGGATACCGGCCGATCACCTGCTCGGCGGCGAGGGCGACGGCTACCGGATCGCCTTGGCGAACCTCGAGAGCGGCCGGATCGGCCTTGCGGCGCAGAGCATCGGCATGGCGCGCGCCGCGCTCGATGCAGCGATCGCGTACGCACGCGAGCGGGAAGTGTTCGGCAAGGTGCTCTTCGAGCAGCAGGCCGTCGCCTTCAGGCTCGCGGACCTCGCGGCCCGCCTCGAGGCGGCAACGCAGCTGACGCTGCACGCGGCGGCGCTCAAAGACGCCGGCGAGCGCTGCCTGAAGGAAGCGAGCATGGCCAAGCTCATCGCCTCGGAGACCGCCGAAGCCGTCTGCAGCGGGGCGTTACAGACGTTCGGCGGCTACGGCTATGTCCGAGATTTCATCGTCGAGAAACTGTATCGCGACGTGCGCGTCTGCCAGATCTACGAGGGCACGTCCGACGTCCAGCGGCTGGTAATCGCCCGCGAGCTGCGCGGCTGAATGCTCCGGCTTGAAGCGCCGATGCGTGCGGCGCAAGCTCGGCGAATCGGAACACGAAAGGAGCGAGCGCGGATGCGGCGACCGGCTTGGGCTTGGTATCTTTTCGCTCTGCTCGCGGTCGTGCCGGGCGCCGCCCTGGCCGCCGACGTGCTCGCCGGCAGGGCGGTCCTGCCGGAGCGGGCCTCGCTTCCGGCCGGCAGCCAGTTCGAGGTCGCCTTCGTCGATCTGGCCGCGCTCGACGAGGACGAGCGGGTCCTCGGCAGCCTGCGCGTCGACAACCCGGTGCTGCCGCTGCATTTCACGGTGCCGTTTGACCGCTCGCGGCTGACGCCGGCGCACCGCTACGTCCTGCGCGCCGTCGTGCACGAGAACGGCGTGCTGGTCTACGCCGGCGAGAAGCCGGTGGCCGCACGCGGCCCCTTCGCCCCGCTGACCGTGGCACTGGCCGCAGCGGAGGCGCCGCCGCCGGCGACGGCGGCCGCGCCCGTGCTCCTCGTGCGCAGCGAGTGGCGCGCGGTGGAGCTCGACGGCGAGAAGCTCAAGGACGGTGAATCGGCGCCCACACTCGCCTTTGCCGAGGACGGGCGCGTCAGCGGCTTTGCCGGCTGCAATCGCCTGATGGGTCATTACGAGCTCGCCGAGCCGGCACTGAAAGTGAGCGCGGTCGGCCTGACGCGCATGGCCTGCCCGGCACCGGCGATGACCCTCGAAGGCCGCTTCGTCGCCGCGCTCGCCGCGGTCACCGCGGTCCGGTCCGCCACCGAGCAGCTGGAATTGCGCGACGCAGCCGGTACCGTCCGGCTTCGGCTCGAGGCGCGCCACGCTCACTAGGCGCGTGCTGCGGCGCGGCTAATGCGTTGCAGCAAGCGCCCCGCACGGCGAATGGCAAACACGCCGCCGGCATAGGGCACAATGCACGGGCGTTCCCTGGAGCTTGGAGTACTGCGATGACCGTGACACGACGCGTGGCCTACGTGACCGGAGGAATGGGTGGTATCGGAACCTCCCTGTGCAAGCGCCTGGCGCAGGCGGGACACATTGTCGTGGCCGGCTGCGGCCCGGGTTCGTCGCGTCGCGAGCGCTGGATCGCCGAGATGCGCGCCCAGGGCTTCGACGTCCACGCCTCCGAAGGCAACGTCGCCGACTGGGATTCGACCAAGGCGGCGTTCGACCGTGTACGCGCCGAGATCGGCGAGGTCGACGTGCTCGTCAACAACGCCGGCATCACCCGCGATGGCGTCTTCCGCAAGATGACGCAGGAACAGTGGCGCAGCGTGATCGACACCAACCTGAACAGCCTGTTCAACGTCACCAAGCAGGTCATCGACGGCATGCTGGACAGGGGCTGGGGCCGCGTCATCAACATCTCGTCCGTCAACGGCCAGAAGGGGCAGTTCGGGCAGACCAACTACTCGACGGCCAAGGCGGGCATCCACGGTTTCACGATGTCCCTTGCCCAGGAAGTGGCGTCGAAAGGCGTCACGGTCAATACGGTATCGCCCGGCTATGTCGGCACCGACATGGTGAAGGCCGTGAAGCCGGAAGTGCTCGACAAGATCGTCGCGACCATACCGGTGCGCCGGCTCGGCACGCCCGAGGAAATCGCCTCGATCGTCGCCTGGCTTGCCTCCGACGAGGGCGCCTATGCGACCGGTGGCGACTTCTCGCTGAACGGCGGCCTGCACATGCACTGAGCCCCGGGTCTCCCCCGGGCCCGGGTGCGCGCCTGTCGGCGGCCGGCGATGGGCAGCCGGGGTCCCCTGCGGCGTTCGCGACGCGGTTGGCGACTCACAAGGCCGGCGCGCGCCGCGCGCGACCGGCGCGACCCGTCCGAGCGGCCGGCCGCTACCCTGTGTCAAAATGCGCGCGACAGCGTGTCTCCCCCAGTCCTTAAGGATCCCGACTACCGTCATGCGCACCCACCGATGGCTTTCCTTCCTGCCGGCGCCTGCCCGCCTGGCCGCACTGCTGGCATGCGCGACCCTGGCGGCACCGGGCGCCGGTGCGGCCACCGATCCGCTCGAGAATGGCGTGGTCAAGGTCTTCACCACCATGCGCCTGCCCGACCCGCACAAGCCGTGGGCAAAGCAGGCGCCATCCGAGGTCACGGGCTCGGGTGTCGTCATCGAGGGCAACCGGATCCTGACCAACGCCCATGTCGTCCTCTACGCGAGCCAGGTGCAGATCCAGGCCAACCAGGCCGGCGACAAGCTGAGCGCATCGGTCGTGGCGATTGCCCCGGGCATCGATCTGGCCGTGCTCAAGGTGGACGATCCCGCGTTCTTCAAGACGCATCCGCCGGTTCCGCGGGCGAGCCGGCTGCCGGAGATCAAGGATGCGGTGCTGGCCTACGGCTATCCGACCGGGGGTTCGGCGCTGTCGATCACCAAGGGCATCGTCTCGCGCATCGAATTCGTCAGCTACGGCTACCCGACCTCGGGACTGCGCATCCAGATCGACGCGGCGATCAATCCGGGCAACAGCGGTGGCCCGGCCATTGCCGACTCGCAGATGATCGGCCTCGCGTTCAGCCACCTCGGCGAAGCGCAGAACATCGGCTACATCATTCCCAACGAAGAGATCGAGCTCTTCCTCAAGGACGTCGCCGACGGTCGCTACGACGGCAAGCCGGGACTGCGGGCGGAGCTGCAGACACTGGAGAATCCAGCGCTGCGCGACTTCCTGCACCTCGACAAGAGCGTCTCCGGTATCGTCGTGCGCCGTGACTACCGCATGGACCAGCCGGGCGGCCTCAAGCAGTGGGACGTCATCACCCGCATCGCCGATACCCCGGTCGATGACCAGGGCATGATCAAGCTCGGCGACAACCTGCGCGTCAGCTTCCTCTACCTCGTGCAGACGGTCGCCCGGGACGACAAGGTGCCACTGACCGTCGTGCGCTCCGGCAAGACGCTGAGCCTGCAGGTGCCGGCGGCGAAGGATGCGCCGCTCCTGATACCCGACACCAAGGGCGCCTACCCGCCGTACTTCATCTACGGCCCGCTGGTGTTCTCGGCCGCCAACAGCACCTTCGCCGCGTCGATGACCGGCAACGCGCAGGTTGCGGCACTCCTGTCGTTCCTCGGCAGTCCGCTCGTGACCCGGCGCGGTGATGCGCCTGGCGTCGACCGGCAGGAACTGGTCGTGGTCACCTCGCCGTTCTTTCCGCACAAGGTCGCCAAGGGCTACGGCAACCCCGGCGGCTCGGTCGTCTATTCCGTCAACGGCACCCGCATCCGCAGCCTGAAGCACCTGGTCGAGACGCTGCGTGACCTGAAGGACGAGTACGTGGTTTTCGAGTTCGAGCACCGCGAGAGCGAGGTGCTGGTCTTTCCGCGCAAGGAACTCGTGGCCTCGACTGAGGAGATCCTGACGGATAACGGCGTGCGCGCCCAGGCATCCCCGGAGCTCCTTTCCGTCTGGAACGGGACGCCGGCGAAGTAGTGGCCCTCGCCGGTCAGGCGCCGGCGCTCGCGAGGGCGCGCATCGCGGCCCACAGGGCGCCGACGTGCGCACGCTCGGTCGTCTCCGCGCCGATCGAGACGCGTACCATCCACTGCCCGGCGACCTTCGCCGGCGTCACGTAGGCGCAGCCAGAGGCATTGAGGCGGGCGGCCCAGTCCTGGGTGTGGCGATCCAGTGCCTCGCCGGCGAGCCCCTGCGGCTCGTGCCGAACACAGACGGTCTGCAGCGAGACCGGCGCGACGAGCCGCCAATCGGGGGTCGCCGCCACCTCGGCGGCAAGCCAGCGGGCATTGTCTAGGTCGCGGCGCAGCCGCGCGCGCAGCGCCTCGGCGCCCTCGATACGGAGCAGGTACCAGAGCTTCAGCGCGCGGAACCGCCGGCCGAGCGGTATGCCCCAGTCACGGTAGTTGATCACCTCGGCGTCGACCGCGCTGCGCAGGTAGCTTGGATTCGTCGACATGACCCGCACCAGGTGCTGCGGGTCGCGCACGTAGTAGAGCGAGCAGTCAAAGACGGCTCCCAGCCACTTGTGGGCGTTGACGATGATCGAGTCGGCCCTTTCGATTCCGTCCCAGTGGTGGCGCAGTTCCGGCAGCAGCATGCCCGATCCCGCCATCGCCGAATCAACGTGCAGCCACAGCCCTTCGCGGGCGGTGATGGCAGCGATGGCGGCGAGCGGGTCCATGGCCGTCGTCGCGGTCGTGCCGGTCGTCGCGACGACCGCGCACGGCGTCAGGCCGGCCGCCCGGTCACGGGCAATCGCGGCGTCCAGCGCCACGGGATCCAGCGCGAAGGCGCCATCCGTCGGCACCGCCCGGACATGGTCGCGGCCGAAGCCGGCGAGCACCGCCGCCTTCTCGACCGAGCTGTGGGCATGCTCCGACACGTACACGGTGAGCGCGGACGTGACCGACTGCAGTCCGCCGTGCGCGCCGCTGTAGCCCGTGGTGCGCTCACGGGCGCACAGGAGTGCTACGAGCGATGCGGTCGATGCGGTGTCCTGGATCACGCCCGAGAACGCGTCGCCTAGCCCCAGCAGCTGGCGCATCCAGTCGACGACCGCGGTTTCGAGCTCGGTCAGCGCCGGCGCCGACTGCCAGCTCAGGCCGAGGGTACCGAGGCCGGAGCTGAGGAGGTCACCGAGCACGCTCGACAGCGTGGCATTGGCGGGGAAGTAACCGAAGAAGGACGGGTGCTGCCAGTGCGTGATGCCGGGCATCAGGAGCGCCGTGACGTCGCTGAGCACCGCGGCTGCCGGTTCGCCGTGCTCCGGGGCACTCGGCGGCAGGCGCGCGGCGATGGCGCCCGGCCGGACGGTCGCCTGGACCGGCAGCGTCCCGCGCGCCAGCTCCTCGCGGTAGTCGGCGATCGCCTCGATGAGGGCGTGGCCGGCGCGACGAAAGTCCTCGGGAGTCATGCAGCGCTCCTTCGCTTGCCGGTTGGGTTCAGGGCCCCTCGGCGTGCAGCCGGGCCGCTGCGAGCAGGCCCTGCACGTCCTCGTCCTTCAGGTCGAAGGAGGTGACGAGGCGGATCACGACCCCGTCGTGGCCGGGCGGCGCCGGCCAGCGGTAGAACTCGAAGCCGTCACGCTCGAGACCCTCGATCACCGGCAGCGGCAGGCTGATGAACACTTCGTTCGCCTGGGTCGGTGCGGCGAGGCGCGCGCCCGGTATCCGGGCCAGCTCGCGGGACAGGGTCAGTGCCAGCGCGTTGGCGTGACGGGCATGCCGGAGCCACAGGTCACCCTCGAGATAGGCAACGAGCTGCGCGCTCAGATAACGCATCTTCGACCACAGGTGACCGGCGCGCTTGCGTCGCGACTCGAACTCGCGCGCGAGGCGCGTGTCGAAGAACACGACGACCTCGGCGGCCATGGCCCCGTTCTTGGTCGCACCGAAGGACAGGATGTCGATGCCCGAGCGCCAGGTGCAGTCGGCGGGCGAGGCGTTCAGGTGGACGACGGCATTGGCGAAGCGCGCCCCGTCCATGTGGACCGGCAGGCCCGCCGCGTGCGCGGCCGTGGTGATCGTGCGCAGCTCGTCGAGGCCGTAGACGGTGCCCCATTCGGTGGCCTGGGTCAGGCTGACCGCCGCCGGTACGACGTGATGGACGCCCATCGAGGCCGCGAAGGCCACCCGTTCGGTGACGTCGCTCGCCGTGATCTTGCCGCCCGCGCCCGGTATGCCAAGGAGCTTCGCGCCGGCCGTGTAGAACTCCGGTGCGCCGCACTCATCGGTGACGATGTGCGCGGTCTCGTGGCAGAGCACGGCGCCGAACGGCGGCGTGACGCAGGCAAGCGCCAGTGCATTCGCCGCCGTCCCGGTCGTGACCGGGTAGGCCAGGACGTCGTGCTCGAAGAGGCGGTTGAGCTGCTCGCCGAGCTGCCTCGTGTACTCGTCGTCACCGTAGGAGTGGACGGGCCCGTGGCTCGCGGCGGCAAGCGCGGCCAGTATCTGCGGCGCCATTGGCGTCACGTTGTCGCTGCCGAAGTTCTTGCGGAGGGTCATGGTTCGCTTCGCTGTCTCGGTCGATGGGGGAGGGATGGAACGGGGCGCGGGCCGCCGGCCCGCACCCGTTGCGGGCCGCCGTCAGACGCGGCTGAGCCAGCCGTGCCGGTCGGCGCTCTCACCGCGCTGGATGGCGACGAGGGCGGATCGCAGCCGGCGCGTCTCGGGGCCCACGTCACCGCCGCCGACCGGATACTCCTGCCCGTCGTGGATCAGGGTACCGACGCCGGTCAGCACCGCCGCGGTGCCGGACAGCGCGGCCTCGCCGGTGCGCGCCCAGTCGAGCATCTCCCGCACCGTGAACACCCGTTCTTCGACGGTGTAGCCGAGATCGGCGGCCAGCGTCAGCAGCGAATCGCGCGTGACGCCGTGCAGGAACGACGGGTCGAGGCTGCGGGTGAGGATGCGGCCCTCGCGCAGCAGCAGGAAATTGGCCGCGCCCGTCTCCTGGACCGAGCCGCCGGGGCAGAACAGCACCTGATCGGCGCCGTGGCGGGTCCGGGCGTCGAGTGTCGGCTTCATCGCCGCGGCATAGTTGCCGCCGGTCTTGACCATGCCGAGATGGGAGGCCGTGCGGCTGTTCTGGTCGTCGACGAAGATGCGCAGCGGCTTCATGCCGCCCGCGAAGTAGTCCCAGACCGGACTCGCCAGCACGAGCAGGGTGGCCTCGCCGGAGGGCGTCGCGGCGGCGCCGATGTTGGCCAAAGTCCCCATCAGGAGCGGTCGCAGGTACAGCGCGCCCGGGGCCTCCGGTACTTCGCCTGCAACCGCCCGGCACACCTCGCGCACCAGCCGGTCTAGAGTGCCTGCGTCCGGTTCCGGCAGGACGAGATGGCGCGCGCTCTGGCGCATCCGCGCGATGTGCTTGTCGAGGCGAAAGACGTTGATCGAGCCGTCGGTCCAGCGGTAGGCCTTCAGGCCCTCGAAGCAGGTGCTCGAATAGTGCAGGACGTGCGCCGCCGGGCTGAGCGTGATCGGCGCGGTCGCTTCGACCGCAGCCGGCCCCCACTGGCCATCGGCAAAACGCACCACGCCCATGCGGCTGGCGAGGACGGTACCGAAGGCGGGGCGCGATTCGGCGGCGGGCGGCGGGGCAGGCGGGGTGGCGGGTTGCGCGGTCATGGCGTGATCTTCCGGGAACTGTCGGAGGGATCGGCGCCGTGCAGCCGGTCGCATACCCGGCACCTGAGAGCCTCTACCTTACTACGGCATGAAGATTCGTGCCGGGTGTTCGAGCCGTTCCTTCAGTGCCTGGATCATGGCCGCGGCGTCATAGCCGTCGACGAAGCGGTGATCGAAGGACGAGGACAGGTTCATGATCCGGCGGATCGCGATGGCACCCTGGTGGACCACCGGCCGCTCGACGGCCTTGTTGACACCGACGATGGCGACCTCCGGCATGTTGATCACCGGCGTCGAGGCGATGCCGCCGAGCCGGCCGAGGCTCGTGACCGTGATCGTCGAGCCGGACAGCTCGTGGCGCTGCGCCGTGTTGCGGCGCGCGGCATCGGCCACGCGGCGGATCTCGGTCGCGACGCCTTCGAGTGACAGCCGTTCGGCGTTGCGCACCACCGGAACCTTCAGCCCGTCCGGCGTCTGCGTCGCGACGCCGACGTGCACGGCGCGGTGGCGGACGATCACGCCGCGCTGGGCGTCGTAGAGGGCGTTGCACTGCGGGAACTCGCGCAGCACCTGCACGAGGCCGAGGACCAGGAACGGCAGGTAGCTGAACGAGGGCACGCCCTTGGGCTGTCGCTCGTTCAGGTGGGCGCGCAGCGCCTCGAGCTCGGTGACGTCGATTTCCTCGACATACGAGAAGTGCGGAATGCTGCGCTTGGCTTCGGTCATCCGCTCGGCGATGACCCGCCGCACGCCGATGATCTTGATCTCGGTGGTGTCGGCGGCATCGACCGCCGTGCCCGCCGTCGCCGGTCGCGCGGCGGGGCGCGCCGCCCGGGCCGCCTCGACGTCCTCGCGCGTGATCCGTCCACCGGGACCGGTACCGGGCAGGGACGTAAGCTCAAGGCCGGCTTCGCGCGCCCGCCGGCGCGTGGCGGGCGAGGCCTGGATCCGCCCGGCGCTGGCGGTCGGCGCCGGATCGGCAGCGACGGCCGGTGCCGGGCTGACGGGCGCGGCGGCCGCCACCGCCGGTGGCGGGTTTGACGCCGCCGGCGATTCGCCGCCGGGGCTCGCCGCCCCGTCGAGTTCGAACACGGCCAGTTCGGAGCCTACCGCGAGCGAATCGCCGGGCTCGCCGCTGACCGACACCAGGCGACCCGTCGCCGGCGCGTGCACCTCGACGACCGCCTTGTCGGTTGCCAGCTCGACAAACGGCGAGTCCTCCTTGACGAAGTCGCCGGCTTTCACGTGCCAGGCGACCACCTCGGCGGCCACCGTGCCTTCACCGAGGTCCGGAACCCTGAAGACGTAGCGGCTCACGAGGCCTCCATGACCGATTTCAGCGCCGCGATGATCCGCGCGGGACCGGGGAAGTACTCCCACTCAAACGCATGCGGGTACGGCGTGTCCCAGCCGGCGACGCGCAGGATCGGTGCCTCGAGATGCCAGAAGCAGTCCTGCTGGATCTGCGCCACGAGCTCGCCGCCGAAGCCGCCGAAGCCGGTGGCCTCGTGCACGACGATGCAGCGGCCGGTCTTGCGCACCGAGCTGGCGATGGTGTGGATGTCGAGTGGCACGATCGAGCGTACATCGACGATTTCAGCCTCTATCCCCGCGGTGCGCGCCGCGGCCTGGGCCACGTGGACCATGGTGCCGTAGGTCACGATGGTGACCTGGCTGCCTTCCTGCGCGACCTCGGCGTAGCCGATCGGCACTTTGTAATAGCCGTCCGGAACCTCGCCCTTGGGATGGTTGTTCCAGGGCTGGGCGGGCTGGTCCGGCTCGCCGTAGAAGGGCCCGTTGTAGAGGCGCTTCGGCTCGAGGAAGACGACCGGGTCGTCATCCTCGATCGCCGAGATCAGCAGACCCTTGGCGTCGTAGGGATTCGACGGCATCACCACCTTGAGGCCGCAGACGTGCGCGAACACGGCCTCCGGGCTCTGCGAATGGGTCTGGCCGCCGCGGATGCCACCGCCACACGGCGTGCGGATGGTGACCGGTGCGTAGAACTCGCCGGCGCTGCGATAGCGCAGCCGGGCGAGCTCGCTGACGATCTGGTCATAGGCCGGGTAGATATAGTCCGCGAACTGGATCTCGGCGACCGGGCGCAGGCCGTGCACGCCCATGCCGATCGCGGTCGCCACGATGCCGCCCTCGGCGATCGGCGAGTCGAGCACGCGGTGTTCGCCGTACTTGCGCTGCAGGCCCTCGGTCACGCGAAAGACACCGCCGAAGTAGCCGACGTCCTCGCCCATCAGCACGACCGCCGGATCGCGCGCCATCATCGTGTCGAGCGCCGAGTTCAGCGCCTGGAGCATGTTCATGATCGCCATGGTTCAGCCCCGGAGTGCGCGCAGCTGCGCCTGCTGGATCTTCAGGTGCTCGGGCATGTCCTTGAACACGTCCTCGAACATCGTGCCCGACTCCAGGCGCGGCCCGTCGGTCATGGTCCCGTAGGTGATCGCCTCCTTCCACGAGTCGGTCACGTGCGCCTCGAGTTCCTCGGCGAGCTGCGCGTGCCGCTCCTCGGTCCATTCGCCGAGGCGGATCAGGTGCTGCTTCAGGCGCTCGATGGGATCGCCCAGCGGCCAGCGCTCGTAGTCGTCCTTTGGCCGGTAGCGGGACGGATCGTCGCTGGTCGAATGGGCTCCGCCGCGGTAGGTCACGAGCTCGATGAGCGTCGGACCGAAGCCGTTGCGGGCGCGTTCCGCGGCCCAGGTCGTCACGGCGTAGGTGGCCAGGAAATCGTTGCCGTCGACACGGATGCCGGGCACGCCGTAGCCGTTGCCGCGCGCGGCGAACGAGCGCTGCTCGCCGCCGGCGAAACCCTGGAAGGTCGAGATGGCCCACTGGTTGTTGGTCACGTTGAGGATCACCGGCGCCTGGTAGACGGCGGCGAACAGCAGCGCGTAGTGGAAGTCGGCCTCGGCGGTGCTGCCCTCGCCGAGCCAGCTCGCCGCCAGGCGGTCCTCGCCCTTGATCGCAGCCGCCATGGCCCAGCCGACGGCCTGCGGAAACTGGGTGGCGAGATTGCCGGACTGGGAGAAGAGGTTGCCCTCCTTCCAGTGGTACAGGACCGGCAGCTGCCGACCCTTGCACATGTCGCGGGTATTGGACAGCACCTGGCACATCAGCACCACCAGCGGCCGGCCGCGGGTGATCTGCAGGCCCTGGTTGCGGTAGGCGGGAAACAGCATGTCGCTCGGCCGCAGCGCCATGCACTGCGCCACCGAGACCGCTTCCTCGCCATAGGCGCGCATGTAGAACGAGATCTTGCCCTGGCGCTGCATCCGCTGCATGCGGTTGTCGTACAGGCGCGTCAGCAGCATGTGGCGCAGGCCGATCTGCAGCTCGCCGGCGTCGAGGTGCGGATGCCAGGGGCCTACCGCGCGGTGATCCTCGTCGAGCACGCGGACCATCGAGTTGGCGAGGTCGGCGATATCGGCTGCCGGCGCGTTGATGTCGGGTCGGGCCACGGCCCCGGCAGGGGAAATCTGCACGTAGCTGAAGTCCGGGGTTTCACCCGGACGGGCATGGGCCTTCGGCACGTGCAGGCGGGACTTCGGCGTCATGGCAGCTCCTCTCCGGGGACATTGTCGCGCAGCGCGCGGGCGGCGCCCACCTCGGCGACCGTTACGCTGGCGATGCCCGGCTGCAGCCGGAGTGCCGCCGCGAGGCCCGCGATCTCGGTGCTGCTGCCGACGATCTCGGCGGCGATGACGCGGCCGTGTTCCGGGCCGCCGGCGACGTCGGAGGCGAGGAGCCGCAGGCTGCGCGCCGCGAGAGCGGCGCGCAGCAGTCCCTCGGCATCGCCGGTCGTGGAGCGGACCAGCAGGAGGCTGGCGACGGTTGACGGGGGTGCCGGGGGGACGGTCGGCATCGGATCCAGGGAGAGCACGGTGGCCATCGGGCGGAAGTCTCCGATCGTCGCAAACGGGGGACCGGCAGGCCGGCCCCCGCGGGTCGTTGAATGCCCGCAAGGGTAGCCCAGTCCGCCCGCAAAGGTGACCCAAAGTATTTGCATATACGAAAATTATTAGATAAGTTTTATACTGAATGCGCTTGAGAAGATATTTCTATGCCGATTGATCGCACGGACAGGCAAATTCTTGCTGCATTGCAAAAAGATGGCTCGCTGTCGACCGCCGATATCGCGCAGAAAGTGGGTCTGTCCCAGTCGCCGTGCTGGCGACGGATCAACCAGATGGAGAGCGACGGCGTCATCGAGCGCCGCGTGGCGCTCCTGTCACGGGCCCGTCTCGGGCTCGACGTACTGGTGCTGGTGCAGGTGAAGCTCGCCAGTCACGGCTGGCAGTCGCTGCCCAAGTTCAAGCAGGAAGTGGTCAGCTTCCCGGAAGTCATGCAGTGCTTCCTGATGATGGGCGACGTCGACTTCATGCTGCTCGTCGCGACCCGAACCATCAACGACTACAACGATTTCGTGCAGAAGCGGCTGTCGCAGATCCCGGGCGTCGAGTCGATCAATTCGCGGATCGTGCTCGAGGAAACCAAGAACACGACCGAGCTGCCGCTGGACTAGACGGACCAGCCGGTCTCGGACGGCTCCTCGCCGGTCACGCGATTGCGCCCCGCGCGCTTGCTGACGTACATGCGCATGTCCGCCTGGGCGAGGATCTGCTCGGTGCTGATGGCCGCTGCCGGCCACGCGGTCTGCGCGGTCGCGACCCCGAAGCTCGCCGTCGCGCTCAGCGGGCCGCTCGCCGTCGGGATGACGCGCTCGGCGAGCGCCGCGCGCAGGCGTTCGGCGACGATCAGCGCGCCCTTGTGATCGGTACCGGGCAGGACGATCAGGAATTCCTCGCCGCCGACCCGGGCGATCCAGTCAATGTTGGGCCTAACGCCGCTCTTGAGGGTAGCGGCGACGACTTTCAGCACGTCGTCGCCGGTCTGGTGGCCGCGCTCATCGTTGATGCGCTTGAAGAGGTCGACGTCCAGCAGCGCTATCGAGGTCGGCGTGCCGAAACGATGGGCACGTTCGAGCTCGCGCGGCATCTCGGCCATGAAGTGGCGGCGGTTATAGACGTCGGTCAGGGCGTCCATGATGGCAAGCCGCAGGGCCTGGTCGTTCGCGGCACGGAGCTTGCGTTCGAGGTCGACGATGCGCTGCCCGGTCTTCAGCCGGGCGAGCAGTTCCGCCTCGTCGATGGGCTTCGTGACGTAGTCGTCCGCGCCGGCCTCGAGCCCGGCCAGGATGTGGCTGCGGCTCGAGCGGGCCGTGAGGAGGACGGTGTAGACGTAGCCTGCGTAGGTGGCGCCACGGATATGCCGGCACAGGGCCGGGCCATCGACCTCGGGCATTTCCCAGTCAGTGAGGACGATGGGGATATGGCGCTCGGTCAGCGCGTCGAGGGCCTGCCGGCCGTCGCGCACCACGGTGACCGTGTAGCCGGCCCGCTGCAGCAGGCGCCGGACGACGAGGCTCGCGACGTCGTCGTCGTCTGCCAGCAGCACCTCGCACGGGGCCGCGCCGGCCTCCGCGACCGGGACGTGGGCTGCCGTTCCCGCCGTATCCATCGACGCTGTCCTTGCCGCTCTGACGGTAGATCTAGCGGCCTGAACGCGCTGTTCTTGAGGGTCGGGGTGGCGGGCGGCGGGCGTGTGGACGCCGCCGGCGACCGCGGCGGAAGCGGCCATGACCGACGGGCGTGGATGTCTTATGTTCAGCCGGGCACCGGGTGGTCGCGCCGGCCGCAGAGCCCGGGCCAGCGGGCGCCGCGGGATCAGCCGGCCGAGGCCGCCCGGCGCGGGAACGGTGCCCAGTCGCCGCGCGCGGAATCAAATAGCTTGCAGGTCCGCACGACGCGCAGGTACTCGCGGAAACTGAAGCGGATGTTCGGGCAGTTGCCGAACAGGGTTTCCAGTTCGCGCTGCGCCGCACGCAGGTGGTAGAGCGGAATGCTGGCGTCCAGGTGGTGTGCCGGATGCTCCATGATGTAGTGGAGCAACGCGTTGAACGCCTTCGGCAGTCGCAGGTGGATCGTCGCCGACACCTGCGCCCGGGCGCGCGTCCAGGCGCGCTTGTCGGCGAACCACCGGATGTCCGGGTGCGTGTGGTGCAGGTAGATGACGAGGCCCATCGTCCAGTTCCAGAGCACGAAAGGCAGGACGAAGCCGAAGCCGAACACGGCCCAGAGGCTCAGGCCCTGATGCAGGCCGACCAGGCCGAGGGTGGCAAGCCAGGCGGCCGCAAACACCGTCACCAGCAGTGAATCGGCCGTGAACTCGAAGCGCTCGGCGACGAGGTAGCGCTTGGCCGGAAAGTACAGACGGGTCCACCAGATCTCGACGCCGTAGTAGAGGCCCGGGCCGATGGCGCTGCGGTAGATCCGCTCCATGCGCTGGCGGGCGGGGCTCAGCTTGGCGTAGCTCTCCGGGTCGTGCGGCTCCCAGACAAAGTCACGGCCACGCAGGTTGTTGAACCCGTGGTGGACCACGTTGTGACCGACCCGCCACAGCGAGAACGGCGTCAGCGAGGCGAGGAAGGCGATGCGGCCGATCAGGCGGTTGAGCCACGGCTTGTCGGTGTAGGCGCCGTGGCAGGCGTCATGGCCGATCACGAACAGGCGCGTGATGGCGATCCAGGTCAGCAGGCCGCCGACGATGATCGAGCCGAACCCGAGACCGGACAGGACGAGGGCCTGACCGGCGGCGAACAGTCCGACGTCGATGGCGAGCAGCACGACGGCGAGACCGTTGCGGGTCGCCTGGAAGCGGGACAGCCGGTCGCGCAGTGCGAACACGGACAGTTCCAAGGCCGCGCCGGACGCGTTCGCGCCCGCGGCCTGATCCGAACCGATCGCCGAATCCACGTCCTTCATCATCGCACTCATTAGTAAGGTGCCTCGTCTGTAGGGGGCGCAGGGCCCACTGGGTGCCGGCGCCGGCCGACGCCGGACCGCGTACATCCACCAGTATCCTACATCGGCCCGTGGATTTCTCGGCTTTTGAACCCTTAAGCCTTGATTTTGAAGGTGAATACCGACGCCAATTGGCGATTTTGTGCAGTACGGCTCAAAGCCCGCGACCGGTCTCGCGCGACTCCCCGTGCAGATCCGGTGTCTGTCGTTATGATCACGGGTCCGCCCCGGAGGCGGCGGCCGTCGCACTGGGGAACTCACCATGTCGAAGTTGGATGCAATCGCCACCCTGCTGGTCATGGCCGCGGTCTCTGGCTGGCTGAACCACCGCTACCTGAAATTGCCGATGGCCATCGGGGTGATGGTGCTGTCGCTGCTCGGAACCATCGTCCTGACGGTGGCAGGGTCGTTCTATCTCGGGCCGGTGAATTCGGCGCGCGTGGCCCTCGAGGCATTCGTCCGTTCGATCGACCTGCACAGCGTCGTCATGGAAGGCATGCTCTCGCTCCTCCTGTTCGCAGGAGCCCTGCACGTCGACGTCCGGCTGCTCACCAGCTACCGCCGGCAGATCCTCGGTCTTGCCGTGCTCGGCACGCTCGCCTCGACCTTCATCGTCGGCTACGCCAGTTCCTTCGTCCTCAATTCGCTCGGGCTTGAACTGCCGTTTATCTACTGCCTGGCGTTCGGCGCACTGATCTCACCGACCGATCCGATCGCGGTGCTCGGCGTGCTGAAGGCGGCCAAAGTGCCGAAGGCCATCGAGACGGCGATCGCCGGCGAATCGCTGTTCAACGACGGCGTCGCGGTCGTCGTCATGACGCTGCTGCTCGGTGTGATCGACCAGGGGCAGCATCCGTCGACCCGCGACGTCCTGTCCCTGTTCGGCCAGGAAGCGCTCGGGGGCGTCGCCTTCGGTGCCGTGCTCGGCGTCGTCTGCTACCAGATGCTGCGCTCGATCGACGATTACCAGGTGGAAGTGCTGATTACGCTGGCGACCGTGATGGGCGGGTATGCGCTCGCCCATTCGCTGCACGTGTCGGGCCCGCTGGCGATGGTGGTCTGCGGTCTCATCGTCGGCGAGTACGGCCGCTCCTCGGCGATGTCCGACACGACGCGTAAGCATCTCGATACCTTCTGGGAACTCCTGGACACGGTGCTGAACGCCGTGCTGTTCCTTCTGATCGGCGTCGAGATCGTCGTCCTGCAATTCGCGCCGCCGATCGGCATTGCCGGCGCTCTCGCCATCGTGATCACGCTCGGCGCGCGCCTGCTGACCGTGGGCCTGCCGGTGGCGCTGCTGCCCGGTTGGTTCCGCCTGCCGAAGGGATCGGCGAAGGTGCTGACCTGGTGCGGCGTCCGTGGCGGCGTGTCGGTCGCGCTCGCGTTGTCGCTGCCACCCGGGCCCCAGGCCGAGACGGTGGTGGTCCTGACCTACATCGTGGTCGTGTTTTCCATCATCGTTCAGGGGCTCACGGTGTCCCGCGTGGCGCGCATGGCGCTCGGCGACGGGGCCGCGTCCGAACCGGCGGGCGGTGCGCACTGAGCGTCTGACGACGCCAAGTTCGCAATTCGCGGGGCGTACAGGACTTGTCAAGGGCGGGGTAGCTACTGTACCGTCTGGACGGTATGAATGGACCCGTCACTTCCGAAGCCGCCTCCTGCCCTACCTCGGCGGATCGCCTGCTCGACGCCGCGGAACGTCTGGTCGTGGCCCGCGGCGCCTCGCACCTGACGCTGGACGCGGTCGCCCAGGAAGCCGGCGTCAGCAAGGGCGGCCTGCTCTACCACTTCCCGTCCAAGGCCGCCCTGCTCGAGGGCATGGTGCGCCGCCATATCAGCGATCTTGAGGAACGCGCCGACCGCTACGCGGCCGAGGCCGCCGGGGCCACCGGGGCACCACCGAGCCCCGCCTGCAAGGTCGCCGGCCGGCTGCGGGCGCTCCTCGACAAGGGCGAGACCCATCGCGAAATGGGGGCGGCGATGCTGGCCGCGGCGGCGGGCAATCCGGCCCTGATGGACCCCTGCCGGGAAAGCTACCGGCAGGTCGTGGACGAAATGGCGAAGTGCCCGCAGTCCTTTGAGCGCGCGGCCGTCCTGCACCTGGCCGTCGACGGACTGCTGATGAGCGACCTGCTCAATCTGTCGCCGTTCACGGCCGAAGAACGCCGGCGCGTCGTCGAACACATGTTGAATCAAGTACGCGAGTGGAGCGGCCAGCGATGAATCACCTACGACCGCACCGCCAGATCCTGTCGGCGGCGCTCCTCGGCATGCTCGCTCTGGCCGGCTGCGCGGTTGGCCCTGACTGGAAGCCCCAGGCGGCACCGAAGGGCCAGGCCTACACGCCGACGCCCGTGCCGGAACGCACCGTCGAGGCACCGGGGCTCGCCGGTGCCGCGCAGACGTTCAGCCCGATGCTGACGCTGCCGGCCGACTGGTGGGCGCTGTTCCACTCGACGCCGCTGGACGCGCTGGTCCGCCAGGGCCTCGAGCGCAACCCGAGCGTACGGGCGGCGAGAGCGACGCTCGCCTCCTACCAGGCGAGTCTCGACGCCCAGACGGCGTCGCTCTTCTTTCCCGCGGTCGACGCCCACCTCAGCGCTACGCGCCAGCGGGTGTCGGGTGCCGAGACGGGTTTCGCCAACGCAGCGCCGACGACCTACAACCTCTTCAACGCCTCGGTCGGTGTCTCCTACCGGCCCGACGTGTTCGGCGGCAACCGCCGCTCCGTCGAGGCTTCGCGGGCGATCGTCGACTACGGACGCTACGAGCTTGAGGCCGCGAGCCTGTCGCTGACGTCCAATCTCGTGACGACGGCCATCGCCGAGGCGTCCTATCGCGGCCAGCTCGACGCCGTACGGGACATCGTCAAAAGCCAGAAGGAAACACTGGCCGTCGTCGAGCGCCAGTTCGCCGCCGGCGCCTCCTCCAAGGCCGACGTGCTCGCGCAGCGCACCCAGGTCGCCGCCTCGGAAGGGCAGCTGCCGCCGCTCGAAAAGGCCCTGGCCCAGACCCGTCACCACCTGGCCGTGCTGGCGGGCGATGCGCCGAGTCGCGCGGACCTGCCGGAGTTCACCCTGGCGGACTTCCAACTGCCGACCGAGGTGCCGCTCAGCCTGCCGTCGGAGCTCGTCCACAACCGCCCGGACATCGCCGCCTCGGAGGCCGCGCTGCACGAGGCGGGCGCCCTGGTCGGCGTCGCCACCGCCAACCTCTACCCGCAGATCACGCTGACCGGCACGGCGGGCTATGCCGGATCGACGCTGTCGGACCTGTTCACGTCACCCAACGGCATCTGGTCGCTCGGCGGCGCGCTGACCCAGCCGATCTTCCACGCCGGCGAGCTGCGTGCCCGGCGGCGCCAGGCCGAGGCCCAGTACGAGGTCGCGCGCGACAACTACGAGGGCACGGTGCTGGAGGCGTTCCGCCAGGTCGCCGATACGCTGCGCGCCATCGAATGGGACGCCAAGGCGCTGGCCGCTGCCGCCGCCGCTGATCAGCTGGCGCTGGAAAGCCTGGAGCTGACGCGGCGCCAGTACGCGGCGGGTGGCATCAGCTACCTGACACTGCTCAATGCCCAGCGGCAGTACGCCGAGACCCTGAAGAACCACGTCCAGGCGCAGGCGCTGCGCTACGCCGACACCGCAGCACTCTATGTCGCGCTGGGAGGCGGCTGGTGGAATCGCTCCGCCGCCCCCTCGCCGGTCGCCGCCAACTGACTTTCCACGGACCAAACCTATGAGCAACACCAACCCGAACAGCCTGTTGACCCGGCGAATCATCATCGTTCTGGTCAGCGTCGCCGTAGGCGGTACGCTGTATTACCTCGGCACCAGTGCGCTGCACGCGTATTTCGCCAAGAAGTTCTCGCCCGGGGCACCGCCGCCGGCGGCGGTGACGGCCGCCAAGGCCGAACTGATCGCCTGGCAGCCGGAAATCTCGGCGGTCGGTACGCTGCGGGCGGTACGCGGCGTCGATATCGCACCCGAGCTCGCCGGTGCGGTCCGCGAGGTGCGCTTCGCCTCTGGCCAGGAGGTCAAGGCCGGTGAGGTCCTGGTCGAGCTCAACATCGATGCCGACGTCGCCCAGCAGAACGCACTGGAAGCCGCCGCCGATCTCGCGGCCATCACGGTCAAGCGCGACACCGTGCAGTTCGAGGCGCAGGCGATCAGCCAGGCCCAGCTCGACGCTTCGCAGGCGGACCTGAAGAACAAGCGGGCGCTCGCCGCCGCGCAGCGGGCGGTCGTCGCCAAGAAGGTGCTGCGCGCGCCGTTCGCCGGTCGCGTGGGCATCCGCACGGTCAATCCCGGCCAGTACGTCAATGCCGGCGACAAGATCGTGACGCTGCAGGCCATCGACCCGATCCTGGTCGACCTGACGGTGCCGCAGCAGATCGCGCCGCAGATTGCCGTCGGCCAGGCGCTGCGCCTGGAGACGGACGCTTTCCCCGACAAGCCGTTCACCGGCAAGGTGACGGCCATCGCGCCGAAGGTCGACCCCAACACGCGCAACGTGCAGGTCGAGGCCTCGGTCGGCAATTCCGCCCGCACCCTGCTGCCCGGCATGTTCGCCCGGGTCTACATCGGGTCCGGCAGCAGCGCCGAGCAGGTGACCGTGCCGCAGACCGCCATCACCTACAGCGCCTACGGCGCGACCGCCTACGTGCTCGACTCGAGCGCGGCCGACAAGCCACCGGTGGCGCGCCAGGTGTTCGTCACCCTCGGACCGACGCGCGGCGACCAGGTCGCCGTCAAGAGCGGCATCAAGGCCGGCGACATGGTCGTCACCAGCGGCCAGCTGAAGATCAAGAGCGGCAGTGCCGTCAAGATCGACAACTCGGTGACGCTGAAGAACGATCCGCATCCCACGCCGCAAGAGCACTGAGTAAGCGCCCATGAAGTTCACCGACGTCTTCATCGAGCGGCCCGTACTCGCCACGGTCGTCAGCATGCTGCTGCTGGTGCTCGGCCTCAGGGCCGTGTTCGACCTGCCGGTCAGCCAGTATCCCGAGACCGAGAACGCGGTCGTCACGATCTCCACGGCCTACTACGGCGCGGACGCGAACACGATCGCCGGCTTCATCACCCAGCCGCTCGAAGGCGCGATCTCCCAGGCGCAGGGCATTGACTACCTGTCGAGCTCGAGTTCCGCGGGTGTGTCGACGATCACGGCGACGCTGCGCCTCAACTATGACTCGAACCGGGCGCTGACCGAGATCAACACCAAGGTAGCCTCGGTCCGCAACCAGCTGCCGCCCCAGGCGCAGCAGCCGGTCCTGACGGTGCAGGTCGGCCAGACGACGGACGCGATGTACCTCGGCTTCGTCAGCGACTCGCTGCCGAACAACGCGCTCACGGATTACCTCGAGCGGGTCGTCAAGCCGAAGCTCGACGCTCTGCCGGGCGTGCAGACCGCGGAGGTGATCGGTGGTCGCAAGTTCGCGCTCCGGGCCTGGCTCGATCCCGAGCGCATGGCGGCGCACGGCGTCGCCGCGGACGATGTCTACAACGCGATCGCGACCAACAACTACCTCGCCGCCGTCGGCACGACCAAGGGCCAGATGGTCAGCGTCGACCTGACGGCCGCCACCGACATGCACTCGGTCGCGGACTTCCGGCAGTTGATCGTGCGCCAGCAGAACGGCGCGATCGTCAGGCTCGCGGACGTCGCCAACGTCGAGCTCGGCTCCGAGGGCTACGACTACTCGGTGGCCTTCGACGGCAAGCGGTCGGTCTTCATCGGCATCAAGGTCGCACCGAAGGCGAACCTGCTCAACGTCGCCAAGTCCGTGCGCGACGCCTTCCCGGAGATCGCCAGCCAGTTCCCGTCGGGCGTACGAGGCGAGATTGCCTACGACTCGACGATATTCGTCAACGGCTCGATCAAGGAAGTGCTGAAGACGCTGGTCGAGGCGCTGCTGATCGTCACGGTCGTGATCTTCCTCTTCCTCGGCGACCCGCGCGCCGTGCTGATCCCGGTCGTCGCGATTCCGCTGTCGCTGATCGGCTCGTTCTTCATCATGCTGATGCTCGGCTACTCCATTAACCTCCTGACGCTCTTGGCGCTGGTGCTGGCGATCGGGCTCGTTGTCGACGACGCGATCATCGTCGTCGAGAACTTCGACCGGCATCTGAAGGAAGGCATGGAGCCGCGGCCGGCGGCGATCACCGCCGCGCGCGAGCTCGGCGGCCCGATCATCGCGATGACCGTGGTCCTCGTCGCCGTCTACGTCCCGATCGGCTTCCAGGGCGGACTGACCGGAGCCCTGTTCACGCAGTTCGCGTTCACGCTGGCCGCGGCGGTCACGGTCTCCGGCATCGTCGCGCTCACGCTGTCGCCCGTCATGTGCGCCGTGGTCTTTCGCGGCGAGCACAAGGAGAGCCGGCTCGCGGCCCGCATTGATCGGACGTTCGAGGGCCTGCGCGCCTCCTATCAACGGACCCTGCACAGCGGGCTTGAGACCTGGCCCGCGCTCGTCCTCCTCGGCGGGCTGCTCCTGATCGGCACGGTGCTGCTCTTCGTCAACTCGCGATCCGAGCTCGCGCCCGACGAGGACCAGGGCTTCGTGCTCAGCCAGATCACCGGCCCGCCGACCGCGACATCGGACCAGATGCTCGTCTACGCCGACCAGCTGCAGGCGATCGCGGCATCCACGCCGGAATACAACGGTTCCTTCCAGATCAACGGCGTGCCGACGATCTCGCAGGCCTTCGGCGGCATCCGCCTCAAGCCGTGGGACCAGCGGCACCGCGACGCCAAGACGATCCAGCAGGAGCTGCAGAACAAGTGGAACGGCATCGCCGGTGCGCGCGTGGCGGCGTTCAATTTCCCGTCCCTGCCGGGCTCGAACGGCCTGCCGCTGCAGTTCGTGATCACGACCACGGAGCCCTTCGAGAACCTCAACGAGGTCGCCAACGAGGTCATGGCCCGGGCTCTGAAGAGCGGGCTCTTCTACTTCCTCGATTCCGACCTCAAGGTCGACAAGCCGCAGGTCACCCTCGAAGTCGACCGCGAGAAGGCCGCCTTCCTCGGCTTCACGGCGCAGGGCGTCGGCAACGCGCTCGGCAGCGCCCTCGGTGGCGGCTACGTCAACTACTTTGCGGTCGACGGGCGCTCCTACAAGGTGATTCCGCAGGTCCTGCAGAAGGACCGCCTCAATCCCTCGCAGGTGCTCGACTATTACCTGCGCACCCCGGACGGCTCGCTGGTGACGGCGGGTACCGTCGCCCACCTGACGACGAAGACCGTGCCGCGCGCGATCAACCGCTTCCAGCAGCTCAATTCGGCGACGATCGCGGGCGTTTCGCCGGCCTCCCAGGGCGAGGCGCTGGCCTTCCTGCAGAAGGCCCTGAAGGACGTGGCGCCCGCCGGCTACAACGCCGACTACTCCGGGCAGAGCCGGCAGTACGTGCGGGGATCGGGCGGCTTCGTCTTCACGCTGCTGTTCGCAGTCGTCATCGTCTTCCTGGTGCTCGCGGCGCAGTTCGAGAGCTTCCGCGATCCGATCGTCATCCTGGTCGCCGTGCCCATGGCGCTCTTCGGGGCGCTCCTCTTCATCTACCTCGGCATCGTCTCCATCAACATCTATACCCAGGTGGGCCTGGTGACGCTGATGGGCCTGATCAGCAAGCACGGCATTCTCATCGTCCAGTTCGCCAACGACCTGCAGCGCGCCGGGGAGAGCAAGCTCGAGGCGATCACGCACGCCGCGGCCGTCCGGTTGCGGCCGATCCTGATGACGACGGCGGCGATGGTGCTCGGCGTACTGCCGCTCGTCATCGCCTCCGGTGCCGGTGCCGCCGGCCGCCAGGCGATGGGCATCGTGCTCTTCACCGGCCTGTCGATCGGCACGCTCTTTACGCTCTTCATCGTGCCGGCCGTCTATCTCCTCATCGGCGCCGATCACGCGCACGACGTGTCGCACAAGCCGCTGGAGCCGGTGGCGGCCGGCGTCGAGTAGGTCGTGGGCCCGGGCAGCGTCGCGGGCCGGCCGCTGGCGCTGCGCGGGGCGCCGGTCACGCCGTTTCTGACGGCCGAGATCGCCCGCCGCTGTGCGGCACGGCGGGCGGCGGGTCTGCCCGTGATCGGCATGCATTTCGGGCAGCCGAGCGACGGCCCGGGTGCCGCGTCCCTCGCCGCGGTCCGCCGTTCACTCGACGGCCCGGATCCGGGCTACTGGGAGTCCCGGCCCCTGCGCGCGCGGCTCGCCCGCCATTACCGCGAACGCTACGGGGTGACGATCGCCGAGGAGCGGATCCTCTTGACGGCGGGCGCCAGCGCCGGCCTCGTCGGCGTGTTCGCCACCGCCTTCGCGCCGGGCGACCGGGTCGCTATCGTCTGTCCCGGGTACCCCGCCTACCGCTCGGCGCTGCGCGCGATGCATCTTATCCCCGAGGAACTGCGAGTCGAGGCGGCGGCCGGCTACCACCTCGATGCCGGACGGCTGGCTGCGTGTAATCCCGCCCCGCAGGGCCTGCTGCTCGCGAGCCCGGCCAATCCGACCGGGACCGTGACGGGCAGTCCGGCGCTTCAGGCGCTCCTTTCCGTCTGTCGCGAGCGCTCGATCCGGTTCATTTCGGACGAGATCTACCACGGCCTCGGCTACGCGGCCGACGAGCATTCGGCGCTCGAGTACGACGACGACGTGTTCGTCGTCGGCAGTTTCTCGAAGTTCTTCCGGATGCCCGGCTGGCGGCTGGGCTGGCTCATCGTGCCGCAGGGCATAGCCTCGACCGTGCACGATTGCCTGATCAACCTGTTCCTGACGCCGCCGACGCCCACCCAGCACGCGGCGCTGGCGGCACTCGAAGCGCCGGGTGAATTCCTGCCGTCGATCGAGCGCTACGCCCGCAACCGGGCGCGGTTGCTCTCGGGACTGCGCGCGCTCGGCGTGACGGCCCACGAGCCGGACGGTGCGTTCTATGTCTATGCGGATTTCAGCCGCTACACGCGCGACAGCCTCCGCTTCTGCCTGCGCGCGGTCGACGAGACCGGTGTCGGCATGGCGCCGGGCGTGGACTTCGACCCACAGGGTGGAGCGAGCTTCGTCCGGCTGTGTTTCGCGATCGGCGAGGAGGCCGTCAACGCCGCCCTCGACCGGCTGGCCGGCTGGCTGCCGGGGTATCGGGACGACTGACCTCGGCCGTCGCCCTAGCGCAGCCAGTGGATCTCCCAGGCGGTCGTGTTGCCGATCACGCACTGAGCGAGCGCCACGGGAATCTCCGCGGCGTCGGGGGCCGTCATCCGTCGTCCGGCCATGAGCTCCGCGGTGTCCTGCGGGAACAGGGGCCGGCGATCGGGGTCGCCGAGGCCGTCCGGCACCAGCGGCAGGTTGGTCGCGAGGTCGTAGCGGTCGGTCGCGCCCACGGCGTGCAGGATCTCGTGCGCAATGACGACGTCGTTGCTGCCGGCCATGCGCGGGGTCGCGAAGGCATGGACGACGCCGATGCGGCCACGCTGCAGGCCGAGCGAATGGGGCAACAGCGGCAGGCGCCGGTCGTCGTGGAAGATCACGAAGACGCGTATCGCGCCGTCGCCGGCATGGCTCATTCGCCAGGCATATAGGCGAAGCTTCAGGCTCCACCAGACGACCGCCAGTCCGCTCGACGCCTGCGGCGGGCTCGGCGGCAGCGCCGAGGCACCGGGGTAGACCCGGATCAGGACGGGCTGGACTGCCGCGACGCTGTAGCGTCGCGCCTCAGCGGCGAAAAAGCGCTCGATGTCGGCGAAATCCGCGGCGCCGAGGCGACTAATATAGGCGGCGGTCGAGGCGCTGGCGTCGCCGGCCAGCGGGTAGATGGCGACCACGGCCGGCTGCTCCCAGGTCCAGAGACGCCGGCGCGTCAGCCACTCGTTGCTCGAGACCGACGCGAAGACGAGCAGCAGCGCGGCGACGCGAATCCATTTCCACATGACGGGCAGGGGCTCCTGGCAACCCGTCGAGCATGCCTCAACCGGCGGTGAGGAACAGCCAGTGAAAGCCAAAACTGCGACGCACGTGGACGATGGCAAGGTCCGCTGCAGCTGGTGCACGCGGGATCCCCTCTACATCCGCTACCACGACCGCGAGTGGGGCGTGCCGTTGAAGGACCCGCGGGCACTGTTCGAGCTCCTGTGCCTGGAAGGGGCGCAGGCGGGCTTGAGCTGGTGGACGATCCTCTCGAAGCGCGACAACTACCGGCGCGCCTTCCACGGCTTCGAGCCGGCAAGGATGGCCGCCATGGGCGGCCGGGACGTCAATCGCCTGCTCGGCGATGCGGGAATCGTCCGTCATCGGCAGAAGATCGAAGCCGCGATCGGCAACGCCCGGGCCTACCTCGCGCTCGAGGCCGCCGGCGAGAATTTCAGTCGTTTCCTCTGGGCGTTCGCGCCGGCTGAGCGGGTGCCGCCGAAGACCGGCCGGACCACCGCGCCGGAAAGCGAGGCCATGAGCCGGGCGCTCAAGAAGGCGGGCTTTCGCTTCGTCGGTGCGACGACCTGCTATGCCTTCATGCAGGCGGCGGGCATGGTCGATGACCATGCCGAGGACTGCTTTCGCCGCACGCGGCGCCGGACGGGATGACCGCCCGGCGCCGGCTCGCGGTCAGCGGTACGTGAACGACAGGCCGAAGGTGCGCGGCCGGAAGCCGAACTGTCGCTGCAGGCGCGAAGTGCCGTTCGCATTGAACGTCGTGCCCGGATCGATGGTCCAGTTGTAGTTCGTGATCGTCTTCGTGTCGAGCAGGTTGTCGACGAAGAGCGCGAGCTGCATCCGACCGAAGCCCATGCCGGTCCTGAGCGAAGCGAAGTTCGTCGACGACACGGTGTAGTTGGCCGAGTCGTACTGCTGGGTGCCCGGATCCTGTCCGGGCGAGGACCACTTCGCCTTGCCCTGGTACTCGTCATCCAGGCGCACAAAGGATTCGCGATCGGCGATCGTGAAGCGGTACTCGACGCCTACCGAGGCGGTGACCGGCGAGCCCGGCTGGCCGCTCTGGCCGGTGATGGCGTCACCCGAGGCCACGATCGGCGTCGTCTCGAACGGCGTCAGGCGCGAGTCCTTGGTGTAGCGGGCACTCGTGTAGCCACCGGAGATCTGCGTCGTGATGGCATCGGTGACCGCCCACTCGATCTGCACGTCGCCGCCCTTGGCG
>CAIMCI010000274.1 GCA_903839465.1 uncultured Pseudomonadota bacterium
CCGACTTAGGCTCATCCAATAGCGCGAGGTCTTGCGACCCCCGCTTTCTCCCGTAGGACGTATGCGGTATTAGCCCGAGTTTCCCCGGGTTGTCCCCCACTACTGGGCAGATTCCTAAGTATTGCTCACCCGTCCGCCGCTCGCCGCCAGGATTGCTCCCGCGCTGCCGCTCGACTTGCATGTGTTAGGCACGCCGCCAGCGTTCAATCTGAGCCAGGATCAAACTCTTCAGTTAATAACTTGAAGAAGCTAAACCCCAAGCTCTTCCTGAACAACTGACCCTTGTCCCTTTCGAAGACAAGGAATTTCATTTGCTCTGGACGCTTGGAACTCAACGTTTTTGCGCTAGTGCGCATGACGAGAGTCCCCACACAAATTACCTGCCGAATTTTTAAACAGCGCCCGAAACGCTGGGCTTCGGGAGTCGGCGATCAACCCGTAGGTCATCGCCGGTGAGCCAACTAGTATGAACGGTTTTTTGTTTCCGTCAACACCGTCTCGCTCTTTTTCCGGCGTCGCGCGCCCCGGGTGCCTGTGCACCCTCGAGCCGCGTTTCGCCGGGGTTTCCGATACAGAATGCATCGGAGGGCGCGCAGTATAGCCCCGCCTCGGGACATGTCAACAACAGCGTCGGGGAACCGCGGCGACGGTGGCGGCTGGGCCGCCGTCCGGCCGCACCCGGACCGTCAGCTGGCGGTCAGCGTGACCCGCGCAAAACCCCGTTTCCCTACCTGGATCAGGTAGTTACCGGGTGCAGCGAGCTTCAGCTCGCGATCCGAGACCTTGTCGCCGTCAACCCGCACGCCGCCCTGGTCGATCAGTCGCGCCGCCGCCGAGCCGCTGGCGGCAAGCTGCGCCTCCTTCAGCACCGCGACGAGCTTCAGGCTGCCGCCGGGGGCGGCAACCGCCACCTCGGGGATCTCGCTCGGCAGATTGCCGTCGCTGAAGCGGCGGATGAACTCGTCGCGGGCGGCCTCCCCGCTGCCCGGGCCGTGGAACCGGTCGACGATTTCGACGCCGAGCTCGAACTTCACGTCACGCGGGTTGCGCCCGCCGGCGACGGCCTGGCGCAGGGCCTCGATGTCGGCCGCGCGCCGGAACGAGAGGAGCTCGAAATAGCGCCACATCAGCTGATCCGAGATCGACATGAGCTTGCCGAACATGTCGCCGGCCGGTTCGTGGATGCCGATGTAGTTGCCGAGCGACTTCGACATCTTCTGCACGCCGTCCAGCCCCTCGAGGAGCGGCATCGTCAGCACCACCTGCGGCTCCTGGCCGTAGGATTCCTGCAGCGTGCGGCCGACGAGCAGGTTGAACTTCTGGTCGGTGCCGCCGAGCTCGACGTCCGCCTTCAAGGCCACCGAGTCATAGCCCTGCACCAGCGGATAGAGGAATTCGTGCACGGCTATCGGCTGGCCGCCCTTGTAGCGCTTCTCGAAATCGTCGCGCTCGAGCATGCGCGCGACCGTGTAGCGCGCGGCAAGCTCGATGAGGCCGGCGGCGCCGAGTGCGGTCATCCAGCGGGAATTGAAGTCGATCCGCGTCCGCTTGGGGTCGAGGATCTTGTAGATCTGCTGCTCGTAGGTGCGGGCGTTGGCGGCGATCTCGTCCGGCGTCAGGCGCGGGCGCGTCGCGCTCTTGCCGGTCGGGTCGCCGATCATCCCCGTGAAGTCGCCGATCAGGAAGATGACCTCGTGGCCGAGGTCCTGGAACTGGCGCATCTTGTTGATGAGCACCGTGTGGCCGAGGTGCAGGTCCGGCGCGGTCGGGTCGAAGCCGGCCTTGACCCGCAGCGGCACGCCGCGGTTCAGCTTCCTGACGAGATCGGCCTCGAGCAGGATTTCCTGCGCGCCGCGCTTCAGTTCGATGAGCTGACTTGCCGCCGATTCCATCGCTGCCCCTTGTTTTCGAGGCCGCCAATGTAGGGGGCCGCGCCGCCGAGCGCAAACGCCGGGCCGGCGCCGGGCCCGGCCGGCGCCGGCCCTGCAAAGTGCGACGTGCCGCACACTCACCCACCCTGGGGTTGACGTTGCCGCCCTCGGCCCGTAGCTTCCGGTCTTTGAACTTAATGAGGCCGCGTTACCCGTGCAATTCCGCGATCCTACCGCGCACGACGGGACCCGGGACGCCATGGCCGAAAGCCGCGTGCTCGTCCGTCCGTTCCTCAAGCTCGCGCTCTGCGCGACGGTCGCCTTCGGTGCCGGCTATTCCGCCTGGGAGGCGGGCCTGATGGGCACGCGCGCCGAGCCCGAGCCCGGCCCCATCGTCACCCACATCACCCGCCACGAGGCGCACCGGCCGGCCGACCAGGCCGTCGCCGTGACGGTCCGGCCCAACGACACGCTCGATGCGATCTTCCGGCGCCTGAAGCTGTCGCTGGAGGACCTTGCGGTGCTGCGCACACTCCCCGGCGTCCGCCAGAGCCTCGACTACCTGCGCCCGGGCGACATCATCAAGCTGAACCAGCTGAACGGCTCGCTGACCGCGCTCGAACGGCGCGTCAACGACCGCCAGACCCTCTCCGTCGCGCGCCAGCCGGGCGGCGACCTCGCCGCGCAGATCGTCGAGAACGCGCTCGACATCCGGCCGACCCCGCTGCACGCGGAGATCACGACGAGCCTGTTCCGCACGGTCAATGACGCCGGCGGCTCGGACGCCGTCGCCGCCCAGCTCGCCGAGGTGTTCCGCTACGACATCGACTTCGCGCAGGAACTGCAGGCCGGCGATACGTTCACCATCGTCGTCGAGAAGGTCTACCGCGACGGGCACTACCTGCACGACGGCGACATCCTCGCCGCCGAGTTCGTCAACAACGGCAAGACCTATCGCGCGCTGCGCTTCACGACGGCCGACGGCCACAGCGACTACTACACGCCGGAAGGCAAGTCGCTGAAGAAGGCCTTCCTGCGCGCGCCGGTCGAGTTCTCGCGCATCAGCAGCGGCTTCGGCCTGCGCTGGCACCCGATCCTGAACCGCATGGGCACGCACAAGGGCATCGACTACGCGGCACCGAGCGGTACGCCGGTGCGCGCGGCCGGCGACGGCAAGGTCACGTTCCGCGGCGTGCAGAACGGCTACGGCAACGTCATCGTGCTCAACCACAGCGGCGATGTGCAGACGCTGTACGGCCACATGGCGCGCTTCGGCGCCGGCATGGCGGTCGGCCGCCACGTCCACCAGGGCGAACTGATCGGCTACGTCGGCATGACCGGCCTCGCCACCGGCCCGCACCTGCATTACGAGTACCGCGTGCACGGCGAGCACCGCAATCCGTCCGGCATCAAGGCAATCGCCACCGAGCCGCTCGCCGGTGAGGCGAAGGTCGCCTTCGAGGCCCACGCGAAGTCGCTGCTCGCCGAACTCGACAACGCCCGGGCGACGAAGCTCGCGGCACGCTGAGTCGGAAGCCGTGCGCCGGTGACCGCGCTCTATCTCGGTCTCATCTCGGGAACCAGCATGGACGGCATCGATGCCGCCCTGCTCGGCCTCGAGCCGCGGCCGACTCTGCTGGCCGCGCGGCTTACCCGTTACCCCGCGACCCTGCGCGCCCGGCTCGAGGCGGTCGTCCGCAGCGGCGCGGCGACGCTCGATGAGCTCGGCGAGCTGCACGTGGCGGTAGGCAGCGCCTTCGCCACCGCCGCCCTCGACCTCCTGGCGCAGGCGGGCGTCGCGCGGGAGGCGGTCGCCGCGATCGGCAGCCACGGCCAGACCGTGCGCCACGGCGCCGGGCGACCGACGCCGTTCACCCTGCAGATCGGCGATCCGAGCACGATCGCCGAACGGACCGGGATCACGACGGTCGCCGACTTTCGCAGCCGCGACATGGCGGCCGGCGGCCAGGGCGCGCCGCTGCTGCCGGCCTTTCACGCCGCGGTGCTCGCCTCGCCGGCCGAGTGCCGCGCGATCCTGAACCTCGGCGGCATCGCCAACCTGACCCGCCTCTGCCCAGGCGAGGACGTGCTCGGCTTTGACACGGGACCCGCCAACTGCCTGCTCGACGCCTGGTGCGGCGCCACCGGCGGCGGCGAGCACGACGCCGGCGGCGCGCTCGCCGGTCGCGGCCAGGTCGACGGCGAGCTCCTCGCGGCCCTGCTCGCCGAGCCGTACTTCGCCCTGCCGGCGCCAAAAAGCACGGGCCGGGAGCTCTTCGATCTCGGCTGGCTGCGGGCGAAGGGCGGCGGGCGGCTGGCGCGCCTGGGAGCTGCCGACGTCCAGGCGACTCTGGCCGAGCTGACCGCGCGCACGGTCGCCGCCGCCTTCGGCCGCGAGATCGGCCAGGCCGGGCGACTGATCTGCTGCGGCGGCGGGGTGCACAACCCCGACCTCCTGCGGCGGCTGGCGGCGAACCTGCCCGAGACGGTGGTCGAGACCACGGCGGCGTACGGCCTCGACCCCGATTACGTCGAGGCGGCGGGCTTTGCCTGGCTCGCCGCCCAGACACTGGCCGGGCGGCCGGGCAACCTGCCCTCCGTCACCGGGGCCGCCGGCAGCCGGCGCCTCGGCGGCATTTTCCCGGGCCGGTAGCCGCCGGCCATGGCCGGCGCGGCGGCGGGCGGTCACCGGACCGTGCTAGGTTAGGCCCCGCTCCCGTCCGCCAGCAGCAGGGTTCCGTCGTGGCCGATACGAACGTGAAATCGCCGGATTACTACATCAACCGTGAACTGTCGTTCCTGGAGTTCAACCAGCGGGTGCTGGAACTGGCCAAGGACGAATCGGTGCCGCTCCTGGAGCGCGCCAAGTTCCTGTCGATTTCCTGCGCCAATCTCGACGAGTTCTTCGAGATCCGCGTCGCCGGCCTGAAGGAGCAGTACGAGCTCGGCGCGACGCAGCTCGGCAGCGACAGCCAGCCGGTCGCCGACCAGCTGGCGGCGATCCGCACCCGGGCCATGGCCCTGGTCGAGGAGCAGTACCGCGTGCTGAACGATGTACTGGTGCCGGCGATGGTCGACAAGGGGGTCTTCCTGCTCGGCCCGCAGAAGGTGTCGCGGCCACAGGTCGCGGCGCTGGAGAAATACTTCGAGGCCGAGGTCGAGCCCGTGCTCTCGCCGCTCGCGCTCGACCCCGCCCGGCCGTTCCCTAAGATCCAGAACAAGAGCCTCAACTTCATCGTCCGCCTGCAGGGCACCGACGCCTTCGGCCGGGACAGCCACCTCGCCATCGTGCAGGTGCCGCGCTCGCTGCCACGCGTGGTGCGCATTCCGGCCACCGACGGCGATGGCGGACGCATCCACATCTGCTACCTGTCGACCGTCATCGCGCTGTGCGTGCAGAAGCTGTTCGACGGCATGGAGGTCATCGGCTGCTGGCAGTTCCGCGTCACGCGCAACTCCGACCTCTTCGTCGACGAGGAGGAAATCGACGACCTGCGCCGCGCCGTCGAGGGCGAGCTGCAGCACCGCCGCTACGGCGACGAGGTGCGCCTCGAGACCGCGCATGACTGCCCGCCCGACCTCGTGACGTTTCTTCTGCAGCACTTCCAGCTGTCGGCGATGGACCTCTACCAGGTGCGCGGACCGGTCAACCTCAACCGGCTAATGGGCGTCTATGACCTGATCGACCGCCCGGACCTCAAGTACCCGCCGTTCACGCCGGGCAGCCCGACCCGGCTGACCGTGGGCACGGACCTCTTCGCCGTGATCCGCGAAAAGGACGTCGTGCTGCACCACCCCTACCAGGCCTTCGCGCCGGTCGCCGACTTCATCCGCCAGGCGGCCCGCGACCCCGACGTGCTGGCCATCAAGCAGACGCTGTACCGGTCGGGATCGGACTCGGCCGTGGTCAGTGCGCTGGTCGAGGCCGCCCGCAACGGCAAGGACGTCACCGTCATCATCGAGCTGATGGCGCGCTTCGACGAGGAGGCGAACCTCGAGCTCGCCCGCCGCCTGCAGGAAGCCGGCGCGCACGTGATGTACGGCGTCGTCGGCTTCAAGACGCACGCCAAGCTGATCATGGTGGTACGCCGCGAGAGCGGGGTGCTGCGCCGCTACTGCCACCTCGGCACGGGCAACTACCACGCCCGTACGGCGCGTACCTACACCGACTACGGCCTTTTCACGAGCGATGCCGACATCGGCCAGGACATGCACGAACTTTTCCTGCAGATGACGAGCCTGACGCAGGCGCCGAAGCTGAAGAAGCTGCTGCAGTCGCCGTTCACGCTGCACGCCGCGCTCATCGACAAGATCCAGCGCGAGATCGCCCACGCCGAGGCCGGCCGCCCGGCCCGCATCATCGCCAAGATGAACTCGCTGATCGACCCGAAGATCATCGAGAACCTGTACCGCGCCTCGCAGGCCGGTGTCGAAATCGACCTGATCGTGCGCGGCATCTGCGCGCTGCGCCCGGGCATGCCGGGCGTGTCGGAGCGGATCCGGGTGCGCTCGATTCTCGGCCGCTTCCTCGAGCACTCGCGCGTCTACTATTTCGCCAACAACGGCGCCGAGGAACTGTGGTGCGCGAGCGCCGACTGGATGGAGCGCAACTTCTTCCGCCGCATCGAGGTGGCGTTCCCGATCGAGCGGCAGCGCTACCGGCAGCGCATCTTCGCCGACCTCGAGGCGTTCCTGGCGGACAACACCAACGCCTGGGTCCTGCAGCCCAACGGCTCCTACAGGCGCCTGTCGCCGGCGCCGGGCGAAGCCCCGTTCAGCGCCCAGACCGCGCTCCTCGCCAAGCTCGCCGCCGTCTGAGCCCGCGGGCCTAGTAGACGCGCAGCCGGAAGCCCGCGACGCGCAGGAACTCGACTTCCTGGGCGAGGTCGGCGACCGACAGCGGGTGCTCCTTCAGCCAGCCGCGCGGGAAGTGCGCCTCCAGCGAGCGGGCCCGCGCCACCAGCCGGATCGACGGCAGCGGCGACCGGGAGCGGCCGCGGTGCAGGACGACCGCGAGGCGCAGCAGCACGGTCAGCGGCAGCGCGCGGCTGTGCCACGGCGGCGGCAGCTCCTCGGCGCGCTCGAGCGCGACCTTGCGCCGGTGCGAGCCGACAAGGCACGCCAGGAGCCGCTGCTCCTCGCGCGGGAAGCCCGGCATGTCGGCGTGCTCGAGCAGGTACGCGCCGTGCTTGTGGTAGCTCGAGTGCGAGATGTCGAGCCCGATCTCGTGCAGGCGTGCCGCCCAGCGCAGCGAGGATTCGGCGAGCGGCTCCTCGAGCGACCACGCATCCTCGACCTGGCGCAGGAATTCGACGGTCGTGGCCTCGACACGCTCGGCCTGCTCGGCGTCGACGTGAAAGCGCGAGGCCATCGAGCGGACGCTGCGGTCGCGGGCATCCTCGTCGGTGTAGCGCCCGACCATGTCGTAGAGGAGCCCTTCGCGCAGCGCGCCCTCGGCGATCTCCATCTCGGTGACGCCCAGTCCGGCGAACACCGCCGACAGGATCGCGACTCCACCGGGGAATACCGGCCAGCGCTCCTCGTTGACGCTGGCAAAGCCTGCGCTGCGCACGTTGCCGGCATGGATCAGGCGGGCGCGCAGCGCCTCCAGTGCCTCGGCCGTGATGGTCGTGGCCGCCGGGTCCATGTCGCGGATCGCCTCGAAGATCGCCCGCACGCTGCCGGAACTGCCGACGGCCTGCTGCCAGCCGACCGCCCGGAACGCCGTCTGCATCGGCTCGAGCTCGACTTCGCAGGCGACGATGGCGCGGTCGAGACGCTTGGCCGACACGCGGCCGTCCGGGAAGTGCTCGAGCGACAGGCCGACGCAGCCCATGTACAGGCTCTCGAGGACGCGTGGCTCGTAGCCCTCGCCGATCGTGCACTCGGTGCTGCCGCCGCCGATGTCGACCACCAGGCGGCGACCGGCCTCGAGCGGCATCGTGTGGGTCACGCCTGAATAGATGAGGCGCGCCTCCTCGATGCCGGAGATGATCTCGATCGGGTGGCCGAGCGCCTCACGCGCCCGCTCGAGGAAGCCCGCCTTGCGCCGCGCCTTGCGCAGGGTGTTGGTACCGACGACCCGCACCGACTCCGCCCGCATCGCCCGCAGCCGCTGGCCGAAGCGCTCGAGCGCGGCGATGGCGCGATTGACCGCGTCCTTGTCCAGGCGCCCCTGCGCATCGAGGCCGGCGGCCAGGCGCACCATCTCGCGCAGCCGGTCGACGATCGTGATCTGGCCGTGCGAGTAGCGGGCGACGACCATGTGAAAGCTGTTCGAACCGAGGTCGACGGCCGCCAGGACGTCGGGTACGCGGACCGGAGTACGGGGCATGGGTCTTCCTGCGGAGCCGCGCGGCGGCTCCGTCTGCTGGGCGGGTATCAGGCGGCGAACGAAGACCCGCAGCCGCAGGTGGTCTTGGCGTTCGGGTTCCTGATCACGAACTGCGCGCCCTCCAGCCCCTCGCGATAGTCGATTTCGGCCCCGATCAGGTACTGGAAGCTGGCCGGGTCGACGATCAGCGTCACGCCCTGGTTCTCGACGGTCGTGTCACCGTCCTCGATCGCCTCGTCGAAGGTAAAGCCGTACTGGAAGCCCGAGCAGCCGCCGCCCTGCACGTAGACGCGCAGCTTCAGGTCCGGATTCGCCTCCTCGCGGATCAGCTCGCCGACCTTGCGCGCGGCGGCGTCCGTGAAAAGGAGCTGGCCGGCGCCGGGATCCGCCTGTGTATCGTTCATGGGCGTTCACCTTGCAATGCAAACATGGACTTTAGTCTAGGTCCGTGACGGTGCGCGGTCAAAACCGTACAGGACAGGATCCTCAGCCGGCCTCGACCTTCCACGGCACCGTATGGCGCACCGGCGTCGGGGCACCGCGCGAGCGTGCCTCGAGCTGCAGCCGCACCGGCCGGAAGTCCGTCGGCAGCTCGAAACCCTGGTTGAGCTCCTGGAAGGAGCGGAAGGCGTAGGGCAGCGGCTTCCCGTCGGCGGCGCCGAGCGGCAGGCTGACGGCGCGCCCACCGCGCACGCCGTCGATCGTGACCGCCAGCTCGCCGGCGATGTCGGTCGCCGGCCGGGGCGCCTGGATCAGCACGATGCGCAGCCGGAACCGCTGCGCGCCGCTGCCGGGCATCACCTGCACCTTCAGGATCCGGAAGCCGGCTGTCGCGTCGTCCGGGGCAACGATGCTGCGGTAGAAGCCGAGCTCCTTGCCCTGCTCCTCGATCTTCGACTGCAGGTCCTCCTGCGCCGAGGCGAGCTTGGCGGCCGCCGCCTGGTCGACCTTGCGCGCGACCTCGAGCGCCGCCAGCTTCGACTCGAGATCCCGGGCGCGCGCGCCGGCGCGCTCGAGGGCGGGATCGGGCAGGCCCAGCGCGCGCGCGGCCGCACCGCCCGAGTAGCCGGCCGAGATCCGGCCGGCGGCGTAGGCGACGAAGAGCGCGAGGCCGAGGCCCAGCACCCCGAGCGCGATACTGACCCAGCGCCGCTCGCCGGGCCCGGGCAGGCCCGGCGGCCGCTCAGCCACGGCCACCGCCGCGCGGCCGGGCATTCGCTACACTGGCCGGGCGGGCAGGTTCAGCCCGGACGGGGAGCAGCTGCCGGTGTTGTGGATCAAAGCTTTGCATGTGACCGCCATGGTGACGTGGTTCGCCGGGCTTTTCTACCTGCCGCGGCTGTTCGTCTACCACGCCGACACCGAGGACCTGGCCGGCCGGGAGCGCTTCAAGGTCATGGAACGCCGGCTGTACACGATGCTGAATATCGGCATGACGGCGACCATCGTCTTCGGCCTGTGGGTCCTGTCGTTCGAGCCGGTGCTGCTCGGCCTGTGGTGGATGAAGCTCAAGCTTGCGCTGGTCGCGCTCCTGATCGCCTACCACCTCTGGTGCGGCCGCCTGGTGCGCGCGTTTCGCGACGACCGCAACCTGCACGGCTCGCGCTGGTACCGCTACTTCAACGAGGCCCCGTCGCTGCTGCTGCTGGCGATTGTGATGCTGGTGATCGTCCGTCCTTGGGCGTAGCGGCGGCGGAGGCTTCCGGCCACCACTCGGGATAGGCGGGCAGCCCCGCCGGGTAGGCACGCCGGCCAAGCTCGTGCAGCGCCTTGCGGTAGACCTGGCGCTTGAAGTAGACGACTTCGCGGATCGGGTCCCAGTACTCGACCCAGCGCCAGCGATCGAACTCCGGCGGCTCGCCGGTCGCATCGAAGCGCAGCCGGGATTCGCAGGCGTTGAAGCGCAGCAGGAACCAGCGCTGCTTCTGGCCGACGCAGAGCGGCTGGCTGTGCTTGCGCACGTAGCGGCTGGGCAGCCGGTAGCGCAGCCACGTTCGCGTCTGCGCGACGATATCGACGTCGCCCGGTTCGAGGCCGACCTCTTCGTGCAGCTCGCGGTACAGCGCCTCCACCAGGTCTTCGCCTGGCCGGACCCCTCCCTGCGGGAACTGCCAGCCACGGCCGCCGGTGCGCCCACCGAGGAAGACCTGCCCGTCGCCGCGCATCAGGATGATGCCCACGTTCGCGCGATAGCCGTCGCCGTCGATCCAGTCGGCCATGATCGCCCTGAGGTCTGTCGTTGCCCCATTCTTCCACAGCCGACCGCGCCGGCCAATTGCGCCCCCGCCAGGGGCGGTATCCGGACATAACCCGCGGCGGATCAGGTGTCGGCAACCACCTCGACCCGGTTCCGGCCGTGCGCCTTGGCGCGGTAGAGGGCCTCGTCGGCCGCGCCGAGCAGCCGCTCGCCGATACCCTTGAGGTCGCGCTCCGCCCGGCCGGGCGCCGCCCCGGCCACCCCGATCGACACCGTCACGCGCTCGGTCCGGCCGGCACCGAGCTCCACCGGCGGCTCGAGGGCCTTGCGGACGCGCTCGGCGAACTGCGCGGCCGAGGCCACCGACGAATCGGGCAGCAACAGCGCGAACTCGTCGCCGCCGAAGCGGGCCGCCGTGTCGCTGGCGCGCATCTGCGACTCGATCCGGGCGGTGATTTCCTTGAGCGCCTCGTCGCCGACGAGATGGCCGTAGGTATCGTTGATGGCCTTGAAATGATCGATGTCGATCATCACGCAGGTGACCGTCGTGCCGTGGCGGCCGGCGCGGGCCAGCTCCTCGCGCAGCCTTGCGTTGAGGTAGCGACGGCTCTGCCAGCCGGTGAGGTAGTCGGCCAGGCCGCTGCGCAGCACCCGGGCCCGGTTCGCGGCGTTCTCCAGACAGATCGCCAGCACCGTGCCGAGCCGCTGCAGGAAGTCGCTGGCAAGATCCGCCGAAAAGCGTTCCGGCTCGACGGCACCCAGGCACAGGAGCGCCAGCGGCCGGCCGCCGGCGATCAGCGGCACCAGCGCCACGCTGCCGAGCGGCGGGCCGTGGCGGAACAGCAGATCGTGATCGGCGCGCCGGTAGGGCCCGAGCCAGGGTCGCGACAGGTGGGCGGCCAGCGGCGTGATGCCGACCAGCGAGTCGGTGAACTGGACGTGGCCGAGCTCGCCGACCGGCTCGCCGAGCCCGATCAGGAGGTGGCGCAGCTCGTGGCTCGGATCCTCGATGACGAGGGCGACGCTGCGCAGGGCGTAGGACCGAGCGAGTCCGGTGGTCGCTTCCCGCAGCAGGTCCGGCAGCGTTTCCGCCCGCATCAGCCGCAGTTCCCGATCGAGGCTGCGCTGCAGCTTCTCCTCGTTGGCGCCGGCCGCCTCCAGCAGCTCGCGGTGGCGCGCCTGCAGCTCGGCGAGCTCGCGACGCAGGTCAGCGCCGTCAGCGGCCGGCCGCGGCGGGCCGCCGGTCACGGCTGCTGCGCACCCGGCGCGCTCGAGGTGCGACCCTCGAGGTAGGCACGCCCGCGCGTCATCATCTGCGCAAAGCCCTTCTCGTCGCCGGAGCGCACCGTGGCACGCAGGCGCTCGACGGCGAACAGCAGCGCCGCCAGCGACTCGCCGCCGTACTCGTTGAGCGCCTGGATCTCGAAGTAGAGAGCCGGCGACTCGGCGGCCACGCGGCTGGCGACGTCGAGCTGCGCGTCGAAGGTGCTGGACGACAGCTTGGCGAGCCGGGGTGCCGCCTCGCCGCTCTCGGCGAGCGCCGTGAAGAAGACGATGTTGAGTGCGTGCGACAGGCCGAGCACGTAGGCGATCAGCCGGTCGTGCTCGTCGAGCGTCATGACCACCCGCTCGGCCATCGTCGATGCGAACAGCTGCTGCGCCTCGGCGAGCGCGCCGGGATGGCCGAGATCGATGAAGATCACGTGCCGCCCGGACAGCAGGTGCGTGTCCGGCCCGAACATCGGGTGCAGCGACGTGACCCGAAGGCCCGAATCCCGAAGCGCCGTCAGGCCTGCCCGCAGCGGCGTCTTGATAGAACCGAGGTCAAAGATGAGGCCCGGTGGCCTGCGCTGCGCGATCTCGGCGAGGAGAGCGCTGGTGATGCCGAGCGGCGTCGCCACGACGATCACGTCCTGGTCGATGGCCCCGTCGTACCAGTCGCGCCGATGGGCGTAACCGGCGATCGGCCCGGCCGGATCGGCGATCTCCACCTCGTAGCCCTGCGAGGCGAGGAACTCGGCGAACCAGCCGCCCATCTTGCCGCGGCCGCCGATGACGAGCGCGCGCTTGCCGGAGCCGGCGGCGCGCGCACTGACCAGCGCCTTTTCCTGGGTGGCGAGCGAGTCGGTGATCAGGAGCGACAGGATCTGCTCGGCGAGGTCCGGCGAGGCGCCGAGCTCGGTGGCCTGCGCGCGCGCGCGCATCAGCACGTCGCGTTCACGCTGGAAGTCGCGCGTCGGGTAGCCGGTGGCGCGCTTCACCGCCGCGACCTCGCGCGACAGGCGTTCGCGCTCCGCCATGCGCTCCACCAGTTCACGGTCTAGAACGGTCAGGCGGGCGCGCAGTTCGTCGAGGGTCATGGCAGGGCTTCCGTGGCGGCGAGCGGCTATTTAGCGTTAGCGCCCGGGGCCTTGCAACCGCCGCCCGGCGCTATCCGCACATTCCGCAACGCCCGGGCCCGGCCGTTGCTGGCGGCGCGCGGCCGTCCGGAAGTACCATGTCGGCATGACCCGACTGCCGTTCCAGACCCTCCCCAATCCGCTGCCGCACGATCCGCTGCAGACGGCGGCGCACTGGCTGCGCCAGGCCTACGACGAGCAGGTCAGCCCGAACCCCAACGCCATGGCGCTGGCAACCGTCGGCGCCGACGGCCAGCCCTCCGTGCGCATCGTGCTCTGCAAGGACATCATCCTGCCGGCGGGTTACCTGCTGTTCTTCACGAACTACACCTCGCGCAAGGGCGCCGAGCTCGACCAGCACCGGCGCGCCTCGGTCGTCCTGCACTGGGACACCCTGCACCGCCAGGTCCGCATCGAGGGCTTCGTGGTGCGCTCGCCGGCCAGCGAAAGCGACGACTACTACGCGTCGCGGCCGTGGCTCAGCCGGGTCGGCGCCTGGGCCAGCCAGCAAAGCCAGCCGGTCGCCAGCCGCCACGCGATGATGGACGCGCTGAAAACCCAGGTGAGCCGCTTCGGCGGAGAACTCCACGCCGGCGACGGCCATCCGGTCGGCACGGCCGGCGAGCGCATCGACGTGCCGCGGCCACCGCACTGGGGCGGCTACCGACTGTGGGCGGAGACCGTCGAGCTGTGGGTCGAGGGCGAGTACCGGATCCACGACCGCGCCCGCTGGACGCGGCGGCTGACGCCGATCACGGACGGCGAGCACTTCCACGCCACGCCCTGGCACGTCGCGCGCCTGCAGCCCTGAGCCCGGCCGGCGGCGCCGGCCGGTCAGCCGCCGTTCAGTATCGCGAGCACGCGGTCGTGCAGCGCGCCGTTGCTGGCCACGATCGAGGTCGTCGCCAGGTCGAGCGGCGCGCCATCGATGTCCGTGCACCGGCCGCCCGCCTCGGTGACGATCGCGGCGACGGCGGCGACATCGTAGATCTTGATGTCCGTCTCGATGACCACGTCGAGCTTGCCCGCGGCCAGCAGGTGGTAGTGCAGGAACTCGCCGTAGCCCCGGCTGTAGGCGCAGGTCGCGACCAGCCGCCCGTAGCGGGCCCAGCGCTCGCCTGACGCGAGGCTGCGGCTGTTGCCGAGCGAGATCTGCGCCTCGCCGAGGGTCGCGACCGAGCTGACCCGCAGCGGCCGGCCGTTCAGGAAGGCACCGTGGCCGCGCTCCGCCCAGGCCATTTCGCCGTACACCGGCGCGGACGACACGCCGAGCGCGAGGTCGGCGCCGCGCCTGAGGGCGATCTGCGTCGAGAACATCGGGAACTCGCGGATGAACGCCCGCGTGCCGTCGATCGGATCGACGATCCACATCGGCACGCCCTCGGGGCGGGCGTCGAGTCCGGTCTCCTCGCCGAGGAAACCGTACTCCGGAAACTGGCCGGTCAAGAGGCCGCGGACCTCCTGCTCCACGGCGAGGTCGGCGACCGTCACCGGCGATGCGTCGCTCTTGATGGTGACGCCGGGACCCCGCCCGTAGTGCGCCCGGACGATCCGGTTGGCGGCGCGCGCCGCGGCGAGGGCGGCGCCGAGTTCGGCGGACGGCGGACGGTCGGCGGCGTGTTCGGTCGGCATGAGCGGCTCCTCCGGCACGGAGCGTGGCGAGGCGGTTGCGCGCCGTCAACTTGCTTGACAGCGGCGGCGGGCCCCTCGCACCATCCGCACCCGGTCGGCAGCCGCCGTCCCCCTCCCCCGTACCCGCCACCTGCCGGAGCCTTTCCATGGCGAACCGCCTCAGCAAGATCTACACGCGCACCGGCGATGACGGCAGCACCGGCCTCGGCGACGGCACGCGTGTCGCGAAGGACTCACTGCGCGTCGAGGCCTACGGCACGGTCGACGAGGCCAACAGCGCCATCGGCGTCCTGCTCGCGACACCCGCGCTCCCCGGCGAGATCACCCAGTGCCTGACCCGGGTCCAGCACGAGCTGTTCGATCTCGGCGCGGAGCTGTGCGTACCCGGCTATCACGTCATCAACGGCGATCACGTCCGGGCACTGGAGACCGACCTCGATGCGCTCAACGAGGCGCTCCCGCCGCTCAAGGAGTTCGTGCTGCCGGCGGGCGCGAACGGCGCCGCCGCCGCGCACCTCGCCCGGACGATCATCCGCCGGGCGGAGCGCCGGGTCTGGTCGCTGGCGGCGGCGGAGCCCGTGGCCGACCACGTCGCGCACTACCTCAACCGCCTGTCCGACCTGATGTTCGTCGTCGCGCGGGTCCTCGCCCGCAGCGGCGGCGGCGAGGAAGTGCTGTGGAAGTCGCGGCGGACGGCGGGCTGACCGCCGCCGTTCAGGTCCAGGCGTCGGACGTCGGCGCCTCGAGCATCAGGCGGCGGCCCACTTCGACCGCCAGCGTCGAGGCATCGTAGGCATAGTCGTCGACGAGCTGCAGGTCGGGCTGGGTCGCCGGTGTCTCGCGCACCGGCACGATCAGGTTGTCCTCGCCGTACTCGACCCGCCAGTCGGTCACGTCGCTGACCCCCGGCGCGAGCGTCGTGCCGCCGTCGTAGCGATGGAAGGCCGGGATCGGCCAGTCGCTGCGCCGGAACTCGGCCCGCAGCTGCAGTAGCGGCCACTGCCCGCGGTAGAGCGGCGCGTCGCGGAACCGGCAGACGAACACCGCGTGCTCGGCCCGAAGCGCCGCGTAGTAGGCCCCGTCGGTCGGCGGCTCCAGGCGGCGCGGCCCGAAGAAGTAGCCGAGGGAAACGCCGCCACGCGGCGGCATCCGCGCGAGCAGACCGACCGCGCAGGTGCTGCGCGCCAATGGCAGCACGAAGAACTGGCCTTCCTGGTAGGTGACGCGCGACATAACCCGGTCCACTCCCTGCAACGCCGGCCGCGACTGCGTCGCGACCGGCCATGAACCCTTCGAACCCTACACCGCCTCGGTCAGCAGCATGACCGTGGCCAGCACGGCGAGCCACAGGAACAGCGATCGCCTGACCAGCCCCTGCACCAGTTCGGCACGCGCCACATCGTCAGCGGCATCCTGCCAGGCCGTGCCGAGGGCGCCCTGCCCGGCGTGCACGAGCAGGAGGTCGTTGGCCTCGAAAAACTCGCGCCGTTCGGCGGCAAGATAGCCGCGCCAGCCGCGAAATGCATCATCGAAGCTGCCGGCGACACCATAGCTCAGCGCCACGAGCCGCGCCGGTACAAAGGCCAGCCAGCCGTGCAGCCGCTGCAGCAGGACGACGCAGGCATCCTCGCCGGCGGCGCCGCGCCCGGCGGCATCGGCGATGGCCGCGCGGCGCAGCACGTCCGTGACGCGGAACAGCACCGCGCCGGCCGGGCCCAGTGCCGCGAACCAGAACAGGACGCCGAAGAGGCGGTTGTTGGCCTGCACGAGCACCGCATCCGCGACGCGCTC
>CAIMCI010000275.1 GCA_903839465.1 uncultured Pseudomonadota bacterium
TGCATCCGGTTTGCCGAGCCGTACGAGGTGTAGCCACCGGGGTAGTTGGCCTTCGACCAGACCCGGCCCGCACGGTCGTCGTGCTCCAGCTGCCGGCACTCCGCCAGCAGGTGGTCGTTCAGCGTGTCATCAGAGGTCGCGAGCAGCGCTGAGCTGTAGATCCGGGTCGGGAACAGGTGCTGGATCGCCATTCCCGCCATTATGCACGGGCCTTCCATGCGGCGAGGAGTGCGAACCTGTCATAAAAATGGCGGCGCCCTGAAAGAAATCTGCCCTAACGTCGACCCGTGCCCGGCGTCACACACCGTCGGGCGCGGGTGACCCGGTTGTCGTCCGAACATCGACCTATAACGAGTCGACGGGCCGGGTAGACCAGGGAAGCAACACACACTCAGGGGATAAAATACAATGACTTACGCTCGTTTTGCCCGGCGTCTTGCGGGCGCTGCGGCGGTGTCGATCGCGTTCAGCGCGGTCGCCCAGGCGCAAACCACCGATCCGGTCATCTTCAGCTTCGCGACGGTCGGCGACACGCGTACCGACCCGACCGGCTTCGACCCGACGACCACCGTGAACCCGACCGCGACGGTCGCCTGCGAAACGAGCGGCTGCGCCATTTCGTCGACCGGCAGCCTGCTGGCACAGGATGCGCGCTTCCTGCAGAACACCAAGGCCTGGCAGCGCATCATCCGCACCGAGCAGTCCCGCAAGCCGAAGCTCTTCTTCGTCAACGGCGACCTGATCATGGGCTATGGGCGCGCGACCTACCCGACCGGCACCTCGGGCGTGATCAACTCGCTCGCCACGCTGAAGAACTCCGACGTCTACAAGGCGAACCTGCAGTACGCCTACTGGCGCGGCATGATCACCCCGCTGCTTGAAACGGGCACGATGGTGCTGCCGGTCGCCGGCAACCACGAGACGCAGTGCAGCTCGGGGGTCACGGTCAACGGCGCCTATAACGCGACGACGAACCCGACCGGCTGCTACAAGCCGTCGTCCGGTACCGGCAAGACGGCCTATGCCGAAAACGAGACGCTGTGGCGCGACAACATGGGCGACCTGATCGGCAACGGCCAGAACCAGTTCCAGAAAATCACGGGCTTCACCCCCGCTAACTGGAACGGCCTGACGGCGGCGACGGCCCCGGGCGCCAGCGACACCTGCCCGGCGAGTGATCCGGCTACGGGCGCCTACGGCAGCTGTGGCGCGGCGACGCCGGTCGGCTCCGACCAGTCGAAGCTCTCCTACTCGTTCGACATTGCGCTGGCGAACGGCAAGAAGCTGCACTTCGCGGTCATCAATACCGACCCGACGGGCAACGACTCGCATGCGCCGGTCAACTGGCTGAAGACGGATTTCGCCAGCGCCAAGACGAACGGCGCGACCAACTTCTTCGTGTTCGGTCACAAGCCGGCGTTCACCTACGACTACAACACCGCCAACAATAACGGCCTCGCGGCGGTCACCGGTGCCGGCCTGGACGGCGTGACGACCCCACCGACGGTGGCGGATTTCTGGAAGCTGATCGGTGACTACAACGCGACGTACTTCTGCGGTCACGAGCACATTTCGCACGTGCAGACCTATTCCGTTACCGGGACGGACGGCACGACCAAGACTCCGGTGCAGGTGCTGGTGGGTGCCGGCGGCTCGCCGTGGGACTACAAGCCCACGGCGGTGACCGCGCCGACGGCCTACCAGGAACCGACGCTGGCGGCGACCGGGCAGAGCCAGTACGACCGCTACTACGGCTGGGCGGACGTGCAGGTCCACCAGAGCGGCGCGGTGACGCTGTCGATGAGCTACTTCAGCGACGCGTTCGGGCCGACCATCACACTCAGCCCGCTCGCCGGCAACCTGCAGTAAGGGGATGACCATGATCAAATCCCTCATCACGGGAGCCTGGCTCCTGCTGGCATCGGCCGGCGCCGCAAACGCGGACATTGTGCTCGACACCGGAACACCGTCCGCGGCGACCGGCGCGCTGGCGCTTGGCGGCAACGACTTCCTGGCCGCGCAGTTCAACCTGGCCAACGGCGGGGTCATCGACAGCATCCAGGCGTACGTTACCGGTGGCCCGCTCGGTGCCCCAGGCGACACGTTTTCGCTGTCGATCTACGCGGCGGACGGCAATGGTGGAATGCCGGGCACGCAGATCGGCACCACGCAGGTGACCTACCAGGCCGACGGCTGGACCGGAGCTTCCGGTCTGGCCATCGCCACGACCGGTCCGGGTCTCTACTGGGCGGTTGTCGAGGTCGGAGCGGCCGACTCGACCGCCGGGCTCGGTCTGCCCTTCCAGGCGACGGGCGGAACCGCACCGGCGAGCGCGTTCGCGTTCTCGGCCGACGGCGGCGTCAGCTACCAGTCGATGTCGAACGCGTTCGGCGTGCAGGTGACGGCGGTGCCGCTGCCGCCGGCTGCGCTCAGTCTGGTGTCCGGACTGGCGGGTCTCTTGCTGGTCGTCCGTCGGACCAGGGCGGCCTGAGTACTGACTGCCCCTGGCAGGACTGCAACAGGGCGAGCGCCGCCGTGCCGGGAGGTATCCCGGCACGGCGGTGCGATCCCGACAGGAGTATTCCTTTACCGGCACCGCCCGAGGACCTACGCTCTCCCGATGGCCGCCGGTCGCGGCCTCATCGCGACGCGGGGGCAACATGGCGCGGCTCGGGCTCGGATTTCGCGGCGGTTTCGCAGTCGGTCTGCTGATGGTCGGTGCCGGCGGCGCCACGCAAGGAGCGGAGCCGGACCTCGTCGCTTTCAGCATCGAACGCGCGGCCCGACTCGAATTGCCGGGGCCGTTCGAGGCGCCTCCGGCCGATACGCTCCTGCTCGATGCCGGCGGCTACGCGCAGATCCTGTGTTCGGCGGTCTTCATCACGGGACTGGAGCCGGCCTTCGCCGCCGAGTACGTTGGCTATTTCACGGCGCCGTACGCCTCGCGTCCGAAACTCGGCCAGCCGGTCATCGACCGCATCGCGAAGACGGTCACCGTCACCCTGCCCGACGGTCGCCAGCGACTTGCCCGGTACCTCGGCAGCCAGGGTTGCCTGACCTACCCCCTCGGCGAGACGAGCGCCCATTACACGCCGGAAACGGTTCGCCCGCACCTGCCCGACGCGGCGACGCAGGACTGGCCGATGGGCGACCGCCTGCCGGCTGCACGCCCGGCGGGTGTCGATGCCGACCGGCTGGCGGCGGCCGTCGATGCGGCATTCGCGACCGCTGACGGCGATACCGCGGCCTACGTCGTGACCTGGAAAGGGCGCGTCATCGCCGAGCGCTACGGGCCGGGGATCACGGCGCGGACACCGCTCGAGAGCTGGTCGATGGGCAAGAGCCTGACCGCGACCCTGATCGGCGTCCTGATCCAGTCGGGCAGCTACGACCTGTGGCAGCGCGCGCCGATTCCTGAGTGGCAGCACGAGGGCGACGCGCGCCGTGATATCCGCATCGCCGACCTGCTGCGCATGTCCAGCGGCCTGCGGGCCAGGGCGCCCTTCGACCCGGGCTACGATCCGGCGCTCGGCTATCCGGAGCACCTGTACCTCTACACCGGGGCGTTCGATGCGTTTCATTACGCGGCGACGCGCCCCCTGCAGTACCCGGTCAATACCGTCGGCCGCTACCGCAACACGGATCCGGTCCTCGCCAACTACCTCGTGCGGCTCGCTGTCGAGCGCCGCCACGGCGACTACCTCGCCTTCCCGCAGCGGGCGTTGTTCGATCGCCTGGGGATCCGCTCGATGGTCATCCAGACCGATCCGTACGGGAACTTTCTGACCCAGGGCTATGACCTGGCCTGCGCGCGGGACTGGGCGAGGCTCGGAAACCTCTATCTGAACGACGGTGTCTGGCTGGGCCGACGGCTGCTGCCGGAGGGTTTCGTCGACTTCGTGCGCAGCCCCGCACCGGCCTGGCTGGCGGACGGACAGCCCGTCTACGGCGGCTTCTTCTGGCTGAACGGCGATCGCGCCTTCCCGCTGCCGACGGACGCCTACTACATGGCGGGCGTCGGCGGGCAGTACACCTTCATCGTCCCCTCGCACGACCTGGTCGTCGTGCGGCTCGGCCACTATCGCGGACAGGTGCCGGGCGAGAAAGACCTCGCCCGTTCGCTGGAACTGCTGATGCAGGCGGTGCCGAAGTCAGCACACGGTGTGGCAGCGGGTGGCTGACGACGCACCGCGGCGGCGCGAGCACCGGATAGGCGGGCTGACGTGGCTGCGAGCGGCGGTACTGGGCGCCAATGACGGAATCCTCACGCTCTCCAGCCTGATGCTCGGCGTCGCGTTCGCGGCCCACGCCACCACGAGCCTCGTCCTCGTCGGTATCGCGGCGCTCGTTTCCGGGGCCTTCGCGATGGCTGCCGGTGAGTACGTGTCGGTCAGTTCGCAGGCGGACTTCGAGAGCGCCGAGCTTGAGCTCGAACGCCTGCATCTCGACGCGGACGCCGATGCCGAGCGGGACGAACTGGCCGCCATCTACGTAGGCCGCGGTCTGGATCCTGCGCTGGCGGCGACGGTCGCCGACCGGTTGATGGCCCACGACGCGCTCGGCGCCCATGCCCGGGACGAGCTCGGGATCGGCGAGGCGTTGCGGGCGCAGCCGGTGCGGGCGGCGATTTCATCGGGACTGAGTTTTCTGAGCGGGGGCGTCGTGCCGCTGCTGATTGCCGTCGCGGCACCGCGTGCCGTCATGCCGTGGGCCGTCGGTGGCGCATCGCTCCTGCTGCTCGCCGTGCTCGGCGGACTGGCGGCGCAGATGGCCGGTGCACCCGTTGGCCGGGGGGCCTCGCGCGTCGCGCTCTGGGGAGCGGCGTCCATGGGCGCGTCAACCGCGCTCGGCATGGCACTGGGAGCCGGCGGCATCGTCTGACCCGCCGGGGCCCGATCTCCCGTGCGGGGCGCGACCGGCGCCCCGGGGCTGGCCGGTCAGTGCCGGCCGGGAGCCGTCAGTTGCAGGTCGGCGCGCGCGTCCTGATAGACGACCTGACCCCGGAACACGGTCATCAGGCAGTGCAGGTCCCGGAGGCGGGCGGAAGCGACCGTCAGTGGATTGTCATCCCAGATGGCCAGATCCGCACTCTTGCCGGCTTCGAGCGAGCCCGCCTCGTCGTCGAGAAACAACTGGTGCGCGGCCCA
>CAIMCI010000276.1 GCA_903839465.1 uncultured Pseudomonadota bacterium
ACGTGCATTGTCCACCATGCAGCCCGAGGGTGCGCCTTGGCCTTGTTGAAAACCTTCGCCGACATCGCGCTCTGGCGCCGCGGACCTGCCGACCTGCCGGCCTCGGCGGTGCTGCTCGCTGTCGTGATGGCACTCTACCTCGCCCAGGGTTGCGCGCAGATGGCGGTGGCGAGCCGCGACGGCCCGCTGCTGGCGGCCAGCATCGTCGATCTCTGCGCGAGCTCGGCGCTCACGGTCGCGCTCCTCGCGGCCACCGGGCGCCTGGCCCGGGCGCCGCAGACCCTGACGGCGCTGCTCGGCACGGGCGTGCTTCTGGCGCCGGCCGTGATCGCGCTCCTCGCCGGCCTCGCCGCGCTGCCGGCGACGGACCCGCGTGGCCTTCTGCTCCGCTTCCTGCTGCTCGGGTTCCTGCTCTGGGACCGGCTCATCGCCGCCCACGTGCTGCGCGCGGCGCTGGACACGACGCTCCTGGCCGGCGTCGTGCTCGCCATCGTGCTCGCGATCATCGTCTACGCGCTGGTTGCCTGGCTTGCGCCGCTGCCGGCCGGCACGGGTAGCTGAATGCACGTCCACATCCTCGGTATCGCCGGCACGTTCATGGGCGGCATCGCCGCGCTCGCCAAGGCCATGGGCCATCGCGTCACCGGCGCCGACCGCAACGTCTACCCGCCGATGAGCCACCAGCTGTCGGCGCTCGGCATTGAGTACTCGGAGGGCTGGGACCCGGCCCAGCTCGAGCCCGCGCCCGACGTCGTCGTCATCGGCAACGTGATGAGCCGTGGTAATCCGCTCCTCGAGGCGGTACTCAACCGGGGCCTGCCCTATACCTCGGGCCCGGAGTGGCTTGCCGCCCACGTCCTCGCCGGCCGCTGGGTCATTGCGGTTGCCGGAACGCACGGCAAGACCACGACCTCGAGCCTGACGGCCTACCTCCTCGACCGGGCGGGACTGGATCCGGGGTTCCTGATCGGCGGGATCGCCAGCGACTTCGGCGTCTCGGCCCGCCTCGGCAGCGCGCCGTTCTTCGTGGTCGAGGCCGACGAATACGACACGGCGTTCTTCGACAAGCGCGCCAAGTTCGTCCACTACCGGCCGCGCACGGCGGTGCTCAACAATCTCGAGTACGACCACGCCGACATCTATCCCGACATGGCCAGCATCCGCCGCCAGTTCCATCACCTCGTGCGGACGGTGCCGGGCGACGGCGCCCTGATCGTCAACGGCGGTGCCCCGGAGCTCGAGCGGACGCTCGAGGAGGGCGTCTGGACGCCGGTGACCCGGTTCGGACGCGACGTGGCGCTGCCGTTTGCCGTGCAGGCGCGGCAGGGCGACTGGTCGTCGTTCGACGTTCTGGAGGCGGGTGAACCGGTCGCCCGCGTCGACTGGAACCTGCTCGGCGCGCACAACGCGGAAAACGCCCTGGCTGCGCTTCTCGCCGCCCGTCACACCGGCGTTTCACTGCCGGTGGGCGCCGGTCTGCTGGCGGGCTTCGGCGGCGTCAAGCGGCGCCTGGAGGTCCGCGGCGCGGTGCGCGGTGTCACGGTCTACGACGACTTCGCGCACCATCCGACCGCCATCGCCACCACGCTCGAGGCCCTGCGCGCACGCGTGGGAGCGGCCAGGATCCTGGCCGTCCTCGAACCCCGCTCCAATACCATGAAGCTCGGTGCGCACCGGGAAACCCTTGCCGGTTCCCTCGCCCTGGCCGATCGGGTCTTCCTCTACGCGCCACCGACGCTCGGCTGGGACCTCGCCGAGGTTGCCGCAGGCATCGGCGCCCGCGCGGAACTGCACGGCTCGATCGACGCGCTCGCCGGGCGGCTGGCCGAGGTCGCAGGCCACGGCGATCACGTCCTCATCATGAGCAACGGCGGCTTCGGCGGCCTGCACGAGGCGCTGCTCCGGCGCCTCGCCGGCGGCTGACATGGCGACCCGCGAACTGCCGCTCTTTCCGCTCTCCACCGTGCTCTTCCCGGCCGGGCCGCTGCCGCTGAGGATCTTCGAGCCGCGCTATGTCGACCTCGTGCGGCGCTGCATGAAGACCGACACGGGCTTCGGCGTGGTGCTGCTCGTGGAGGGCCGTGAAGCCGGCGCCGGCGCGGCCATGGCGACCGCTGCGATCGGCACGGAGGCGCGCATCGTCGATTTCGATCAGCTGGAGGACGGTCTTCTGGGCCTGTCGTGCATCGGCCAGGAAAAGATCCGCGTGCTGAGTACCTGGACCCAGGCCGACGGCCTGCACCTGGCCGAGATCGAGGACATCCCGGCCGAGCCCGCCGTGCCGGTGCCGATCGACTGCGTGCAGCTGCGGGCGGTGCTCGAGCGTGTCTGGCCCGAACTCGGCGTGACCTACCGCTACGTGCCGAGTCGCTTCGGCGATGCCGGCTGGCTGGCCAATCGTCTGGCCGAGCTCGCGCCGCTGGAGGCCTCCGTCCGCCAGTCGCTCCTGGAGATCGATGACCCGGTGGCGCGGCTGCGCGTGCTGGCGCCGCTGATCCAGGTCCGCGACGACTAGTCCGCGACGACGAGTCCGCGACGACCAGTCGGCGACTAGCGCCGCCGGGGTGCCATGCCGAGTGAGGCCGGCCGCCAGCCGGCGAGGAGCGTCAGGATGAGGGCAGCAGTCCAGGCGAAGACGAGCCAGCCCGTGAAGCCGTCGGACGCCGAGGCCAGCCACGCGTACGGCGCGTCCGGCGGCCTTGCCGTCGTGCCCACGGTGATGCGCATCACCATGACCCAGCCGGCGTGCAGGCCGATCGCGAGCGCGATCGACCCGGTGTAGAGCCGGGTCAGCGACAACAGGATGCCGACGGCGGTCAGCGCGGCGAACGAGTCGCCGATCCGACCGAAGTGCAGGAAGTCATCGCCCACCGAGGCGAGCAGGGTGAGCCCGCTGTAGGGGTTCACGGCCGACGGTGGAATGCTGACGCGGGCCAGGAAATGGAGCGCCGCGTAGAAGACGGCAACGCCGACGACGGCGAGTGTGCGCCCGATGCGGCTGTCGCCCGCCTCACGCCACACGGCGCCCTGCAGGAGGCCGCGAAAGAGCGTCTCCTCGACGACGCTGACCGCGACGCCCGACAGGAGACCCGACAGCACCAGGTGCAGCAGGCGACCGGTGCCGACCCAGACCAGCGGCCGCGTGCCGCACAGCGCCAGCATCGCCGCCACGGGCAGCATCGAGACGATCCCGGCGACAAAGCCCGTGAGGGCGTCGCGGCGAAAGCGCCGGCGCGGCACGCCAAAGCCGAAATCGGCCCGTGACAGGGCGAGTCGTCGACCGAGCACCCAGGTCGCGGCGATGACGAGCACGAGCCACAGCCGCGAGGCAATCCGGTGAAAGGCCCAGTCGGGATTGAGCGCGTGCACGCCGAGGTAGACCGGGTAGGCGAGCAGCGCCGCGGCGAGCAGCGTGCCGGCGATGGCGGCCGTGAAATACGCGAGGGTCTTCATCGCCGGCAATGTAGTGCAGATCGCCCGCTGCCGCCATCCGCCGGCGGTGGTCGGCCAGAGGTCGGCCAGAGGTCGGCCGGTGGTTGGCCGGAGCGGGCGAATGCTATGCTCGGCACCTGAAAAACGACGCGACGCAGCCGAACCGCGGGTTCCCGTCCGGCCAGGATGGCAGCGCGTACCCAGTCGGGTGTGAAGTCCCCATGGCAGAGCTTGCGCACAGTCCGACGCTGATCGCCGCACAGTGGCCGGCGGCGCCGTGCGCGACGACCGGGGCCGTCTAGGATGTGCGGCATCGCCGGCCTCGTCGGGCCCGCCGTCGACGGCGCGGACGCCGAGCGCATCCTCGCGCGGATGGTGACGAGCCTCCACCACCGTGGCCCGGACGATCGCGGCATACTCGCCCTGCCGGGCGCCATGCTCGGCCACACGCGCCTGTCGATTCTCGACCTGTCCTCGGCCGGCCACCAGCCGATGCAGTACGGCGACTACACGATC
>CAIMCI010000277.1 GCA_903839465.1 uncultured Pseudomonadota bacterium
CGCTCGCGCTCGCCGGCGCCACGTTCATGGCCGTCGCCGCAACGCCCGTCCCCTTCGTCATCGACAGCCGCGATGCCGGCCTCGCGCTGGCCGCTTTCGAGGCGCAGAGCGGCGTCACGGTCAGCACCGAGCCCGCACTGCTCGCCGGCCGCCAGGTGCAGCCGCTGAAGGGCACGTACGATCCGGCCGAGGCGCTTGGCAGGCTCGCCCGCGACGCGGGCCTGAGTATCCGGCGCGTCAATGACCGCGAATTCGTGCTCGAGCGTGCGGCGCGCGCCGATGCCGGACGCGAGCCGGTGCTGCTCGCCTCGCTCGACACGCCACCGGCACCGAAGGTCGCGCCGCCCGCGGAACTGGAGACCGTGGTCGTCACGGGCTCGTACCTGCGCCGCACGGATGCGGAGACTCCCTCGCCGGTCGAGGTGATCAATGCCGAGGAGATCATCAAGAGCGGCAAGATGACGGTCTCGGACGTCATCCGCACCGTATCGGCCGACAACTCGGGATCGCTGACGCAGAACTTCTCCGGCGCGCTCGCCGGCGGCGCGTCGGGCGTGTCGCTCAGGGGCCTCACGGTCGATGCGACCCTCGTGCTGGTCGACGGCCACCGCATGGCGCCCTACCCGCTCGCCGACGACGGCCAGCGGCCGTTCGTCGACCTCTCGTCGCTGCCGCTTGGCATCGTCGACCGCGTCGAGGTGCTGAAGGACGGCGCCTCCGCGATCTACGGCTCGGACGCCATCGCCGGCGTCGTCAACATCCTGCTGAAAAAGGACTACCAGGGCTTCGAGATCAACACCAGCCTCGGTGGCTCCTACCGCGCCGACGGCCTGTCGCAGCGCGTGTCCCTGCTCTACGGGGTCGGTGATCTGGCGAGCGAAGGCCACAACTTCTATTTCAACGTCGAGTACCGGCACTCGGCCTCGATCAATCAGCTCAACCGCCCGCACTACCTCAGCGACTCGGACCTGCGCCCGTACGGCGGTCCCGACCGGCGCGGCGGCATCATCCAGCAGGATGCGCCGAACAACAACACCTACACCGAAGTCGGCCAGGTGGCGCCGCTCTATGCGCAGCAGGCGGGCACCAACCCGGCGGGCTATTTCCTGCTGCCCGGCTGCAAGCCCCAGAACCTGAACTACTCGGGCGGCTGCACGTGGAACCCGAACGGCTACAACAAGATCCAGCCGCGCACGGCGGGCCTTGACCTCACCGCGCACTGGACCCAGACGCTCGCCGACAGCTGGAAGAACACGCTGACCGCCTCGTTCTTCGACTCGCAGGCCGAGGCCTACAAGCAGTCGGACGCCTACAGCACCGGACCGATCACGGTTCCCTACACCTGGGCGGGCGCGAAGGGCACGGTCGTCGACCAGACCGATCCGGCAACGACGCGGATCGTGCTGCCGTCGACGAGCCTCGACAATCCGTTCAACCCGAAGAGCCCCTACTACAACGCCGCCAAGGCCTATTACGGCGCGAACTTCGCGAGCTTCATCGGCCAGCCGGCGCTGTTCTCGGCCGCGCTGACCGACTTTCCGGCGCAGGTGATCAACTTCGACACGAGCGTCATCCGCCTCGTCGACGACGTCACGGGCTCGGTCGGCGGCTGGAGCGTCGGCGGCAGCATCGGCTACGTGCGGGTGGCTACCCACGAGACCTACGACGGCTTCATCCGCGCGAGCCGCCTCGACGCCGCGCTCGCCGACGGCAGCTACCGGGTCGGCCAGAACGCCTACCTGAACTCGCCGAAGCTCTACTCCTACCTCGCGCCGCAGACGACCTCGACGGCGACCTCGGAACTCGCCTACGTCGCCGTCAACGGCACGCGCGACCTGTGGCAGCTGCCGGGCGGCGCCGTCGGCCTCGCCGTCGGCGCCGACGCGCGCTACCTCAAGC
>CAIMCI010000278.1 GCA_903839465.1 uncultured Pseudomonadota bacterium
CCGCAGCGCATCGCGACCCTCGACCATCAGCTTGGCGAAGGACGACTGGTCGAAGAGGCCAACCGCCTCCCGCACCGATCGGTGCTCGCCGGCGCTTTCCTCGAACCAGTTCTGGCGGCCCCAGCCGTAGCGGTACTCGGCTGGCTGACCCGAATGCGCATACCAGTTCGGCCGCTCCCAGCCGGCCGACTCGCCGAAGCAGGCACCGCGGGCGGCGAGGCGGTCGTGCAGGGCGCTCTTCTTGACGCCGCGGGCCGTCGTCCACTGGCGGTACGGCCAGTGGTCCTGGTAGCCAATGCCGAGCGACTCGACCGTGCGGTCGACGAGGTACTGCGTGTTGTCCTGCCACGCGTGCGTGCGGCGCAGGTCGACCGACCAGACGTCCATGGGCGCGTGGCCGTCGACGATCCAGGCGGCCATGACGTTGCCGACGCCACCCCCGGAGAGGATCCCGAGCGAATTGAAGCCGGCGGCGACGTAGAAGTTGCGCAGGTTGGGCGCCTCGCCCATCAGGTAGTTGTGGTCGGGCGTGAAGGACTCCGGGCCGCAGAAAAGGAGCTTGATGCCGGTCTCGGCCAGCACGGGGACCCGTTCCATGGCCCGCTCGATGTGCGGCGCCATGCGGTCCCAGTCCGGAGGGATTTCGCCGAAATTGAAGTCCGCCGGTACGCCCTTCGTGCTCCACGGCGCAGCCGCCGTCTCGAACAGGCCGACCATCAGCTTACCGGCTTCCTCGCGGATGTAGGCGGAGCGGCCCGGATCGCGCAGGATCGGCAGCTTCGGGTGCACGCCCGCCACTGCTTCCGATATCAGGTAATAGTGCTCGGCCGCCTGCAGCGGGACGCTGACCCCGGCGAGGCGCCCGACCTCGCGTGCCCACATCCCCGCGCAGTTGACGACGACTTCCGCCTCGATATCGCCCGCGGCCGTCCGCACGCCGGTCACCCGACCGTCCATTTGCAGGATTCCCGTCACCGGCGTGTGTTCGACGAGGCGCGCACCGCCCGTTCGTGCGCCGCGGGCGAGCGCCCGGGTGACGTCCGTCGGATTGACGCGCGCGTCATTCGGAAAGTAGAACGCCGCGACCAGGTCATCGGTCTGGGCCAGAGGCCAGTGTTGCCGGACCTCGGCGGGGGTGATCTCGTGGGCTTCGACGCCGAAGCTCGTGGCCATGCGCAGGCCCCGTCGCATCTCCTCGGCCTTGTCCTCGGTCATCGCGAGCTGGATCGAACCGCAGTCGATGAGGCCGGTCGCGAGACCGGTCTCGGCCTCCAGGCGCCGGTAGAGATCCTGGGTGTATTTGGCGAGGCGCGTCTGGACCTCCGTGTCACGCAGGGTCGTCAGGAGCCCCGCCGCATGCCAGGTGGTGCCGCTCGTCAGCTGGTGCCGCTCGAGCAGCAGCACGTCCGTCCAGCCGCGCTGAGTCAGGTGGTAGGCGATGGAACAGCCGATGACGCCGCCACCGATGATTACGACCCGGGCACGATCGGGCAGGCCGCTGGGCCCGCGCGGCGGGGTTGGGTCCGTGGTCATGGCGGTTCCGTCTGGCCGGGATGATGCGGCATGGTAATACGCGCGGGGTGCCGGTCGGGAGACTGCCGCCGTGGGACTGGCTAGAATCGGCCAGGACGGTGGCGGGTCTCGCCATCCGGAACTCGACAGCGGCTCGCCGGGGAGAGATCACGATGCATCGGTATTCGCGTTTCGGGGTATGGGTCTGGGCGGTCCTCGTGGTTTCGCCGCTGGCGCCGGCCCTGGCGGCGACCGATCCGCTGAAGAAGCTGGATATCGATCGACTGGTGGAGCGGACGATGACCGCCTACCAGGTGCCGGGGATCGCCGTCGGGGTCGTCAAGGACGGCAAGTTGGTCTACGCGAAGGGCTTCGGTGTCCGCGAGGCCGGCAAGCCGGACAAGGTGGATCCCGACACGCTCTTCCAGATCGCATCGAACACCAAGGCCTTTACGGCGGCGGCGCTCGCCATCCTCGTCGACGAGGGCAGGATCCATTGGGACGACAAGGTCATCGACTACCTGCCGCAGTTCCGGCTCTACGACCCCTGGGTTACCCGCGAGTTCACGATCCGTGACCTCCTGACCCACCGCAGCGGGCTCGGTCTCGGGGCGGGTGACCTGCTCTTCTTCCCGCAGACCGATTTCACGCGCCAGGACGTGCTGCACGCACTGCGGTTTCTCAAGCCCGTGACGAGCTTCCGCTCGGAGTTTGCCTACGACAACAACCTCTACGTCGTTGCCGGCGAGATCATCCCGGCGGTGACCGGCAAGAGCTGGGAGGATTTCGTCACCGAGCGGATCCTCGCGCCGCTGCACATGACGCCCTGCGTGGCGACGTCCGAGCGGCTGACCGACCGTCACAATGTCGCGACGCCGCATTCGCTCGTCGAGGGGCGCGTCACCGCCGTCGTTCCCGACAACATCACGGTCGGCGCCGCGGCCGGCGGGATCCAGTGCAACGTGACGGGGCTCGCCAAATGGGAGGCGACACACCTCGCCCACGGCACCTCGCCCGACGGGCTGCAGCTCTTCAGCAGGGAGCGCGGCGCCGAGATGTGGAGCCCGCAGACCCTCGAACCGCCGTCCGGCAAGCGCGCCGAGCTGACCCGTACCCATTTCGGTGCCTACGCGCTCGGCTGGGGTGTCGAGGATTTCAACGGCTACGAGCGCGTCTCCCACAGCGGTGGCCTGCAGGGCATGGTCACCTACCAGAGCCTGATCCCGGAACTCAACCTCGGCGTCATCGTGCTGACCAACGCCGAGGAAGGCTATGCCTTTTTCTCGATCGCGATGCAGATCACCGAGGCCTATACGGGGGGTCCCGCGCGCGACTGGGTGGCCTTGACCCAGGCGATGAAGGCCGAGCGCGCCGGATCCCAGGCGGACAGCGATGCCAAGCGTGCGCCCCCGGCCGCCTCTGGCCCGGAACTTGCCGCGCTGAACCTCCAGCCGTATGTCGGTCGCTATACCGACGCGTGGCGGGGCGAGGCGACGGTCAGCCGGGGTGCCTCTGGCCTGGAACTGACCTTCAGCCACACGGCGAAGCTTTCCGGGCCGCTGACACCGATCCGGCCGAACCTCTTTGTCGTGCACTGGCGCGACCGGTCCCTCAACGCGGATGCGTACGTGCGCTTCAGCGAGGGTTTCGACGGACAGGTCACGGGCTTCACGATGGAGGCGGTCTCGGCGTCGACCGATTTCAGCTTCGACTTCCAGGACCTCGATTTCCATCGGATTGCCGCGGCCGGCGCGCCCTGACGGCAGCTGGCGCGCGGGCCGTCAGCTGCGTGGCGGGGCCACCGAGTCGCGCAGGATCAGCTCGCAGTCCAGCAGACTGCTCGGCATCGGCACCGGCCAGCCGTGCTTGCGCGGGGTGTTCTCGATGATCAGGCGTGCCGCGACGCGCGCCATCGCCATCACCGGCTGACGCACCGTCGTCAGGAGCGGCCAGACCATCGAGGCGATCGGCGAGTCGTCGAAACCGACCACGGACAGGTCCCGCGGCAGCTGCAGTCCGCGCCGGTGCGCGACCGAGATCGCGGCCGCTGCCGTGTCGTCGTTGCTGGCGAAGATCGCGGTCGGCGGCTTGCGTTCGGCGAGCATCCGTTCCGCGACCACGACCCCGTCCGGGAAATGGAAGTTGCCACGCCCGACGAGCGCGGCGTCGACCGGAACGCGGCGGGCGTGCATCTCGTCGGTGAAGCCGCGGTAGCGGTTTTCGGTGGCACCGTGGCCCGGGCTGCCGAGGATGAAGCCTATGCGCCGGTGGCCGAGGTCGAGGAGGTACGAGGTCAGGCGCCGTGTCGCCGCGTAATCGTCGATACCGATCGACGGGGAGTCGGGCGCCTGTTCGCAGGGCGCAATCTGGACCATCGGGATCCCGGCGTCGCGCAGCGTGTTGCAGATCAGACGGTCATCACCCAGCGGTGGCAGCAGGATCACGCCGTCGAGGCGCAGCTGACGCAGGAGCGAAGCCATGTCGCGATTGAGCTGCGTGCTGTCGCTGTCCCACGGCTCCACCATCAGGTGGTAGCCCGAGTCGCGGCAGACTTCCGTCGCGCCCGCCTGGAAGTCGCTTAAGAACCCGCCGGGTCCGCCATAGAAAAGACCGATCAGGAACGAGCGGTCCCCGGCCAGCACCCGGGCATTGAGATTCGGCTTGTAATCGAGGAGTTCGACGGCCCGCATGACCCGCTCGCGGGTCGCGCTACTGACACTCGCCTCGTTGTTCACCACCCGCGAGACCGTCTTCGCCGACACCTCGGCGAGAGCCGCTACGTCGTCGAGCGTGGCGGGCTTGGTGCGCTTGGCCGCCTCGGCAAGGCGGCGCTCGCCCGGGCGCTGTTCCGCTGGCCGCGGCTCGGACGGCGGGCGGGGCTTGCCGGGCCGGCTTGTCATGGCGCTTTCCTCGAAGGGCCACCCAGGGGTGCTGGCGGCAAAGGATAGCGCAGTCGACCGGCGATCACATGGTCCGGCAGTCGCGAGAGAGCCTGCCTGCTACACTCCGTGCTCCACCGCAGCCGGACAGTGGCACCAGACGACATGCGCTTCGGGCAGATCTCCAGGCAAAGTGCCGGGCCTTGATCAGCGTCATTGACTGGCTCGTGGTCGGGCTGTACGTGGCCGGGATCGTCGCCTACGGCCTCTTTTCCTCGAGGCGCAACACGTCGCCCGAGGATTACTTTCTGGCCTCGCGCTCTGCGGGCTGGCTGACCATCGGTCTCGCGCTGATTGCCTCCAACATCTCCTCTACCGCGCTCGTCGGGCTGGCGGGCGCGGCGTATGCCTACGGCGTGTCCGTCTACAACTACGAATGGTCCGCCGCAGTCATCCTGGTCTTCTACTGCATCTTCTTCCTGCCGCAGGTGCTGACGAGCCGCGTCTACACGATGCCGGAGTTCCTCGAGCGTCGCTACGATGCGCGGGCGCGCCTGTGGCTCGCGTGCCTGACGCTCTTCCTCAGCGTCTTCGTCGACGGCGCCGGGGCGCTCTACAGCGGCTCGATCGTCTGCCGGATGCTGATTCCCACCGCGCCGTTGTGGGTGCTGTCGCTCGCGCTCGCCAGTCTGGCGGCCGCCTACACCGTAGCCGGCGGCCTGCGCGCCGTGCTTCGCACCGAGGTCGTCCAGGCCGGCGTCCTGCTGACGGGCGCGGTCGTGATCGCGTGCTTCAGCTTCCTGCGTGCCGGTGGCTGGCACGAGGTGATGGCGAGCGCGAGCCCGGCGAGCCTCTCGCTGATCCGGCCGGCCGATGATCCGTCGGTACCGTGGCCGGGCCTCGTGTTCGGCGTTCCGCTGCTCGGCTTCTACTACTGGTGTTCGAACCAGGTGATCGTCCAGCGCATCCTGTCGGCACGCAATGCCGACGAGGGCCGGTCCGGAGCGCTGTTCGCGGGCTTGCTGAAACTGCCGGTGCTGTTCCTGATGGTGCTGCCGGGTGTCTGCGCGTTCCTGCTCTTCCCGAGTGTCGGACGGTCGGATCTGATCTATCCGACGCTGATCGGGGCGTTCCTGCCGCACGGCCTCTCCGGCTTCCTGCTGGCGGGCTTCGTCGTGGCCACGATGACGGCGGTCGCCTCGATGCTCAATTCCGCCTCCACGCTGATCACGATGGACCTCGTCGGACCGAAGCGGTTTCTCGGTTCGGGCCAAAAAATGGTCTCGTTCGGTCGCCTGAGTACGGCGTTGTGCCTGGTCGTGTCGACGGTCTGGGCGCCGCAGATCGAACGCATGCCCTCGCTGTGGCAATACCTGCAGGCGGTGCTCGCCTACGCCGTACCGCCGGTCGTGGCCGCGTTCGTGGTCGGTCTCTTCTGGCGGCGGGCGAATGCCACGGGCGCCAACGCGACCTTTCTGGTCGGGTCGCTGTGCGGCGCCGTGCTCCTGCTCGTCAACGGCGTGCTGCACCTCACGCATCTGCATTTTCTCTATGTCGCGCCGATCCTGTTCACCATTGACGTCGCGATCCTCGTGGCGGTCAGCCTGCGGTGGCCGGCCCCCGACAAGCCGGAGTCCGCCGGTCTTCATTGGTCGTTGGCGACGTTCAGGGCGGAATCCGCCCGGCTCGCGCTCGTCCCCGCGTGGCGCAACTACCGCTGGCAGGCGGCGGTGCTGCTGCTGCTCACCGCCCTCATCGTCTGGGAGTTTCGCTAGCCGAAGGTCGTCGGGTCAGGCAGGTCCTGGCGCCCAGGGCCGGCGGGCGTAGAGGCCGTAGGCGAGGATACCGGCATAGCAGACGGCCGGGACCAGGAGCGCCATGCGCAGGCCCGTCGCGTCGGCCACGGTGCCGAGCAGCAGCGGGACAATGGCGCCACCGACGATCGCGACGCAGATGATTCCCGAGCCCTCGTGGGTCCGCCTGCCGAGGCCCTCGCTTGCGAGCGAGAAGATGGTCGGGAACATGATGGAGTTGAATAGCCCTATCGCGAGCAGCGACCAGCAGGCGAGCGCCCCCTGGCTGGTGGCCGACAGGAACAGGAGGCCGATCACGGTGGCGGCCGCCCCGGCCAGGATCTTGCCTGGCGAGGCGATGCGCAGGAAGTAGGAACCAACGAAGCGGCCGATCATCGCGCCGCCCCAGTAGTAGGAGACATGGTTGCCGGCGTCACGCGGTGAAAGTCCCAGCACGTCCGGCTGCGTCAGGAAGCTGACGATGATCGAGCCGATGGCCACTTCCGCGCCTACGTAGAGGAAAATGCAGGCCGCGCCGAGACCGAAGCGCGGTCGCAGCAGCAGGTTGAAGGCCGCCAGAATCGGCTCGTCCGCGACCGCGATCGGACCCAGCCGGTCGCGCTGCGTCCAGACGACGAGCGCCAGCACCGCGAGCGCGGTCGCGAGCCCGATGTAGGTCAGGACGATGACGTGACTCTGCTGGGAGCGGTACACGTTCAGTGCCTCGCCGGTCAGGTCGCCGACGCCGGCAGCGGCGATGGAGCTTAAGATCAGCATGGAGCCTACCCGCGGGAAGATCGTCGTGCCCAGCGAGTTGAAGGCCTGCGCGAAGGTCAGTCGACTGGAGGCGGTGGCCGGGTTGCCGAGCATGGAGATGAGCGGATTGGCGACTACCTGCACGACCGTGATCCCCGAGGCCAGTACGAACAGGGCGGCGAGGAACGCCGGAAACAGCGCCTGGTTCGAGGCCGGGATGAACAGGAGGCACCCGACCGTCATCAGCGCAAGGCCGACCACTGCCGTGCGCATGTAGCCGATGCGACGGACGATCGCGGCCGCCGGCAGGGACACCACGAAGTACGCCGCGAAAAACGCCGATTGCACCAGCATGGCATCGGCGTGCGTCAGCGTGAACAGCTCCTTCAGCTTCGGTATCAGGATGTCGTTGAGGCTGGTGATGCCGCCAAAGAAGAAGAACAGCGCAACGACGAAACCCCGCAGGCCCGGTGCGTCGACATGGGGATTGGTGGCCGAGTCGTCCGCGGGAGATCCGCTGGTCGTGGAGACAGTGGTCATGGTGCTTCCGTCTGGTGGTTCTTATTGGCGTGCCCGCGCCAGGTCCAGGAGCGCCGGGCACGGCCCGGTCGCCGGGCCCTGCTCCAGGTGGACGCCCTGCAGGCTGATGTCGAGCTTCCCCGAGGTATCGATGACGAACGGTGCCACCACGCTCGACAGGTCGGCTCCCTGATCCGACAGGCAGCGCAGTGGCACGCGTACAGTTTGCCACCGTCCGGCCGCGGCGCGGGAAAATTGACGGCTCAGGTCCAGGAGGGCGCCGTCCTTCGTGCCGCAGCGTGGCCACGCGGTTTTCGGTGCCGCGGGGTCCGTGGGCTCGATGGTGCCGTACGGCGCGTCGCAGCGGATGCCGACACCGACCGGCGCGCTCGCCGCCTGCTGCACCCGGACGCTCGCCACCACGTCCAGGCCACTCGCCGCCGCGGCGCGGAAGTCCGCCATGCGCCCGCCGATCCGGAATTCACCGCGGCCGGTGCCCGTCCAGCGTCCTTTGAGGAGCGGTGCTTCGAGTGCCGCCGTCACGACGCCGCCCGGGCTTGCCTGGGCGTCCATCGTCAGCCTGACTTCCGCTCCCGCGTCGGCGACATAGGCCGACCACGGTGCGGTGACGTGGCCGGCGGCAAAGAGGGTGCGCGGTGGTCCGCCCGCCGTGCCGGGGACCGCTTCCGGCAGCGCCCCCATCGTCCGGACGTCCGCGGCGACAAGGCCGTAACCGCGCGGCAGAAGCGCGCCGCTGACGGCGCCGTTGTTCGCGAACGTCGCCGGCCACGGCGTCGCCGGCCACGAGAAGGGCAGGCGTCCGGTGAAGTCGTGCGCGATCTTGCCGTCAGCGGTGCGCAGCAGGACGTCGGCGATTCCCGCGCCTTCCGAGCCTGGCAGCCACGCCGCCACGAAGGCATCCGACGCGTTCAGCTCGCGATTGACCCACAGCACGCGCCCGGAGATGAACACGCTGACGACCGGTATGCCGTCCTTCTTCAGGCGCTGGAGGAGTTTGAGGTCCTGATGCGTGCCCGCGTCGAACTCGAGTGTTTCGCGGTCGCCCTCGAACTCCGAATACGGCGTCTCGCCATAGACCACCACGGCGACGTCGGGCCGGGTGTCGTAGTGGCCGTCGGTACTGAGCGTGACGACGCCGCCCGCGGCCTCCACCGCCTGCCGGATGCCGGCGTAGATCGAGGTACCGCCCGGGAAGTCGCGATTGCGGTTGTGGGCGCCCTGCCAGTCGATCGTCCAGCCGCCGCACTGCATGCCGATGTCGTCGGCACCCGGGCCGGCAACGAGGATCCGGGAATGGGGGTTGAGGGGCAACAGCTGGCGATCGTTCTTCAGCAGCACCAGGGATTTTCTGACCGCGTCGCGGGCGACGGCCCGGTGTTCGGCGCTGCCGATCACCGACAGGTTCGCCGTCTCCGGCCGCTCCGTCGGCGCCTTGCGGGCCAGAATGCCGGCCGTTGCCTTGACGCGCAGCACCCGGCGTACCGCGTCGTCGACCCGGCTTACCGCGAGCGTGCCGTCATGTACCTGGGCGAGCAGGTTCGTATAGAGCTGCTTCCACGAGTCCGGCGCCATGTACATGTCGAGTCCTGCCCGCAGCACGTCGGGACACGACCACTTCGTGCAACCGGGGATCTCCTCGTGGCCGTTCCAGTCACCGACCACAAATCCCGGGAAGGCCCAGCGCTCCTTCAGCACACCGGTGAGCAGGTCCGGATTGTCGTGCATCTTGGTGCCCTGCCAGCCGTTGTAGGACGCCATCACGATCAGTGCCCCGGCGGACAGCGCGGCGGGATAGGCCGGCGCATGCACGTCGCGCAGCTCCGCCACACTGATGCGGCTGTCGAACTGGTCGCGACCGCGGATCGTGCTGCCATCGCCCAGGAAGTGCTTGACGGAAGCGAGCGTCCGGCCGGGCGCCATGAAGTCGGCGGTGCCGGGGCGGCCCTGCAGGCCAAACACCATCGCGCGCGCGTAGTCGGCGACGAGCCCGGGGTCCTCGGAATAGCTTTCGTAGGACCGGCCCCAGCGCGGATCGCGCACGACGGCAACCGTCGGCGCGAAGGTCCAATCGATGCCGGTGGCGGCGACTTCCTCGGCCGTCGCCCTGCCGATCCGTTCGATCAGGGCCGGGTCGTGGGTGGCACCCAGGCCGACATTGTGGGGGAACACCGTGCCACCCGGCATCCGCGCGTGGCCGTGCACGGCGTCGATGCCGAAGATGATCGGAATGGCCTCGTGCGTGAGTCCCGACGTGTCCAGGGAGGCCCGGAAGTAGGCGTCGGTCAATTCAAGCCACATGGCCGGCGGCGAGCGCACGTCGCCGTTGGGTGCGGCGAAGCCGCCGGCGAGAACCGAGCCAAGATGGTAGCGCCGGACGTCGTCGGGTGTGGCCGAGGAGATGTCCGGCTGCAGCAGCTGGCCGATTTTCTCCTCGAGCGTCATCCGATCGAGGAGTTCGCCGATCCGCTTTTCAACGGCAGGGTCCGCCGGTGCCACGCCCGCCCTCGCCGGCCAGTTGGAGGGATGGATGGCCGGCCCCGTGGCCGCGCCGCCGGCGGACACGCCGGCAGCCGACAGCAGCAGGGCGGTCACCGCAACGCGCGTGCCGCGGCGGAACGCCTGGCCGAGCGTGCGGGGCCGGAACGGGCGGGGACTGGGCTTGAGGGACACGGTCGGCATGGAACACTCCAGGTCGGGGGGTGCCGGAAAGGCGGCTCGGCGGTCAGGCGAGAGATTCAGTGGGCGATCGGCACGTGCGCATCGCCGACGTTGAAGCCACGGACCGACACCGCGGTGCAGGCGCCGGCCGGGCCCGGGCAGCGGGCGATGACGGTCTTCTCCTGCTGTGGCAGCAGGGACACGTAGTTGTCGCTGTAGTAAGCCGGCAGGACCGGATCACCGTTGCCGTCGGTCAGGGTCACGCGGGTCATCAGCGCGACAGTCGTGCCGGGATTCTTCAGGCGGATGCGCACGTCCATTCCCCCGTCGGCCGGGGTTGCGGTGGCCGCGACCGACAGCGGCTGGCGCGCCAGTGCCGACAGGCGCCCGGCGTTGGCGCCGGACGCCGTCGGCCAATAGAGGTTCTCGGAGACGACGCGGCCGCCCGGATCGCGGAGCGACAGCTCGACCAGGGCGACTCCGGCGCTGGCCAACAGGTCCGGCAACGGTAATGGCCGCAGCGTCCGCACGCTGTTCGCGAGGCCGTCCACCGTCTCGGTACGCTCATGGAGGATAGCGCCATCGAGGGTCAGCACCCGGGCGCGCAGCGTCAGGTGGCGGGCGTCCTCGCGCGTCGTGTTGACGACCGCGAGCTCGTAGCCCGGCAGGTTCATCTGCACGTGCAGCGGCTCGCAGGCATGGGCCACGGCATAGTAGGCCGCCGCGGCATCGTAGTCGGACGTGTAGATCTGCCAGGCGTTGCTGGGCCAGGCGGGATGGGTCATCCACAGCAGGCGACCGCTGTTCCGGGTCCACAGGCCGGCCTGGAAGCCTTCGAAAATGGCGCGATACGCGTCGTAGTTCATCATCTGCGCCTTGCGCTCGAAGTCGACGAGATCGGTGGCGGCGCCCAGGTTGCTCGCCATGTTCGCGACAAACGACTTCGTGTCGCCGTTACCGCCGAAATGCCAGTCGTGGTACGCGTAGGTGTCGCCGAGTGGCCACCGGTCGGCCTCCGGTATCCATCTTCGTATCGATTCGAGCGACGCAAACGAGGGCGTGCCGACTTCCACGGAAAAGCCGCCGGCCAGTGTCGTGAAGTATTTCTCCGGTGGCTGCCAGTTGTAGGGGCCGCTGCCCTGCAGGTTCACCGCGTTCGAACTGCCGGTGTAGTAGCGCGTGCCATCCAGTGACGCGACCAGATCGGCAAGCCCCTCGTTGATGATCGGCTGGGGAACACCTTCGTTGCGGCCGAACCAGACGGCGATCGACGGGTGGTTGCGGTAACGGCGGATGACATCGGCGGCATTGGCGAGGAAGAGCGCCGGATCCTGCGGCTCGACCTGGAAGTCCTGCGTCGATGCCCAGAAGTCGTTCAGCACCAGCATTCCGTACTCGTCGGCGAGGTCGTAGAAGACGTCCTCGGTGTTCTGCCCGAGCCAGTTGCGGATGATGTTCAGGTGGGCATTCCGGTGCAGCCGGAAATAGGGTTCGAGACGGTCCCGGCTGATGCGCTTGCGCGAATCGTCGGTGCCCCAGCTGCCGCCACGGGCGGCGATCGCCACGCCGTTGACGCGGATCAGCAGGTAGGGCGCGAGCGACGGGAACGGTGCCTCGCGCACGGCGCGGGACGTCTCGCCGGCAATTGTCAGCGACTCCGCCCAGCCGTTCGCCGTGCGCTTGATCGCCTCGTGGGCGACGTCGATCGCGCGGATGCCATCGGCGCGGGCAAGGGTCGGGTCGACTTCGACACGGCGCAATACGCCGCGATGATCGAACAGCGACAGGTCGTAGGTGATCTCGCGGATGCCAAAGCGTGCCGACCGCCGGTCCGACCCGCCATCGTCCGACCGCAGCTCGACGGCGAGCTCGTAGAGTTCGGGTTGGCCGTAGCCGTTTGGCCACCAGAGCCTGGGATGGGAAACGTGCAGGCCCGGATAGTCGGCCGGTGTGAGGCGCACCTCGGTCACGCCCGGCGGAAATTCCCGGGCGAGTTCGACGCGGATCGAACCGATCGTCGCGCTCAGGGTCCCACGCCGGGGCGCCGATCCGTCGTTGGCGACCGGAATCCTGATATCAAGGTCGGCCGAATCCGTGCGCGGCAACGGCAGGGTAGAAACGACCTGCGTATCGAGCAGCCGGAGCGCGCCTTCGGCGTGCAGCTCGACGTCCTGCCAGATCCCGGTATTGCGGTCGCGGATCGCGGGAATCCAGTCCCAGCCCTCGCTGGCGATGAACGTCGGCCCGTCGATGGCGAGGTTGCCGCCGTTTTCACCGGGCCCGGCTGCGACCGACTGTTCGTGCGGAATCCCCGGGTGCGGTGGCGGGGAGACGCGGACGGCGAGCGCATTCGTCGCACCCGGCCGCAACAGTCCGGTCACGTCGAAGCGCCCGCGGATGAACGCGCCGCGGACCCGTCCCAGCGGCCGGCCATTCAGCCAGACGTCCGCCGCGTAGTTGATGCCCTTGAAGGTCAGCGCGAGCCGCCGGCCGGCCAGCGCGGCGGGGACATCGAACTCGGTCCGGTACCAGTAGTCCTGCCGGTTGAGGGATTCGGGGATCGCGAGGTTGTTGAGTCCGATATCCGGATCCGGGTAGACGCCGTTCGCGATCAGGGTTGTCAGTGCCGTCCCGGGTACGATCGCCTGGTACCACCGGGAATCGTCGAAGCCGCTCTCGGCCAGCTGGACGGGTGTCGCCGCCGTGTCCGGTGCGGGGATCAGGCGCCAGCGGCCGAGTGCCCAGGTGTCGACGCCGCGGGGCTCGAGCACCGGGGCCGGTGGCGGCAGCGCCGCTCGCGTGCGGCCGGGCGGCGCGGTGCCACGGGGCAGCGTCCAGGCCGGCTGCGGCTCGAGCAGTCCACGCCAGGCCTTTTCCTGCCACGGCCAGCCGACGCCGACGTGATGCATCGGCACGAGCCCGAACAGGGGGCGGTCATGGGCCTCGTCCTTGACTGCCGATGCCGCCAGCGCTCCGGCCGCCAGCCGAAAGTTCGCGACCGCACCAGCGTAGTGGTGGTCGCCGGAAGGGTCGTTGGCAGACTCCGGGGCAAGGGAAAACGTTGCCGCACCCGGTGGCGTGTGCGCGCGCAACGCGCCGCGCTCCTCGCCCTCAACGTACAGTCGGGCTACGTCCCCGTCGAAGGTCGCCATGACGTGCTGCCATTCGCCTCGCCGCACGGGACCGGCTGCCTCGAGCAGCGTCTTGTCATCGAGGCGAAGCGCAAAGCCGCGGGGGCCGTACAGGAGGCACCGGCAGGCGGTCGGATCGTGGTTACCGACCGCGGCGATGACCACGGCGGAGGATGCGTCCTGGTCGGGGCGTACCCAGCCGCCGAGCGACCACGGTGCATCGGCCGAAAGGGCCGTTGCCGCGGGCGCCAGTGGTCGCGTGAGCCCTACTCCGCCGCGGAGAAACTCGGCGTTATAGGGACCGAAATTCGCCGTCGCGGCGAGCGGCTGCGGGGCCGGAGCCTCGGCCAGCGCCACGCACTGCCATGCGACGACAAGCAGCGCAAGCGCCGAAAAAAGCGGGATGGCAGAGCGATCGCGCAGCACGAATTGCAAACCCCCGAAAGCACTGTCAGCGCTGACAGCAACAAATAAAAACACACTCCGGGGATTTTCGAAAGCGGTGATCCGCGCCGAAGCGCTCGGACGTGGCGGCATGCACCAACGCCAGGTGATGGGTTAAAACGCCTGAAAAACAAGCTCCGGCACCGCCAACGTCCGTGACCAGTTCTCGACCGCCTCGGTCGGGTGCGTGGATTCGCGGTCCGTGGTGGTGCGCGAGCAACGCCGCTCAGGGGCGATGAAGGCAGGTGTCGTCGGTGCGGAAAATCCAACGCGCGCCGGGCGGCCGGGTCGCTGACGGCCCGGAAATCGCCTGCAAACACGGTCGCCGGAAATGAAAGTTGCGGTGCGAACGTGGTTGTTAATAAAATATTCAAAACAGTCACTTACGTCGTAGGCAGCTCCCCGTACCGAATACTAATGATGCAATGCAAGAGGCGCCCGCTGCAGTTGCAGCGCAGCAAATTCAATATCGAAAATTGTTTTAAATATTCGTTGACAGCGCTGACACCTGGAATTAGCTTCCGCTCCAGACGACCAGGCTTGTCTGCACTAAACGACGCGTAACGCGTGAGGCGCCACGGGTCGCAAGTGCAGAAGGCTGAAGCGCCGTGACGGCACCTTCGGTCGCAACGATTTCAAGCTACGAACTCTTGTGGGGAGACTGGAACGATGTCACATCGCAGGGAAAAGCGCGCACGGCGTATCGAACGGTCAGCGGGAGCGACCGCTATTGGCACGGCGTCACTGCAGGCGCTATGCATGTTCATCCTCGCGTCGGCGCAGGCGGAAGCCCAGAACGCCACCGCCGGCGCTGCGGCGGGCGGACTCGAGGAAATCGTCGTCACCGGCTATCGCGCCTCGGTGCAGAGTGCCCTCGACACGAAGCGCAATGCGATCCAGCCGATCGAGTCGATCGTCGCCGAGGACATCGGCAAGATGCCCGACCAGAACGTGTCGGAGTCCCTGCAACGCCTGCCGGGTGTGTCGATCAACCGCTCGGGCGGCAAGGGCACCCAGGTCCTCATCGATGGCCTTGCCAACAACCTGATCACCCTGAATGGCGAAGTCCTGCTGACGGGCCGCGAGATCTACGCCTCCGGCGAGGGCTCGGGCGGCGGCGGCAACATTCAGTACGCCTCGCTGGAAGGCATTCCGAGCGAGGAAATCGGCGGCATCGACGTCATCAAGAACCCGACGGCCAAGGACCGCGAGGGCGGCATTGGTGGTACGGTCAACCTGAAGACCCGCTCGCCGCTGGCGCAGCGCCTCGGCCTTAACCTCGCCGGCAATGCCTCGGCGCAGAAGGCCGAGAATGCAGAAGGGGGCGCCACGCCGAACGGCACGATCGTCGGTGGCTACAAGTTCAGTGACGCCTTTGCCATCACGGGCAGCGTCTCCTACGACGACGCGAAGACGCATACCAAGGAATTCCAGGACCAGAACCGCAACCAGTGGCTGGTGACGAATACGGCCACCGTCGGCTCCTACACCGGAAGCCCGGTTGCCTCGGTCAATTCGGTCCTGCCGGGCGGCAAGACCTATATCGATCCGCAGCTTGCCTACTTCAGCGACATCCTCGATCGCATCAAGACCAAAGGCGCGACCCTGGGCGCCGAATGGCGCTGGAACGACGACATCACCAGCAGCGCCAACTGGTTCTATATCCGCGAGGAAGAAGAGGCGGTTACCTACTCGAACAAGGCCTGGTTCTCCGGCGGCAGCGGCCAGAACAATGCGCCCGGCAAGCCGGCCTCGTTCCCGGGCATCGACCCGTCGAAGTCCTACTCGATCGACTCGAACGGAGTCATCCAGTCGGCGACCATGATGGCGAACGGTGCCGAAACCTCGACTCTCTACGAGAGCAACAGGACCACGGCGAACAACTTCCAGTTCGACACGAAGTTTGCGGGTAACGGCCGCTTCACGGGTGACCTCGGCTTCGCCTACGCGAAGGCCGACGGCGACTACGAGGCAGCCCAGGCCGACGTCGAGCACGGCTATTACGGCGCCTTCGGCGGCAAGGGCTCCATCCAGCCGTCGGCACCAGGCTGCAACAACGGCGGCAACAGCTGTGCGGCCGGCAACCACGGCTATTCCTGGGTCTGGAACAACGGCGGCACGAGCGGCCTGCCGTCGGCGACCTACTCGAACGTCTACGGCTACACGGACATCCTCTCGAACCCGAACTACACGCTGTTCAAGTCGAACTGGGCGTGGGCCAATACGGTCTCCGAGAAGAACTACGCGTTCAAGGGCAACATCTACACGAAGCTCAACGACGTGATCAACCTGTCCGCGGGCGCCCGCTATGCCGACCGCGAGGTGGATTACGTGCACGGCCGCTATCTCATCAATGGCGTCGACCCGTACGGGGTCGGCGGCGTCGGTGCGGGTACGAAGGCGGGCAACTGCTGCACCGGTCCGGATACCGGCACCTACATCTACTATTCGGATCCGGGCTACGCGACGATTCCCTACTCGACGCCGCAGACGAACCCGAATCTGCTGCTGAACTACAATAACTTCGCCAACGGCAAGATCAGCGTCAAGAACCCGTATACCAGCGGCATGTCGAATCCGGCGACCTACCTCAACACCCTGTGGAAGCAGGCGGGTGTGACGAACAACACCGAGAAGTTCTTCGCCGACGCGCTGAATTCCTACAACGTGAAGGAAAAGACCACGTCGGCCTACGTCATGATGGACGGCGGCGACTCGGGTGGCCTGTTCCACGCCAATGCCGGCATCCGCTTCGTCCACACCTCCCTCGAGGTCAGCGGCGGGCAGACCAACCCGAACGGCTCGACCTACGTCGGTACGGCGTCGTGGAACGGCGTCGATGCGAACGACGTCGGCTTCACGAAGAGCCGCAGCTACAACGACGTCCTGCCGTCGCTGAACTTCACCCTGAACGCGACCGACACCCAGAAGCTCCGCTTCGGCGCGGCGCGGGTGCTGGCGCCGCAGAACCTGAACGACATCGGTCGCGGTCTGCAGTACGGCTTCACCCGGGCACCGGACGGTCCCGGCGGCCAGGTGCGCTTCAAGTTCCAGGGCGGCTCTGCCGGCAACGCGGGTCTCGATCCGTTCCGCGCCTCGCAGTTCTACCTGTCCTACGAGAACTACTTCGCGCCGGGCGCCCTGGTCAGCGCCGGATACTTCTACAAGGCGGTCGACAATTTCGTCACGACCGCCAACGTCCCGACCTTCGTGGCGGACGGCGTCGGTGGAACCACGGCCAACGTCGCCTCGCTGGTCAACGGCGGGACCGGACGGATCCAGGGGCTCGAGCTTCGCGGTGACTACGCCTTCTCGAACGGCTTTGGCGTCCAGGCCAACTTCACCCTGGCCGACTCGTCGTCGACCCAGTCGAGTTCCTTTGGCAGCAACCTGCCCATTCCGGGCGTGTCCAAGCAGTCCTACAACGTGATCGGCTACTACGAAGGCAACGGCTTCTCGGCGCGTGCGGCGTACAGCTGGCGCAGCGAGGCGGTCAATTCCTCCGGGGTCGGCTCGTCCTTCGCGTTCCAGGACATCAACGGCACGCAGAAGGTCTATACGGTCTATTCGGCGCCGTACGGCCAGCTTGATGCCCAGATCGGCTACGATTTCTCGCCGCACTTCGGCCTGCGCCTTTCGGCGGTCAACCTGACCAACGAGAAGCAGCACACCTACCTGCAGTGGAAGAACGAGCCGTTCACCTACGACGACAGCGGTCGGCGCGTCTTCTTCGGGGTACGGGGCAAACTCTAGTCCTGTCAGCCCCGTCCTGCCCGGACCCGACCCCCTCGGCCGGGCAGGAGGGGTGCGCAGGGCTGCTCCCTGTGCTGCGCGGCGTCGCCCTCGTCTGGCCCTGATGCGCGTGGCACGATGGGCGACCAGGCGCGGAACACGGTGATCGATTGCCAATGGCCGGTTCGACACATCCATCCTCTGCGGCGGCCGGGTCGGGTCGCGATCCTGCCGATCGCCGGCTCCGCTCCATTGCGGTCGTCGGCGGGGGCACCGCCGGCTGGCTCGCCGCCAGCATGCTGGCGCGGGCCCTGACGGGCACCGGTACGCGCCTCACGGTCATCGAGTCGGCCGATATCGGCACCGTGGGTGTGGGGGAGGCGACGATCCCGCCGATCCTCGACGTGCTGCGCTTCCTCGGCATCGATGAGGCCGACTTCGTCCGTCATACCCAGGCGACCTACAAGCTTGGCATCAAGTTCCTCGACTGGAAGGTCGTCGGTCACTCGTACTGGCATCCGTTTGGCGCCTTTGGCGCGCCGCTGAACCGCCGGCCCTTCTTCCACGCCTGGAACCGGCTGCGGGTCGCCGGGCATCCGCTGGCCTTCAACGACTACAGCCTGTGTGCTGCGCTCGGCGATGAAGTTCGTTTCCGCTTTCCTGAGCCCGCAGGTGACAGCGCCGCGGTCGGGCTGCGTTATGCGCTGCATTTTGATGCGAATCTGGTCGCGCAGTACCTGCGCCGGTACGCCGAGCACCTCGGCGTCGAGCGGATCGAGAACACGGTTCTCGGCGCGACACGCCTCGCCAACGGTTTCATCGGCGCCCTGCAGTTCGGGGACCAGAGCTCACTGTCGGCGGACTTCTATATCGACTGCAGCGGCTTTCGCGGGTTGCTCATCGAGCAGGTCCTCGGCACCGGGTATCTCGACTGGAGCACCATGCTGCCCTGCGATCGGGCCGTCGCGTTCCCGACAGCGCCGCAAGTGGAGCGGCCGCCCTATACGCAGGCGCGGGCACGCGCCGCCGGCTGGCAGTGGCGCATCCCGCTCCAGCATCGGTTCGGCAACGGCTACGTCTATTCCAGCGCCTACTGCAGCGACGAGGAGGCGAGGGCGGACCTGCTCGCGACGGTCGCAGAGGCGCCGGTCGCCGAGCCGCGCTACCTGCGGTTCGTGACCGGTCGGCGCCGCCGGTACTGGAACGGTAATTGCGTGGCGCTGGGACTCGCCTCGGGCTTCCTCGAGCCTCTGGAGTCGACGAGCATCCATCTGGTTACCAGCGGGCTTAACCACCTGCTCGAGCACTTCCCCGACCGGGACTTCGATGCTGGCAACATCGACTCCTACAACGCGGAACTCATCGCCGAGGCCGAGCGTGTCCGGGACTTCATCGTCCTGCACTACTGCCTGACCGAGCGGCAGGACTCCGAGCTCTGGCGCTATTGCCGGACGATGGCGCTGCCCGACTCCCTCGCCGAGCGGATCGACCGCTACCGGGGCACGGGGCGGGTCCGGCCGGCCGCGGGGGAACTCTTCACGGACCTCAGCTGGTTCTACATCCTGGATGGCATGGGCGTCGTGCCGCATGGCGTCGATCCGATGCTCGGCGCCGTGACGGACGAGCAGCTTAAGCGCTTCATGGCGGGGGTTGCCCGCGCCAACCACCTCGCGATGCTGACGGCGAGGCCGCACGACAGCTACTTCGGGTCGCGCGGCGGACCGGCGGTCGCTGCCAGCCGACCGACGTGAGTCCGACGCGGTCCGGTGCCCGCGGACGTCGCCACGCGCCGGGCGCCGGGCGTGCGCCGGCTGACCGGAATTCGGGACCGGAACTGTCGGGCACAAACCTTGTCCGCGCCGGCGACCATAACCAGCGCGTCACCCTGCATGCCATCCGTGTCAACGGGCCGGTGACCCGGGCCGAGATCGCCGGCATGACCGGGCTGACGCCGGCTTCGATCGCCAACATCACCAATCGACTGCTCGAGGACCGCCTGGTGCTTCGGGCCGGCCACCAGCGCGGCGTGCGCGGCCAGCCGGCCGTGAAGTACGTCATCAACCCGGACAGCTGCTTCTCGCTCGGCCTGAACATCGATCGCGATCACGTGACCATGATCGTGCTCGACTTCGTCGGCACGATCCGGGCCCGCGTATCGCGCGAGATTGCCTTCGCGAAGCCCGCCCACGTCCGGCGCTTTGTCAGCCGCTCGATCGACCAGCTGCTCGGCAAGGTGGGGATCGCCCGCGACCGGCTGATCGGCATGGGAGTGGCGTTCCCGGACGACCTGGCGCGCACCCGGTTGCCCGAGCAGCCGGACGATTACGATGTCTGGGCGACGGTCCGGGTCGACACCATGCTGGGGGACCTGCTCGGCATCCCCGTGTTTCTCGAGAATGACGCGGCGGCGGCGGCCATCGGCGAGATGCAGTTTGGCGCCGGGCACCACTACCGCAGCTTCTTCTATCTCCTGGTGACGGCGGCGCTGGGCGGCGGCCTCGTTGCCGACGGCAGCTACTTTCGCGGCGCGAACGGACGCAGCGGCGAAATCGGCTGGCTGCACTCGCGAACGGCGCTCGGCGACGTCGAGCAACTGCAACGCATCGTGTCCCTGTCCGCGCTCTATTCGCGCCTCGCCGCGGAGGGTATCCGCGTGACGTCGCCGGCGGACTTGGGTGGTGTCGGCCTCGCCGGGCGCGGCGTGATCGATGCCTGGATCGAGGAGGCGACCAATGCGCTGCTCGACTCCTTTGTCGCGATCAACTGCCTGATCAACCCGGAGGCGATCCTGATCGGCGGTCGGCTGCCGGCGGCGCTCATCGACCGGTTGGCGAGCGCGCTGAACCTGCGTCTCGGCCGTTCGGCAGCCCAGGTGCCGGCGGTGGCCCCGGTTTCGCGCGCGGCGCTGGCCGACGACGCGCCCGCTGTCGGCGCGGCGATCCTGCCGTTCAGCGACCGCTTCCTGCCGACCCGCTATGCGCTCCTGAAATCGGCGTAGCGCCCCCGTGGCGGCGATTCAGCGCACGTGCTGCGCGGCGAGCACGGCCTGCTCGATGGCGTCGTGAGCGTAGGCCGACCACGCGGCGTCGGAGCCGGCGATCGTGATGCGCCCGAACGGCTCGCGCCCGCGCTTCTGCCGGGCCCGGTCCTCGGGCGTATCGAACAGCGTGTTCGAGTCGTACGCGTAACCGTGGCCCCAGCGGTTGACCGTGATCGCGGCGATGTCGCGGTCCGCATCGAAGCCACCGGGCCCGAGCGCGCGGCTCAGCTCCTGCCTCGCCTGGGTCTCGAACTCCATCCAGTCCATGGCGTAGAGCTGGGCGCGGGCCGCGCGCAGCATGGTCCGCCGGTCGGGCAGCGTGGCCGGGCCGCGCGGCACGTAGACGAAGTGCACGAGGATCGGCTCGTCCGGGTTCGACGCGAAGCGGTAATCGCCCATGCTGACGGGGTAGTCGAGCTTGAAGATCGGGTAGAAGCCGGCCGGATTGTTGATATTGTGCACGCCGCGGTTGGCCCAGGCGCGCCAGTTCCGGAGCGCCACGTTGACGTATACGAGCGGCGCCTTGACGCAGGCGGCGACCGCATCGCGCTGCTTGGGTACGAGGTCCGGGCAGATGTAGGGCAGCATCGTCTCGTAACCGGCGTAGACGACGTGCCGGCAGCGGACGCGCCGAACCTCCCCACCGCTGACGTAGAGGATGTCGACCGCGCTCTTGCCGGCGTGCTTGATCTGCACGACCGTGCTCGACAGGCGCAGGCGGACATCGTTCGCGGCATCGTCGAGGCGGCCGTAGTCAAACGGCGCCGTAACGATGTCGTCCATCGTGTGGCCCGGTGCGACGCCCGGGATCAGGCTGCGCACGAGCAGGCGGGCGATGCCGGCGTTGCCGTCCGGAAAATGGTAGTTGTAGAGCTCGCGCTCGTAGCCGTAGGCGCCGACGGGCCCGAGGTCCATGCCCTGGAAGCCCGGGTATTCGCAGTCGGCACAGTCGCTGGCCGGGATGCGGTCGGCCGGCGAGCCGAACAGATCGCAGGTCCGGCCCTCGAACATCCTCAAGCTCGTTTCGTCGAGACCCCAGTAGCGGCGCAGGAAGTCGAGGTACGAGATGTGCTCGAGCACGCGGCGCTTCTCGGCGCTGCTCTTGCCGGGCAGGACGTCGCGGTGCTCGGTGTACAGGGCGAGGAGCCGGGATTTCTGCTCGGGCGTGAACGGCAGGTCGGCGATGAAGGCCGATGGCGCGCGGCCGAGGTGCCGGTCCGCCGGCACGTCGCTCGGCAGCGAGCGCTGCGGGTCGCCGGTGACGAGCCGGTCCTCGCCGAACGTCTCCTTCTGGAACAGCACGCCGGACGAGAGGCCCAGACCCGGATAGAGGTTCGTGTGGTGCGAGGCGGCCAGGCGCTCGACCGAAATGCCGACCTCGCGCAGGACCTGCAGGGCGCCCGGTTCCCATTCGGAATACGGTGACTGGATGGACTCGCTGCCACCGTAGCCGATCAGGAGCCGGCCATCGACGTTGAACTCGTTGCGCCGCGCGTGGCCACCGAAGTCGTCGTGGTTGTCGAGGATGAGGACGCGGGCGCTGCGCTGGTGGCGCCTGATGCAGTGCGCGGCGGCCAGCCCGCCGAGGCCTGAGCCGACCACGGCCACGTCGACCGAGCCCGCGATGGCGAAGTCTTCCATCCGGTAGCGCAGCCCGTCGCGAACGGCGTGGGCGGTAAAGAGATCGTCCGGGCGGCTGCCGCGCAGGCCGGTCGAGCCCGGCGGGTAGGCAGCCGGTTGCCGGTCCGTCGTCCCGGCCTGCGCGGTGCTGGCCAGCCCCGACAGGGTGCTGCCAAGGACCACGGTCCTGGCGACGCCGTCGATGAACTCGCGGCGCGTGATGCGATGACTCAGGCAATCCCCCGGGGCTGACGGCTCAGCAGGCAAATGGAACGCCGATTCTGCCCGAGCCGTGCCGGGACGTCATTTTGCAGGACGGCAAGGCAGGCGGCGGTCGGATCCCCGGGTGCGGCGCCGCGGCGCCCGGTCAGTGGGCATGGACATTCAGGGTCCGGCTGGTCCAGGCCTCGAGGGCGCGGTGTGCGGTCG
>CAIMCI010000279.1 GCA_903839465.1 uncultured Pseudomonadota bacterium
AGGGTCGACAGCAGGGCGGCGGCCAGGAGCGTCAGCCAGAGCTCCGTCGAGCCGAGCGCCCGGCCGAGTTCCGCGCCGCCGCGAAAACCGATCGCCATGAGCAGGAAGCTGCCGAAGAAGGCCGACAGCGGGGCGGGGATCTCGAGGTCGGAGCGGACCCGTGCGGCGACGAGGCCGAGGCCGAAATAGAGCACCGGGGGATTGGTGAGCGCGGTCAGCGCGGCCGAGGCGCTCACGGGCAGCCTCCCGTGGGCGGGCGGCGGGTGGCGGACGGGGACGGGGTACGTGAGTGCATCGGAGGCTCCTGCAGTGGCCGGTATCGATGCGCAGATTCTAACGCGAATTATAACACGCGAACAATATTTCCTATTAAATAGAGCCAGTGGCCGGATCCGGCGTCCTCAGCAGCACCGCCGGACTCCCTCGTAACGCGCGGACTGGACGAGCTTTTCGTAGTCCGCGCGGTCCGGTACGGGCGTCTCCGGGTGGTGCGCGAGGAGATGCCGGCAATAGCCCTCGTAGGCGTAATCACCGGTGGCGCCGCGCCAGACGTCGCGGACGGCGCCGGCGAACCGGCGGAGTGCCGCGCGCAGCTCAGCCACGGCCGGCCTCCGGGAAGCGGCTCTGGACGTAGGCGGTCTCGGTCGAGGGGGGCAGCTGGCGGCGCGCCGCCAGCACGTTGCGCAGCATGTCGAGGATCACCGCCCACAGCACCGCCACGAAGAACGCGGTCAGCCACGCGTCGAGGCGCTGGTTGAAGATGAGCTGCGGCGCGCTCGCCACCTTCTCCGGCGGCAGCGTGCCGGCGGCGAGCTTCGCGCTGAGATCGCCGGCCGCGGCCAGGAAGCCGAGCTTGGGATCCGCCGAGCCGAGCTTCACGGCCGCGGCCGTGGTCGTCAGGACGGCGAGCCAGAGGAGCGGCAGTCCCGTGACCCAGGCGTAGCGGGCGCGCGGGCCGCGGGCGATCGCCGCGGTCGCGACCGAAAGCGCGATGGCGGCGAGCATCTGGTTGGCGATGCCGAAGAGCGGCCAGAGGAGGTTGATGCCGCCGTTCGGGTCGATGACGCCGACGTAGAGGAAATAACCCCAGGCGCCGACCACGAGCGCCGAGGACAGCACCACCGACGGGTAGCCGCCGTGGCGGCCGAGCGGCTTCGCGAACTGGCCGAGGGTGTCCTGCAGCATGAAACGGCCGACCCGCGTGCCCGCATCGAGAGTGGTCAGGATGAACACGGCCTCGAACATGATCGCGAAGTGGTACCAGATCGCGGTCAGGTGCCGGCCGAAGGCGCCGCCCAGGATGCTCGCCATGCCGACCGCAAGCGACGGCGCACCGCCGGTGCGGGCGAAGAGCGTCGACTCGCCGACCTGGGCGGCCAGCGCGTCCATCTGCCCGAGCGTGACCGGAAAGCCGAGCGCACCGAGGTGCTCGACGGCGGCGCTTGGTGAGCCGCCGAGCGCGGCGAGCGGACTGTTGATCGCGAAATAGACACCAGGGTCGAGCAGCGTGGCCGCGATCAGCGCCATGATCGCGACGAAGGACTCGAGCGCCATGCCGCCGTAGCCGATCAGGCGGATGTCCCGTTCGTTGCGGATGAGCTTCGGCGTCGTGCCGGAACTGATGAGCGCGTGGAAGCCGCTGATGGCGCCGCAGGCGATGGTGATGAACACGAACGGGAACAGAGCGCCGCGGAAGACCGGGCCCGTGCCGTCGATGAACGGCGTCAGGGCGGGCATCTTCAGTTCCGGGCGCAGCACCAGGATCGCGAGCGCGAGCAGCGTCACGACGCCGAGCTTGAGGTAGGTCGAGAGATAATCCCGCGGCGCGAGCAGGAGCCACACCGGCGCGATCGCCGCCAGGAAGCCGTAGCCCATGACGAACCAGGCAAGCAGCTTCGCATCGTGGTCGAAGAGCCCGCGCAGTGCGGGTTCGCTGTCGATGTAGCCGCCGCCGACGACCGCGACGAGCAGGAGCACGACGCCGACGAGCGAGGCTTCGCCCACCCGACCCGGGCGCAGGTTGCGCATGTAGACGCCGATCAGGATCGCGATCGGGATCGTCGCGAACACGGTCGAGGTCGCCCACGGGCTGTGCTTCATGGCGTTGACGACGACGAGGCCGAGCGCGCTGATCAGGATGACCATGATGGCGAGCGTCCCGGCCTGCGCCGCCAGGCCGCCGACCGGACCCAGCTCCTCGCGCGCCATCTGGCCGAGCGTCTTGCCGTCGCGGCGCGTCGAGAGGAAGAGGATCACCATGTCCTGCACGCAGCCGCCGAGCACGCCACCGACCAGGATCCACAGGGTGCCCGGCAGGTAGCCGAACTGCGCGGCCAGCGTCGGCCCCACCAGCGGCCCGGGCCCGGCGATCGCCGCGAAATGATGGCCGAAGACGACCCAGCGCGGGGTCGGCACGAAGTCGCGCCCGTCCTCGAGCCGCTCGGCCGGGGTCGCCCGCGTCGGGTCGAGCCCCAGCGCACGGGCCGCGATGAAGGCGGCATAGAAGCGGTAGCCGAGCGTGTAGAGGCAGCCGGCGGCGACGATCAGCCACAGCGCGCTGATCGGCTCGCCGCGATGGAGCGCAATGACGCCCACCGCCGCGGCGCCGACGACGGCAAGTACGACACCCAGTAGCCTGTTAGACATCGAGCGCTCCCTCCTGGCCGGCCGCGCGCCGGCAAGCTCCCGCCACTATCGCAGCCGGGCCCGCCGCGCGACAAGGGCGGAGCCGGTCGCGACGCCGGCGGTTCAGCCGTGCGCCGAGTACAGCACGCCGAGCGTCAGGATGCCGGCCGCGATCCGGTACCAGGCGAACGGCGCGAAGCCGTGGCGGCTGACGAAGCCGACCAGCCAGCGCACGACGACGAGCGCCGAGAAGAAAGCGATGACGAAGCCGATCGCGATCAGGTTCCACTCGCCCGAGCCGAGGTCGTGGCGCGCCTTCCACAGATCGAGCACGGTGGCGGCGACCATGGTCGGGATCGCGAGAAAGAACGAGAACTCGGTGGCCGCTTCCCGCGATACGCCGGACAGCATCGCGCCGACGATGGTCGCACCCGAGCGCGAGGTGCCCGGGACCATGGCCAGGCACTGCCAGAAGCCGATCGCGAGCGCCGTCTTCGGCGGCATCTCCTCGGTCGAGCGGATCCGTTCGGCAGGCCGGAACTTCTCGACCAGCAGGATCGCGATACCACCAACGATCCAGGCGATCGCGACGACCCGTGACGAGAAGAGGTGCTTCTTGATGTAGCCGTGGGCGGCAAGGCCGATGAAGACGGCCGGCAGGAACGCGAGCAGGACGTTTCTCGCAAAGGCGCGCGACTGCGGGTCGCGGCGGAGTGTCGCCACCGTGTGCAGGAGCTTCGTCCGGTACAGCCACACGACGGCCAGGATCGCGCCGAGCTGGATCACCACGTCGAAGACCCGGCTGAATGCGCTCTCGAACTGCAGGAGGTCGCCGGCAACGATCAGGTGTCCGGTCGAGGAGATCGGCAGGAACTCGGTGATGCCCTCCACGAGGCCGAGGATGACGGCGGTGACGGTGTCGGACAGGGGCATGGGCGGTCCTTTGCGGGGCTAGGGCAGCCCGGCAGTCTAGCGGCTCGGTCAACCCCGTGGGGTCGATCGACGTTGCGAGGGCGGGCGGGCGGCTGTCGCTTCGGGGCGCCAACCCCGTCACACGCCGCCGTCGGCGATTTCCCTATACTTATCGTGCCACTCGTATGACGATTGTCTCTTAACCTGCCTGGACGTTTATGCACGCAACCCGTTGTCATAGATTGAATTTGTACGCTGCCGGCCGCTTTTTCGGCGCGCTTGCCGCGGGACTTTTCCTGCTGTCGGGCTGCGGTGGCGGAGGTGGTGGCGGATCAACGACGCCCCCGCCGGCACGGACCCTGTCGACCGTCCAGGTCAGCCCGGCGACGGCCTCGGTTGCGGCCGGCAGCACGGCGCAGTACACGGCGACCGCGATCTACAGCGATGCGACCAAGGCCGACGTCACGACCCAGGCCACCTGGAGCTCGAATGCCGCCACCGTGGCGAGCATCGACAGCGCCGGCAAGGCGACCGCCCGGACGGCGGGGGCGGCCACGCTAACCGCGACCTTCCAGGGCGTTGCCGGGTCGACCAGCCTGAGCGTGACGGCCGCGACGCTGAGCGGGATATCGGTGACGGCCGCAAAGAATTCGCTGCCGACGGGTCTCTCGGTCCAGCTCGTCGCAACCGGCAGCTACTCCGACGGCACCCAGCAGAACCTGACCTCTCAGGTGACGTTTTCGAGCTCGGCGACGGGCGTGGCGTCGATCGCCGGGCCGGGCGCCGGCAACGGACTCCTGACGGCGGTCAGTGCGGGTACGAGCAACGTCACGGCGAGCCTCGGCGGCGTGACTTCGCCGGCGTTCAAGGTGACCGTGACCGCCGCGACGCTCGCGTCATTGACCGTGGCGGCCGCCGGCAACCCGGTCAGCATCCCCAAGGGCATCAGCCTGGCCTACACCGCGACCGGTACCTACACGGACGGCAGTACGCACGATGTGACCTCGTCAGCCAGCTGGCTCTCGTCGAACACGGCGGTGGCGACGGTCAATTCGAGCGGGCTTGCGCTCGGCACGGGCGTCGGCACGAGCAACGTCTCGGCAAGCCTGGGTACCGTCACCTCGCCCTCCGTGGTGCTCACCGTGACCGCGGCGAGCCTCAACACGATCTCGATCAGCGGTGCGTCGAGCGCGCCGGTCGGTGTGATCGTGCCCTTTACCGCCACCGGCCACTACTCCGACGGCAGCTCGGTCAACTTGACGACGAGCGTGACCTGGAGTTCCCCCAACCCGGCGATCACCATCGGCAACACGAGCGGTACGAACGGCAAGGCCGTGGGTAGCACGACAGGTTCCACTGTCATCTCGGCCAAGGACCCCGTGTCAGGCCTGAGCTCGACGAGCACCATCACGCTGACGATCGTGCCGGTCGCTCTCGCATCGATTGCGATCGGTCCGGCGGCGCCCACCGTGCGCCAGGGCCAGACGGCGACTCTCACCGCCACCGGCACCTACAACGACGGGTCGACGCAAGACATGACCTCGACCGTCACCTGGACGAGCAGCGATACGGCCGTGGCGACGGTCGCCGCCGGGTCGGTACTCGGTGTGGCCAGCGGCACGACGACCGTGACGGCGGCGTCGGGCGGCGTTTCGGCATCGGTCAACGTTGGCGTCATCCGCGGGTTCGTTTACTTCGCCGGCTCAGCCGGGGTCTATTTTTGCGGCGTGCAGGCCGATCTCAGCTTGGGTCCGTGTCAGTCCGCGACCGCTGGCTCGTTCCCGGGTCTCATCGCCGGCATGGCGACCGATGGCACGAACCTGTTCCTGTCCTCCGACGATGGGGTGAACGCGGGCACCATCCTCGCCTGCCCCATCAATAGCGACGGCACGTTGAGCGACGGCAACGGAGGGAGCTGCTCGCTGGCCACCGCCGCCAATTTCCAGGCGGTCACGACACCGTTCCAGCTCGCTTTCAACGGCGTAACGTCGCCCACCAGGGCCGGCCTCTACGCAGGCGGCCTGGATAGCTCGGGTAACCCGAACAAGGGGCAGCCGCAGTACTGTCTCTTCCAGCCGGGCATCAACTGCTCGAGCCCACTGGGTAGCCTGGCCTTTGCGCCGGTCGGTACGGCGGCGAGCACCGCCTACCTCTACCTCAGCGACGGGGCGGCCAGCCTGTACTCCTGCGCTTTGGATCCGACCAACGGCAGCTACGCGACCTGTAGCGCGATTGGCTCGGGCTACACGTCGCCGGCGGGCATGGTGTTTGCGGGTGGCAGGCTCTACGTTACCGAGACCAGCGCCAAGAAGGTGCTCGCCTGCGCCGAGAACGGCTCCGGCGGTCTTGCCAGCTGCACGACCTCGAACCTGGCCTTCCAGCCGGCCTCGATCACCGTCGCCGGAAATTTTGCCTATGTCGGTGACAACGTGCACAGTGTGTATCTGTGCGCCGTGGATGCCTCGACCGGCGCGCTGTCGGGCTGCACGTTTGTTTTCGGAACGACCTACGAAGTCCTGCAGATGGCCGTGCCATGAGCCACCCACCGGATCGCGGCAGGTGTTTGTAGCCAAACCCGGGGCTGCGGCTTGGACCTGACGGTGGCGCTGGTCGTCGCGCTGGTGGCGGGTGCCTGCATTGCCGCCGCGGTTGTCTATCGCAGCGGACGTCCGGTGCCGGCGAACGTGGCGGCGCGCCTTTACCTTTGGCAGCGGCTGAAGAGCGCCGGGCTCGACAGCCGCGTACCGCCAGCCTGTGTCAATGAACTGGCCGATCGCGAACTTGCCCGAACCACCCAGGCACCCCTGACCGATCGACTCGACGCGATCGCGATCGTGGTCGGGCGGTACCTCGGGCGGGGCAGTTTGGCGCCGGCCCTGGCGGCGGTCACCGACATCCTGAAGCGACACGGCGTCGCGCCGGAGCCATCAGCGCCGTTGACCGAACCGCAACCAGGGAACTAAACGCGACGGCGTGGTCCGGCCCAGGGCTTGACACCGCCCGGTCCGCGCCGCGCCACCGGAAATTCGTTCGTAAGATCCGGAATGCCGCCCGTTCGGGGGTGGGCGAGGATGGGCACCCCTGTTCGCTACCCGGAGTACTGCCCATGCCGTTTCGGATTCGAGGCCTGGACCCCGGCCCGTTCATCCCGCTCTACGGGCTTGGTGAGGAAGAGCTCGCCGCGCGCGGCGTCACGCGCACGATCGCCGACCGCACGCCGGGCTACCCGGACCGGATCGAACTCGTCGATGTCGAGCCGGGGACCCCGGTCCTCTTGCTGAACTACCTGCACCAGCCGGCGCCGACGGCGTACCGCTCGAGCCACGCGATCTTCGTGCGCGAAGGGGCGATGCGCGCCTACGACGGTGGGCAAGTGCCCGCGGTGTTCCGGCCGCGGCCGCTGTCGGTGCGCGCGTTCGATGCGAGGCATCAGATGGTCGATGCCGAGCTCATTGCCGGCGCGGACGTCGACCCGCTGTTCGAACGATGGATCTCGGTGCCGACGATCGAGTACCTGCACGTCCATTACGCGGTACGAGGCTGCTTCGCCGCGCGCGTCGAGCGCGCGGCGAAGCCCCAGGGCGGCGCCGGTTGCGTCGTTGATGACCGCTAAGGTGTTTCCGGGGCCGCTTGCCGTCCGGTACTGGCGGCGGGGAGGGCCTCGGTCAGCGCGCCCTAGCCGCGATCGTGCCGGTCATGCTCGTCGTGATCGTCGCGGCCTTGGTGGCCATGGCCACGCCAATGGCGCTCGCCGCCCCAGTCGCCGCGACCGTAGTAGACCACCGGTGGCGGGTAGTAGGGCCGCCGCGGCTGGTAGATGACGGGCGGAGGGTCGCCGAGGTCGAAGGGGTTGAAGCCGAAGCTGATGCTGACCTGGGCGACGGCCGGGGTCGCGGCGGACAGCGCCAGGGTCGCGGCGGCGAGGAGAAGAATGGTCTTGTTCATGAGGAGTCCTTCAGCTGCGGCCCGGCGGTCGACGGTACGCACGCGGCGCGGTAGGCGTTGCCACGGCTATTTCGTCCCGTGCGGCGAGCGGTGCGCGAAGACGTTATCGGCGAGCTTTTTCTGGTCGTCCGGCATCGACGCGTAGAGTGGCGCAAAGGCGGTCGCGAGTTTCTTCACGCCGTCCGCGTGCGCCTGCGCGATATCACCGTAGGCAGTCAGGTTGTCGATGGCGGTCGCGCTCTTGACATGTTCCTCGCGCTTGTCCATCACCTTGTCGGTTTCGATCGCGCTGTCGCGCATCGCCTTGGCAACGACGGCCCACTGCGTCTCCTCCGCTGCGGTGATCTTCAGGCGCGCGTGCAGGTCCTTGCCGTGCTTTTCGATCGACTGATCGCGCTTCGCATCCGATTTGGCCTCGGCCGTGGCGGCTGCCGTCGGTGCGGCGGTCATGGCCGCGCCCTGTGCCGCTGTCTGGGCAGAGGCGCCGCTCATCACGAGGACCGAGGCGGCGGTTATCAGAATGACTTTCATAAGGTTCTTCCTGCTGGAGATGGGGGTCTGCACGGCGTGCGGACGACCGGGTCGAGCGCCCGTGGGTTCAATCGGGCGCTGGCTGGGAACTCCGTCTGCTACC
>CAIMCI010000280.1 GCA_903839465.1 uncultured Pseudomonadota bacterium
CGGCGCGATATCCTGTCCCGAGCCGCGATCAACGACTGCCGAGGTCACCTTGCCGAACCTGCGACTCCTGCAACGCCTGCGTGCCCTGGTGGCGACGCTCGGGGTGGTGGTGCTGGCCGCCTGCGGCGGCGGCGGTTCGTCCGGCACGGCCGGGCCCACGCTCAGCGTGCCGTCGACGCCGTCGGGCCTTGCCTCCTCCGCGGTCACGGCCCAGTCGGTGACGCTTACCTGGAGCACGTCGGGCGGAGCGACGTCCTACGTGCTACGCCGCGACGGGACGACGCTCGCGACCCCGTCGACGCCGGGCTACACCGACTCGACGGTCAGCGCCGGCACGAGCTACGTCTACACGGTGGCGGCGAGCAACGCCGCCGGCACTTCCTCGGCAAGCCCTGCCCTCACGGTAAACACCCCGGCACCGCCGCCGGCGCCGACCGGACTCGCGGCGAGTGCGGTCTCGGACCAGGCGGTGACCCTGACCTGGGACCCGTCGAGCGGCGCGACCGCCTACGTCGTCACACGCGACGGGACAACGATCGCCTCGCCCTCCGGCACCACCTACACCGACACGACCGTGAGCCCGGCGACGACCTACAGCTACGCGGTTCGGGCCGGCAACGCGTCGGGAACCTCGGCGCCGGGCGCGGCCCTCGGCGTGACGACAGCGGCGGTGCTGCCCGTGAGCCCGGCGACGCCCACGGGCCTGACCGCCGTCGCACCGACCAACACGACCGTACACCTGACCTGGGCGGCCTCCGGACCGACGACCACGGGCAAGGTCGCCTACCGGGTGTTCCGCGACGGCGCCGTGCTGGCCATCGGCACGCCTACCGCGACGAACTACGACGACACCGGCCTCGCCCAGGCCTCGACCCACAGCTACACCGTGCAGGCCTATGACGCGGCCGGGCACAGCTCGGCGCAGAGCGGCGCCGTGGCCGTGACCACCCCGGGACCAACGGTACCGACGGCGGTAACGGCCATGGCCGCGTCCAACACCCGGATCACGGTGAGCTGGAGCGCCGCGTCCGACACGCTGCCGATCACGAGCTACCTCGTCGCGCGCGACGGGACGACGGTCGGCACGGTGACGTCCGGCACCGCCTACACGGACGCGACCGTCGCCCAGGCCTCGACTCATAACTACACGGTGGTCGCGAACGACGGACTCTACCAGTCGGCGCCCTCCGCACCCGCCTCGGTGCAGACGCCCGGCCCGACCGCGCCGGTCCTGACTCTTGGCGCCGTGGCGGCGGGCTCGGCGACGATCAGCTGGACCGCGTCTGCCGATTCGCTTGGCACGCCGCTCTACCGGATCCTGCGCAGCGCCCTCGGTGGCGCCGCCGGGACGCTGCAGGACCCCGTCACGTCGCCGTACACGGACACGAGCTTTACGCAGCCCGGCACCTACACCTACACGGTGGTTGCCTACGACAGCGTGCCGTACACCGCGACCAGCAACACCGTATCGGCGACGGTGAACGTAACGCCCGGCGCCGCGCTCAGCGTCAGCCCGCGCCAGGTCGCGCTCGCTGCCGGCCAGGTCCAGGCGTTCACGGCGAGCGCCGGCGGCGGCGCCCCCACCGGTACCGTCACCTGGTCGGTCGACTTCACTGCCGGCGGCAGCGCCGCCCTTGGCACCATCGACTCGACCGGTCGCTACACGGCACCGGCGACACCCGGCACGCACACGATCACCGCCGCAACCGCCGTGAATGCATCGGGCGCCGGCGCGAAGGCCATCGTCACGGATCTCAACGCGGTCGCGACCTACCACTACGACGACGCGCGCACGGGCCAGAATCTCAAGGAATACGCTCTCACCCCGGCGACGCTCAGTAGCGGCGGCAGCTTCGGCAGGCTGTTCACCTGTACCGTGGATGGCGACATCTACGCCCAGCCGTTGTACGTCCCGCAGCTGATGATGTCCGATGGCCAGAAGCACAACGTCGTCTTCATCGTCACGATGCACGACTCCGTGTATGCGTTTGATGCCGACGCCGCGCCGTGCAAACAGCTGTGGGCGACGAAATACACGGCGGATCCGACCGTAACGTCGGTCCCGGTGGGGGATACGGGCTGCGGCGATATCCAGACCGAGTACGGCATCACGGGCACGCCGGTCATCGACACGGTCCACAAACTCATCTACTTCGTCACGAAAACCAAGGAAGCCGGCAAGTACTACCAGCGCCTGCATGCCCTCGACATCACCTCCGGTGCGGAGCCGCAGGCAGCGACGACGATCAGCGCCACCGTAGGCTCCGCGACCTTCAGCCCGCTCTGGCAGAACCAGCGGCCGGGTCTTGCCCTCGCCAACAACCGGGTCTACGTGGCGTGGGCCTCCCATTGCGACTTCGATGTCGATGCCAGCCATCCCTACCACGGGTGGCTGATGGCATTCGACGCCTCGACCCTTGCCAGGGTCGCCGCCTTCAACTCGACGCCGTCGCCGGGGGGCGCACGTGGCGGCATCTGGATGGCGGGCGGCGCGCCGGGTATCGATGCCGCGGGCAATCTCTATGTCACGACCGGCAACGGCACCTTTGCCAGCACGAGCGCCGTCGTGCCGCCGCTTGCCGCACCCGCCGACTACGGCGAGAGCTACCTCAAGCTCGACCTGAACCTCAACGTGGTCGACTTCTATACGCCCGGTGACAACGTGGCGTGGACCGGAGCCGACCTCGACCTGTCGTCGTCGGCCGTTACAGTACTGCCGGATGGTGTCGCGTCAGGCGGCCCAGCGCAGCTCGTCGCCGGCTCCGACAAGCAGCGCCACCTGTGGCTGCTCGACCGGCACGCGGCGGGCGGCGGCACGGCCATGGGCGGCTTCGATCCGGCCGATTCCAAGGTCTACCGCTACGTCAACCTGCCCAATCCCCTGCCGAGCGGCGCCACCTCCTGCTCTTCCCAGGAGGTGTTCGGTACCCCGGTCTACTACGCGGCGAACGCGACTCTCTACCTCGCGGTCGACACCGGCGGCATCCTGGCCGTGCCGCTCGGCACCGTTACCGGGGCCAGCAACTTCTCGACGATCACGCCGGCCGCGACCACGGCTGACACGTACGGGTTCCCGTCACCCACGCCGGTGCTGTCGGCGGCGGGTGCCAGCGACACGGCCGGCGTGCTCTGGGCGCTGGACAACTCGAACTACGGGGGCGGTGACTGCAACACGACGCTCGGCCCGGCGATCCTCCGTGCCTACGACGCGACGACCCTGGCCCGGCTCTACTCGAGCGACCTCGCGGGCAACGACAAGGGCGGCAACGCGATCAAGTTCCAGCAGCCGGTCGTCGCCAACGGACACGTCTACGTGGCAGGCGCCGGACTGCTTACCGTGTACGGCCTGCTGCCCTGACGGAACCGGGTTGGCCGGCGCGACACCGGCCGGGGGCCCTCAGCCGCGGATGACGTCGGCCATCGTGTAGAGTCCGGCCGGCCGGCCGGCGAGGAAGCGCGCCGCCTTCAGCGCGCCCTGCGCAAACACGCCGCGGTCGGTTGCCGCGTGCGACAGCGTCACGCGCTCGCCGCTGCCGGCGAAGTACACGCTGTGCTCGCCGACCACGTCACCGGCGCGCAGCGCCGCGTAGCCGATCGACCCGTGCTCGCGCACCGCCGGGTGCGAGGTCCGCGCGAGCGTCGCGACCGCATCGTGCAGCACACCCCGCCCCGCCGCCGCGGCCTCGCCGAGGAGATAGGCCGTGCCCGACGGCGCATCGCGCTTCGCGCGATGGTGGATATCGAGGATCTCGATGTCGAAATCCGCCGGCAGGAGTTCGGCCGCCCGCCGCACGAGCTCGGCCAGGACGTGCACGCCAAGGCTCGTGTTGGCCGCGGGCAGCAGGGCGATGTGTCGCGCCGCGTCGGCGATCGCGGCGTCCTCGGCGGCGCCGAGCCCGGTACTGCC
>CAIMCI010000281.1 GCA_903839465.1 uncultured Pseudomonadota bacterium
CTGGTGGTGCTCCTGGTGGATGTGGCCATAGAAGACGGTGACGCGCTCATGGCGTTGCAGCAGCTCGATGGCGCGCGCGCCATCGCGCGTCGCCCAGTCCCACTGCGGGTACAGGTCGAAGAGCGGCCGGTGCGCGAAGACGACGATCTCCGCGTCCTTCGCCTGGCGGCCGAGGTCGGTTTCCAGCCACGCGAGCTGTTCGTCGCCGAGCCGCGCGCCCGGGTCCGCGACGTTGTCGAGGGCGATGAAATGGATGCCCTTGTGGTCGAAGGCATAGCGTGTCGGACCGAAGATCTCGCTGAACGCCGCGCCGGCGTCGAGCGACGCGTCGTGCTCGCCCGGCAGGTAGCGGATCGCCGGAACCTTGAGGCCAGAGACAATGGAATGAAACTCGGCCATACGTCGGCGGCGCTCGGCCGGGTCATCGGTCGTGTGCGTCAGATCGCCGGTGAAGACGACGAAGTCCGGGCGATGCTCGAGCGCGTTGACCGCCGTGACCGCCTTGGCGAGCGTGCCGCTGGCGTCGGGGTTGACCTCCTCGCCGACGAACCCCCAATGCGTGTCGGACATCTGCACGAAGTAGAAGTCTTCCGCCCGTGCTGCCTTCGCCGGCTCCTTGGCCCACGCCGCGCGCAGCCCGCTCGCATAGACGATCCCCGCCATCCCGGCGACACCCAGAAACTCACGTCGGTCGATAGTCATCGGTCATCCCCCTGTGCTGGTGTTGAGGGGTAGATCGGCGGGGCCGGCGTTCTAATCCGGCCGGCAAACTTAATGTCAGGGTTCGGAATAAACTCGCCGCCTACGGAGTCTGGGTGGTGGTGGAGGTCAGGCGAGGCCCATGGACTCGACGCGCAATGCCCGTTACACCGCACTCGTCAGTGCCGAGCTTCCGGCCGCCTACAACCTGGCGCGCTGGCTCGTGCGCGATTCCACCGAGGCCGAGGACGTGGTCCAGGAGGCGCTGGTCCGCGGCCTGCAGTACTTCGACGGCTACCGTGGCGGCAGCGCGAGGTCCTGGTTCCTGGCGATCGTCCGCAACGTGGCGCTGGGGGCCCTTGGCACGAAGCGCCGCCATCCCGAGGTGTCCCTCGATGACGACGCGAGCGACGCGCTGATGGATGAACTTGCCGGCCAGGCGGGCGGTATTGGCGTCGATCCCGCCGATGTCGCCGGCGGCGAGCACGAACGGGAGATCCTGCGCCGGGCGATCGGGGCGCTGCCGACCGACCAGCGCGCGGTCGTCGTGCTGCGCGATATCGACGGCCTGGGCTACCGGGAGATCGCCGAGGTGCTCGGCATCCCGATCGGCACGGTGATGTCGCGGCTGTCGCGCGGCCGGGACGGCGTGGCGGCCCGACTGAACCCCGGCGGAGAGCGGCCATGATGTCCCACGACCAGGCACACCCGCTGATCGACGCCTTCCTCGACGGCGAGCTTGGCGCCGTCGAGAGCGCCGATTTCGAGGGCCATGCACGGCAGTGCCGTCAGTGCCAGGACCTGCTCGCCGCACGCCGCGCGCTCCTCGAGCGGCTGCGGCGGGCGCCCCTGCGCTATCCGTTGCCGGCCGGCAGCGAACGGCGACTGCTGGCGTCGCTGCCGGCGGCGCCGGCACCCCGCGCTCGGCGAATGCTGTCGTCGCTGCCGCTGCCGGCGGCGCTCGCGGCGAGCCTGGTGCTCGCGGTCGGGGCCTACTGGGCCGGTCACCGGCACGGCGACAGCCGCCTGGCGGCGGAGGCCTTTGCCAGCGCGCACGTCCGGTCGATGCTGGCCGAGGCACGGGTGGAGGTGCTGTCGTCCGACCACCACACCGTTCGGCCGTGGTTCACCGGCCGGCTGAGCTTCGCGCCCCCGGTGCCGGAACTCGCGGCGGACGGCTACAGCCTGGTCGGTGGCCGCGTCGACTACGTCGACCATGTGCGCTGCGCGGCACTCGTCTACCGGGCGGGCGCGCACTGGATCACGGTCTTTGTGGCACCGAACGACAGTGGCTGGCGCAGCGGTGACGAGCGTACCCGCGAGGACGGCTACCAGGTCATCCGCGCCTCCACCGGGACCTTCCGGATGGTGACCGTGACCGACATGGCCGACGCCGAGACCCGCCGGTTCGTCGATCGCTGGCTGGCTGCCGCCGCGGGCTAGGTCCTAGCGGAACGTGTAGCCGGCGCCGATGAGGAAGTCGAAGCCGCCGCTCCGCCCGATCAGCGGACTCGTGCGCACGCCGGCCGGGTAGTGCTCGTAGTTGACGACCGCCGCGCCCAGCCAGCGACGGGTGATCCGGAAACTGCCGACGACCGAGGCCGACGCGGACAGCATCGCGCCGGTGTCGTGATAGGCGTGCAGCGGGGAGGCTTCGCTGCGCGAGATGCCGCCGAAATAGTAGTTGGCGAGATTCGATGACCGGTAGATGGCGGCAAACGACGGCATGACGACGAAGCGCTCGCGGATGTAGGGCAGGTCCAGCGACACGATGACGTCCTGGCCGCGGCTGCGGCCGATGACGTCGCTGCTGGCGCGCGCCGTCACGATGCCCGCCGGGGTCAGCACCTGGACTCCGCCGCCGGCCTCCAGTTCCCAGTCGCGCGGCTTGAGGCCCGCCCATTCCGGATGGTCCTGCGGCGAGAGATTGCCGAAGCGGAGCCGGGCGCGGGCGAAATACCGGACTTTGTCCGCGTAGTGCACCGTCACGTTGACCCGGTCGCCCAGGAACATCAGCGTCGGTGTCAGATAGATCGCACCCGGAAAGGCGAGCACCGAGTCGGACTGCGCCCGATAGGGGGAGGTGCCTGCGTAGGCGGCAGCACCGGCGGTCCAACCTGACGGCAACGGCGAACCGTCCGGGTCGGTGACGATCGAGGCCACGGCGTCGAGGTTGCCGTCGGCCGCGGCGGCAGCCCGCGCCAGGACGATCCCGGCGAAGGCGCTGGCGACAAGCGCCCGCCAGGCAGGCCCGGCGAACCGCAGTCGCCGGCTGCCGGCCGGCCTGGCCGACCGGCGGTGACCGGGCGCCCGCACTCAGTGGTGCTTGACGAAGGCGCCGCCGGAGCGGCCGCTGAAGTCGTTGTAGAGCGTCTCGAGGAAGGCGTCGGTGGAGATGAAGTCGCCGGAGTAGCGCTTGCTCCACGCGGCGAGCACCTGGTCCTTCTTCATCTGCTCCAGGCTCTTGCCAGCCTTCATCGCCGAGCGAACCGCCGCGCTCGTGTCCTTCAGCATCTGCACGTACTCGCGGACGTCGGCAGTGGTCGCGACGGCGCCGTGGCCCGGGATGACCTTGACGTCCGCCGGCACCTGCGCAAGCACCCGCTCGCAGGCCTTGATCGTGCCCTCGACGCTGCCGCCGCCGTCGATGTCGATGAACGGGAAGCCGTAGCGGACGAAGTCGTCGCCCATGTGCACGACATTGGCCTTCGTGAAGAAGATGATCGAGTCACCGTCCGTGTGGCCGGCCGGGAAGTAGATCGCCCGGATGTCCTCGCCGTTGGCGTGCACGGTGACGTCATGATCGAAGGTGATCACGGGCAGCGCCGCGGGGTCCGCCGGCTTCGCGGCCGGCAGTTTCACCGAGCCGCCGTTGCCGGCGGCCGACGGATTCGCCAGTCGCGCGCGGACATTGGTGTGGGAGATCAGCGTCGCGCCGTCGCTGGCGAGAGCCTGGTTGCTGCCCGTGTGGTCGAAGTGGTAGTGCGTGTTGATGACGAAACGCAGCGGCTTGGCACTGGCATTGAGGCTCTTCAGCACCGCCTCGATCTTGCCGGCGAGCGGCGCGAATTCATCGTCGATGAGGACCACGCCGTCCTCGCCGACCGAGGCGGCCATGTTGCCGCCCGCGCCCTCGAGCATATAGAGGCCGTTGGCGACCTTGGTCGCCTTGATCTCGACCTTGCTCAGGTCCGGGGGCTGGGCGCTCGCCGGCAGGGCGGCGAGGCTCCCGATAAGGATCGCGATGAGACGAGTGCGCATGGGTGGGCTCCGGGTCCTGGAATGCCAAAACGCTAGCACGTGGCCGAACCAGCGTCCACGCCGCCCCGATCGCCGTTCAGGCGACGGCGACCTGCACGGCGTCGCGGGCGCCGCGACGATCCGGGCGGTGGTCGACCGGTGCTGCACCGTACCAGTGGAGCGTCCCGCCCAGCGCCGCGACTCCGCCGACGATGAGGAGCGACGGCGAGCGGATGGCCTCCCGGGCCGCTACGTCCACGGCCGTGGTCAGGGTCGCGATGACGACCCGCTGTTCCGGGCGGCAGCCGTTTTCGACAAAGGCCACGGGAGTGCCCGGCGCGCGACCGTGCCGCAGGAGCTCGCGCGTCACGTCGCTGAGCGTGCCGACGCCCATGTAGATGGCGAGCGTCTCGCGGGGATCCGCGAGGCGCCGCCAGTCGTTTGGCGGAATCTGCGCGGCGCAGTGCGCGGTCACGAAGCGCACCGACTCCGCGTGGTCGCGATGGGTCAGCGGTATGCCGGCGTACGCCGCGCAGCCGACCGCCGCGGTGATCCCGGGCACGACGTCGTAGTCGATGCCGGCCGCACGCAGGAACTCGAGTTCCTCGCCGCCGCGGCCGAAGACGAACGGATCGCCGCCCTTGAGGCGCACGACGCAGTGGCCGCGGGCGGTGTGTTCGCGAAGCAGCCGGTGGATCGCGTCCTGGGCGACGCTGTGGCCGCCGGCGGACTTGCCGACCTCGATCAGTTCCGCCTCGCGGCGGGCGAGCTTGAGGATCTCCGGACTGACCAGCCGGTCGTGCAGGACGACATCGGCCGACTGCAGCGCGCGCAGCGCGTTCAGCGTCAGCAGGCCCGGATCGCCCGGGCCGGCCCCGACCAGCACGACGCGACCGCCGGGACGCGCGCCACTGGCGAGGAGCGTCGTCATGGCCTCGTCGGCCGCCGTCGGCCGTCCACGTCGGACGAGCGATGCGACCTCGCCCGCACCGTCGAGCAGCGCATCGTAGAGCCGGCGTCGTTCGGCCACGACCGTGATGGCGTCCTTGATGCGGCTGCGCCAGCGGGCGAGGAACCGGCCGAGCTCGCCATACGACTCGTCGACCAGCGCCTCGACGCGCGCGCGTATATGGCGGGCGAGCGCCGGTGCGCTGCCTTCGGTCGATATCGCGATCACGATCGGCGAGCGGTCGACGATGGCGCCGAGGGTGGCGGTTGACAGCGCCGAATCGTCGACGATGTTGGCCAGGATCCCGTGCGACTCGGCCGCCGCGGCGACCGCCCGGTTGACCTCGGTAATCCCCGTGGCGGCGACCACGAGGCGCGCGCCGGCGACATCGTCAGC
>CAIMCI010000282.1 GCA_903839465.1 uncultured Pseudomonadota bacterium
CGGAACGGCCAGGTCCGCCGCGAGGTGCTCGGCCATGGTCGGCCCGTCACACCAGCGACCGGTCGCGTAGACCGGGCTGCCCGGAGGCGCCGGCATGACCTTGGCGCCGGGAACCCCGGCCGCCACCGCGGCCTGGCTCACCGTCAGCGCGGCGCCGCTGTCCAGGTAGCTGTCGCCAAAGACGTAGAGGCCGCTCACCGGGCCGCCGCCACGGCGGCAACCAGCCTCGCGATTTCCTCATCGGTGTTGTAACAGTGGACCGACGCCCGAACCATCTCGTCGAGGCCCCTCTCGTCCATGTCGAAGCGGGTGTGTTCGCGCACGGCAACGGACGTATTGATGGCCTGCCGTCGCAGCCGCGCCGACAGCAGCGAGCCTGTCTCGCCCGCCTTCGTGAACGTGACAATGCCGCACAGCCGTTCACCCTTGTCACGCACCGTGACTCCCGGCAGCTCGCGCAGGGCGGCGCGCAGCCTGTCGGCGAGCATCGCCGTTCGATGCGAAATGGCGCCGACGCCGATATCGAGCGCGTAGCGAACAGCGACGCCGAGGCCGATGCGATTGGCGACCGCCGACTCCCAGGTCTCGAACCGACGCGCGCCCGGCGCGAGGCGATACTCGGATCGGCTGATCCAGGTTGCCGAGTGCAGGTCGACCGTGGCCGGTTCCAGCCGCTCGGCAAAGTCGCGACGGACGTAAAGGAACCCCGTGCCGCGCGGGCCGCGCAGGTACTTGCGCCCGGTCGCCGACAGCATGTCGCACCTAAGGTCACGCACATCCAGCGCAATCTGGCCGGCGCTCTGACAGGCGTCGAGCAGAAACGGCACGCCGGCGGCGCGGGCAACGGCGCCGACAGCCGCCGCCGGATTGACCAGCCCGCCGTTGGTTGGCACGTGCGTCAGGGCAACGAGCCCGACGTCAGGCCCCATCCGCCGCTCCAGTTCCGCCACGTCGAATTGGCCGTGCGCGTCATCGGGAATGACCTCGACGGTGACGCCGCGCCGCCGCTCTGCATGCAGGTAAGAGAGCACGTTGCTCGCGTACTCGGCCTGGCCGGTAAGGATCCGGTCGCCGGCTTTCAGCGGCAGCGAGTGGAAAGCGGCTTCCCATGCGCGGGTGGCGCAGTCCACCAGAGCAATTTCATCGCTCTGACAGCCGAGGAGCTCGCCCACGGCGGCATACGTCGCCGCAGTCGCCTCCTGTGCGGCGCTCGCCGCCTCATAGCCGCCGATCCGCGCCTCCGTCTGCAGGTGCTCGACCACGGCACGGAGCACCGGCTCGGGCGGCAGGGCGGCGCCCGCATTATTGAAGTGCGCGACGTGGGCGATGCCGGGCGTATCCCGGCGCAACTGGTCGATATCAAGTCCCACTGCGGTTCTCTCCAACATTGCCCGGACCGCCATGTTGCCCGGCGCCGCGACGGTATGCGGCACCGGGTCGCCTCGATGCGCCGCAGCAACCTGCCCGGGTGCGCGCCGCGATCGCTCGCCATCACCCGAGTATAGGCGCGCGCGGCACCTGCCAGCAGCGCTGGCCACCGACCGGTGCCTGTGCTCAACTGCGGCGCTGTTCCTGCGCCCGAGTAGATTCCGCATGCACGACGCCCGCTCGCTCCCCGCAGGCCTGAGCCCCGTACCGGACCCGCGTCAGGGCGCGGCGCGCTGGCGATCGATCCTGGCCGGGACCGTCGGCAACGCGATCGAGTACTACGACTGGTACGTCTACTCGGCGTTCGGCATCTACTTTGCGCGAGCTTTCTTTCCGGCCGAGAGCCGCACCGCCGAACTGCTGAACACGGCCGCGGTCTTCGCGGTCGGCTTTGTCATGCGCCCGATCGGTGGCTGGATACTCGGCGCCTATGCCGACCGGCACGGCCGACGGGCGGCGCTGGTCGCGTCCATCCTCGCCATGGGCGGCGGCTCCCTGCTCATCGGCCTCACTCCCGGGGACAACACCATAGGGATCGCCGCCCCCGCCCTGCTGGTGCTCGGGCGGGTCGTTCAGGGCTTCAGCCTGGGCGGCGAGTACGCGTCGTCGGCGACCTACCTCAGTGAGGTGGCGCCACCCGGGCGACGCGGTCTCTATTCGAGCCTGCTCTTCGCGACGCTTTCACTCGGCCAGCTCACTGCGCTCATCGTGCTCGTCGTCCTGCAACGCATTGTCCTGACCGAGGAACAGCTCGCGGCCTGGGGCTGGCGCATACCCTTTCTGATCGGCGCAGCGCTCGCCGGTTGCTCGCTGTGGCTGCGGTCCGGCATGACGGAGACGCTCGAGGA
>CAIMCI010000283.1 GCA_903839465.1 uncultured Pseudomonadota bacterium
CGCCGCGTCCGTGGCGGATGTCGCGCTCGGCGTCGGCGTCGAGCTCGAGGGCCGGCCAGTGCGGCAACGCAGCCTCGGTCGGCAACAGGAGTTCCTCGGGCGCGGCTGCCCGGGCGAGCGCTGCCTCGAGCGACTGCAGCGTGTGCATGGGATGGCCGCTGAACGGCGCCACCCATTCCCGGCGCAGGGCGACGAGATGCCCGACCGTGCCGAGCTCGCGCGCGAAGTCCTCGCCGAGCGTGCGCACGTAGGTGCCCTTGGAGCAGTGCACCTCCAGGTCGATGTCGCCGTCGGGACGTGCGCTCGCGCGCAGGGCGTGGATCGTCACCTCGCGCGCCTCGCGCTCGACATCGATACCGGCCCGGGCGAGCGCGTAGAGACGTTCGCCATCGACCTTGAGCGCCGAGTACATCGGCGGCACCTGGCGGATCGCGCCGGTGAGCGTGGCCGCCGCCGCCGCCAGATCCGGACGCGCCGGCACCGGCCGAGTCTCGACGACCTCGCCTTCCGCGTCACCGGTCGCGGTGCGGGAGCCGAGGCGCAGCGTGGCGCGGTAGACCTTGTCGGAGTCGAGGAGGTACGCGCAGACCTTGGTGGCCTGGCCGAAACAGATCGGCAGCATGCCCGTGGCGAGCGGATCGAGACTGCCGGTGTGCCCGGCCTTCGCGGCCCGGAACAGGCGTCGGGCCCGCTGCAGCGCCTGGTTGGAACTGAGGCCCAGCGGCTTGTCGAGCAGGAGGAGCCCGTCCACCTCGCGCCACGCGACGCGCGGCCGCGCGCCGCTCACGAGGGCTCGCTCTCCCCGGTCGGCGGCCCGTCGCCGCCGGCCGGCGGGTCGTCGACGTGGCGCTCGGCGTCCTGCTTCACGGCCGAAGCGATCAGCGCCGAGAGCTTCGCCGCCCGCTCGATGCTCTCGTCGGGCTTGAAGTGCAGCTCCGGGACGAAGCGGATCCGGATCCGGCTGCGCAGCTCGTGGCGCAGAAACGGTGCCGCCGAGGCGAGCGCCGCACCCACGTCCTCGACCGGACGGCTGGCATCGAACGGCAGGAAGTAGACCGTCGCGTGCGACACGTCGGGGGAGACCTCGACCGCGGTCAGCGTCACGGGCCCGACCCGCGGGTCCTTGACCTCGCGACGCACGAGCTCGGCGAGCGTGCGCAGGAGCTCCGCCTCGATCCGCCGTCCGCGCGCGTAGTCCTTCGGCATCGTCGCACGGGGCCGGGCACGCCGCCCCCGCTGTCCTCCCGCGCTAGAGCGTGCGCGTCACGATGACGCGCTCGTAGCATTCGATCTGGTCGCCGGCCCGGACGTCGTTGTAGTCCTTGACCGCGATGCCGCACTCGGTGCCGGCCCGCACCTCGCCGACGTCGTCCTTGAAGCGGCGCAGGCTCTCCAGCGCTCCCTCGAAGATCACGACGTTGTCGCGCAGCACGCGGATCGGGTTGTTGCGCTTGACGAAGCCTTCCATGACGAGACAGCCCGCCACCTGGCCGAACTTCGTCGAGCGGAAAACGTCGCGGACCTGCGCGGTGCCGACGATCTGGTCGCGGACCTCGGGCGAGAGCATGCCGGACAGTGCGGCGCGCACGTCGTCGATGGCCTCGTAGATGATGCTGTAGTAGCGAACGTCGATGCCCTGGTCCTTGATGAGGCCGCGGGCGGTCGCGTCGGCACGCACGTTGAAGGCGATGATCCGCGCGTTGGAAGCCGACGCGAGGCTGATATCGGATTCGGTGATGCCACCGACGTTGGAACCGATGACCTTGACGGCGACCTCGCTGGTCGAGAGCTTCTGCAGCGCATCCTTGAGCGCCTCGGCGGAGCCCTGCACGTCGGCCTTGATGAGCACCTGGATGGTCTGCGCCTTCGCGTCCGCCATCGAGGCGAACACGTCCTCGGCGGACTGCACGGTACGCGCGAGCTTGACGTCGCGGAACTTGCCCTGGCGGTAGAGGGCGACCTCACGGGCCTTGCGCTCGCTCTCGACGACCAAGAGTTCATCGCCGGCATTGGGCGCCGCCGACAGGCCGAGCACCTGGACCGGGATCGACGGTCCGGCCGAGGTCACGGCCTGGCCGCGCTCGTCGAACATGGCGCGGACCCGGCCGTATTCCTGGCCGGCGAGGATCGCATCGCCCTGTTTGAGCGTGCCGCGCTTGACGAGGACGGTCGCGACCGCGCCGCGGCCCTTCTCGATCGCGGACTCGAGGACGACACCGCCGGCCGGGCCGTTCGGGGTTGCCTTGAGCTCGAGGACCTCGGCCTGCAGCAGCAGCGCATCGAGCAGCTGGTCGATGCCGGTGCCGACCTTCGCCGATACCGGTATGAACATGACGTCGCCGCCGTATTCTTCCGGAATCACGCTCTGCGCGACGAGTTCGCTCTTGACCCGGTCGGCATCGGCCTCCGGCTTGTCGATCTTGTTGAGCGCAACGACGATGGGCACCTCGGCCGCCCGCGCGTGCTGGATCGCCTCGATCGTCTGCGGCATGACGCCGTCGTCGGCCGCCACCACCAGGACGACGATGTCGGTCGCCTGGGCGCCGCGCGCGCGCATCGACGTGAACGCCGCGTGGCCGGGCGTGTCGATGAACGTGACGATGCCCTTCGGCGTCTCGACGTGGTACGCGCCGATGTGCTGGGTGATGCCACCGGCCTCGCCGGCCGCGACCTTCGCGCGGCGGATGTAGTCGAGCAGCGAGGTCTTGCCGTGGTCGACGTGACCCATGATGGTCACGACCGGCGGGCGCGCGATCGCGTCCTCGCCACCCTCGAGCCCGGCCTGCAGGTCGTCCTCGAGCACGTTTTCCTTGATGGCCTTCGCCGAGTGGCCCATCTCCTCGACCACGAGCACTGCCGTGTCCTGGTCGATGACCTGGTTGATCGTCGCCATCACGCCCATCTGCATCAGGGCCTTGATGACCTCGGAGCCCTTGACGGCCATTTTCTGCGCGAGCTCGGCAACCGTGATCGTCTCGGCCACCGCGATCTCGCGCCGGACGGGCTCCGTCGGCATCTCGAAGCCGTGCTTGGAGTCGCCACCCTTGGACGCGCCGCGGCGCATGTCCTGCGGCCGCGCCTTCTTCTTGTAGCGGCGGCTGACGTCGGAGGTGACATGCAGCTCCTGGCGCCCGTAGCGGGTCGCCTTGTCGTCGGCTTCGGTGCGCGGCGGCGCGCGCTCGCTGGCTGCCGCCTTGCGGGCCCGCTCGGCCTCCTCGCGCGCGGCGACCTCGGCGGCGCGCTTGGC
>CAIMCI010000284.1 GCA_903839465.1 uncultured Pseudomonadota bacterium
AGGCCCAGTCGGGATTGAGCGCGTGCACGCCGAGGTAGACCGGGTAGGCGAGCAGCGCCGCGGCGAGCAGCGTGCCGATGATGGCGGCCGTGAAATACGCGAGGGTCTTCATCGCCGGCAATGTAGTGCAGATCGCCTGCTGCCGCCATCCGCCGGCGGCGGGTGGCCGGTGGTTGGCCGGTGGTTGGCCGGCGCGGGCGAATGCTATGCTCGGCACCTGAAAAACGACGCGACGCAGCCGGACCGCGGGTTCCCGTCCGGCCAGGATGGCAGCGCGTACCCAGTCGGGTGTGAAGTCCCCATGGCAGAGTTCGCGCACAGTCCGACGCTGATCGCCGCACGGTGGCCGGCGGCGCCGTGCGCGACGACCGGGGCCCGCTAGGATGTGCGGCATCGCCGGCCTCGTCGGGCCCGCCGCCGAGGGCACGGACGCCGAGCGCATCCTCGCGCGGATGGTCGCGAGCCTCCACCACCGTGGCCCGGACGATCGCGGCATGCTCGCCCTGCCGGGCGCCATGCTCGGCCACACGCGCCTGTCGATCCTCGACCTGTCCTCGGCCGGCCACCAGCCGATGCAGTACGGCGACTACACGATCACCTACAACGGCGAGATCTACAACTTCCACGAGTTGCGCCGCGAGCTCGGCGGCGAGTTCCAGTCCCATTCCGACACCGAGGTCCTGCTGCGGCTCTACGTGCGGGACGGCGCACGCTGCCTCGAGCGCCTGAACGGCATGTTCGCCTTCGCCATCTGGGACGCGCGCAACCGGCGGCTGTTCGCCGCGCGCGACCGCCTCGGCATCAAGCCGTTCTTCTACACGGTCCGGGACGGCACACTGGCGTTTGCTTCCGAGATCAAGGCGCTGCGCGAAGTGCGCGCCTTTGCCGAGGACCCGGCGGGCCTGCGCGATTACCTGACCTACGGCTACGTACCCTCGCCGTACACCGCGTATGCCGACCTCCTGCAGCTGCCGCCGGCCACGACGCTGACCTTCGAGGACGGCAGGCTCACGACCGAGCGGTGGTGGGTGCCGTCCGCCGCCGTGCGCCCCGGCGATCCGCGCCGGACGAAGGAGGCGCTCGACGACTTGCTGGGTACGGTGGTCCGCGACCATGCGCTCGCCGACGTGCCGGTCGGCGTGTTCCTGAGCGGTGGCCTCGATTCGGCGACGGTCGCCTACTACCTCGAGTCGCCGCGCACCTTCACGCTCGGCTTCGACGAGCGCGAGCATTCGGAGGCGGACGCGGCCCGCGCCGTCGCTACGCATCTTCGCACCCGGCACGCCGAACTCACCGCGTCGCGGACGGGCGTCGAGGAAGCGCTCGCGATCGTGCCGAAGCTCTTTGACGGACCGTTTTCGGACAGCGCCGCGTGGTCGAACTACCTGATCTCGGGGCTCGCCCGCGAGCAGGTGGTCGTGGCCCTGAGCGGCGAGGGCGGTGACGAGATCTTCTGTGGCTATCCGCGCTACTGGAAAAGCGCCGAAGGCGGCTCATCCGCGTGGGCGCGTTCGCTGCGCCACGTCCTGCCGCCGCTGTCGTCGCTCGCGCAGTCCGTGCAGCGCCGGGCGGTCGACGGCGCCGAACGCTTCTCGACCCGCGTCGGCCTGCTCAATGCGATGCAGTTCGACGCGCTCGTGCATCCGCGCCTGGCGCGTGACGGACGGGAACCCCTGTGGTTCTACCGCCAGCACTGGCGCGACGACCTGCCACCCGCCCAGCGCATACGCTGGCTGGACCTGCACACGAGCCTGCCCGAGGCGCTGCTGACAAAGGTCGACCGCACCAGCATGGCGCACTCGCTGGAGGTGCGCCCGCCGTTGCTCGACCACCGGCTGGTCGAATTCGCGCTCGGCATCGAGACGGGGCTCCTGATCGACGCCCCGAACCACACCGGCAAGACGATGGTGCGTGACCTCATGGCGCCCCGGCTGCCGGCGGGGCATCTCGGCCGGCCGAAGAAGGGCTTCGGCCTGCCGGTGCGGCGCTGGGTGCGGTCGCATCCGGACCTGCTGGCGGCGGCCAATCGCCGGCTGCTCGACCGGCAGATCCTGCGCCGGCCGGTGCCGGCCGACTTCCCCAAGGTCTGGGGCCTGCTCGCGCTCGACAGCTGGCTAGCGCAGACCGGCTGAGCGGCGCGCGGCGACGAGTTCCTCGTACGCGGCGAGGATCTCGCGGGCGACGTTGCCGACCTCGTGCGGACGGAGATCGGGGCGCTGCCGCGGTGGCCGGGCCGCGACCAGGCGGCGGAGGGCGTCCGCCATCGCCGGCACGTCGTCGATCGGCACCAGCGTTCCCGGGTACTTCGCGAGGATCTCGCTCGGTCCCTGCGCGGCGGTGGCGAGCACCGGCGTGCCGGCATCGAGTGCTTCGAGAATGACCCGGCCCATCGGTTCGCTGCGCGACGGGCAGACGAAGAGATCGAAGCACGGGTAGTAGTCCTTGGCGTTCCGGCGAAAGCCGGTGAACGTGACCCGGTCGCCGGCGAGCGCCTCAAGCTTCGCCTTCTGGCTGCCGTCGCCGACCACGACCAGGTGCGCGCCAGGCGGCGAGGCCTCGAGGAAGGCGCGGATCAGCGTGTCGAAGCCCTTCGACTGCACCAGGCGGCCGACGCCGCCGACCAGGAAGTCGGCAGGTTTCGCACCGCATTCCTCGCGCAGGCGGGCGATCTCGGCCGGCGCAGGCGGCGCGTGGGGCACGAGCGAGTTCGGGATCTCAAAGACGCGACCGCGGTAACCGGCGAGGTCGGCGCGCTGCCAGGCGGCGATCAGGATCAGGCCGTCCATCTGCAGAAACTGCGGACCGTTGACGCGAAGATGCAGCGTCGCCACCGTCGCGCAGTCCGGTGCCAGCCGGGCGAGGAGCCGGGTTGCCCGGCGCAGGTGGGCGTGGACAATCTCGGGCCGGAAGTCAGCGACCGCGCGCCGGAGGCCCCGGCCCGCGAACCAGTTGCCCACCTCGTAGACCTTCACCCGCGGATCGAGGAAGTCGACGATGCTGGCGCCGGACGGGCCGCGATGGCCGCGGCGGATGACGAGCGCCACGTCGTGCTCGCCGGCATGGGCGTTGCACGTCTCGGTCGTCGAGCGTTCCGTGCCGGCGAAGCCGCTCGACAGGCAGACGTGCATGATTCGCAACGCTATTCCCCTGGCAGGCGCCGGTCCGACGGTGCGCCGGGACCGCCTCAGACCCTGGCGAAGGCCCGCGCCGCGGCGGCGACCGTCGCGTCGATCTCGTCGTCCGTATGCGCGATCGAGATGAAGCCCGCCTCGAAGGCGCTGGGCGCGAGGTAGACGCCCTCGGCCAGCATGGCATGGAAGAAGCGCTTGAAGCCCTCCACGTCGCACTGCGTGGCTTCCTCGTAGGAGGTCACGGTCGGCCGGTCGGTGAAGAACAGGCCGAACATGCCGGGGACGTGGTTGGTGGCGAGCGGCACGCCGGCGGCGGCGGCGGCACCGCGCAGGCCGGTGACGAGCCGCTCGGTCCGGGCCGCGAGGCGTGCGTGGAAGCCCGGCTCCTCGAGCAGGCGCAGGGTGGTCAGGCCCGCGATCATCGCCACCGGGTTCCCGGACAGCGTGCCCGCCTGGTAGACGGGGCCGAGCGGGGAGATGTGGCTCATGATCTCGCGGCGGCCGCCGAACGCACCGACCGGCATGCCGCCGCCGATGATCTTGCCGAGCGTCGTCAGGTCGGGGCGGATGCCGTACAGCGCCTGGGCACCGCCGAGGGCGACGCGGAACCCGGTCATGACCTCGTCAAAGATGAGGACGCTGCTGTGCTCGTCGCACAGGGCGCGCAGGGTCTCGAGGAAGCCGGGCACCGGCGGTATGCAGTTCATGTTGCCGGCGACCGGCTCGATGATCACGCAGGCGATGTCGCCGCCAAGCTTCTGAAAAAGCTCCCGGGCCCGGGCGGCGTCGTTGAACGGCAGCGTCAGCGTGTGCTGGGCGAGTTCCTTCGGCACGCCGGGCGAGGTCGGCACGCCGAGGGTCAGGAGCCCGGAGCCGGCCTTCATCAGGAGCGAGTCCGAGTGGCCGTGGTAGCAACCCTCGAACTTCACGATCTTGTCGCGGCCGGTGAAGCCGCGGGCGAGGCGGATGGCGCTCATGGTCGCCTCCGTGCCGGAACTGACCATGCGCACCAGCTCGATCGACGGCACCAGCCGGCAGACCTGGGCGGCCATGTCGGTCTCGATCGCGGTCGGCGCGCCGAACGACAGGCCGTGGGCGACGGTTTCCTGGACCCGGGCGATGACCTCCGGATGGGCGTGCCCGAGCACCATCGGGCCCCACGAGCCGATGTAGTCGATGTAGCGGCGCCCCTCGGCCGACCACAGGTAGGGGCCGTTGGCGCGGGCGACGAAGATGGGTTCACCCCCCACGCCGCGGAAGGCGCGCACCGGCGAATTGACCCCGCCGGGGATGTATTTCTGGGCTTCGACGAACAGATCGTGGGATGTGGTCACGGGTACCTCCGGGCGTGGAGTGTACTCAGCGGCCGGCGCGGCGGCCAATCGGGCGGGGCGGGGCGGCGCCGGCCCGGCCGGCGCCCGCCCTCAGGCGCTTTGCGCGCGCAGCACCGGTTCGGCGACCGGCAGCCAGCCGACGGCGGTGGCGATCGAGCCGTCGGCGCCGAGCTCGAGGATCCGGAACCCCGGCGGCAGGCTGTCGATGGCGAAGCCGTCGATGCGCGGCCGGAACTGCGCGCAGGTCGAGGGTGTGCCGTAGAGGGCGAGGGCGCCGCGCTGGCCGGCGTATTCCTGATGGACATGGCCCCAGATCACGGCCCGCGCCCGGCTGTGGCGGTCGAGGACCGCGAAGAACGCCTCGGCGTTGCGCAGCCCGACCTGGTCAAGCCAGTGGCTGCCCATGACGACCGGGTGGTGGTGCAGGCAGACGAGGGCGTGCTCGAAGCCCGTACCGCCGAGCAGGCCGTCCAGGCGCGCGAGTTCCGCCGCCGACAGCTCGCCGTCGGCGGCGCCGGGCAGGCGGGAGTCGAGCAGGACGATGCGCCAGGGGACCGTAGTCGGCGTGGCCGGTGAGCGTAAACGGCGGATCGGCGAGCACGAGGCGCATGGCCTCCGGCACGTCGTGGTTGCCGGGCAGGCAGTGGACGGTCTGGGGCAGGCTGCCGAAAACGTCGTAGAGGTGGCGGTACCCGGCGGGATCGTCCTGTACGAGATCGCCGGTCAGCAGGGTGGCGTCCCACTCGCCGACCCGCGCGCGGACTTCGGCCACGGTCGCGCGCAGCGAGTCCAGGGTCGCGATGCCGCGCAGCCGTCCGGCGGGATCGCCGAACAGGTGCGGGTCGGTGAACTGCACCAGCCGCACGGACTTCGAAGGTAGGTTGGTCAAGATCGGTTGCTCCCGCGGCGCGCCACCGGCGTCGCCCGTCCGCCTGCATGCGTTGGAGTGTGCCTTCGTCCTGAAGGTTCCTCGGTTCCGGTGCTGACAAAGTAGCAAAAGACGCCCGATTCGGACGGTGAACTGGTTCGATGGCGACCGCCAGCAGGTGTGACGGATTCCGCCGATTTCCGGACGGTGACCGCGAGAAGTCAAATGGCCGGCCGGCGGGCGGCAGCGCCCCCGGCGCGGTCGAAAAAAGGGCCCCGGCATCGGGTGATGCAGGGGCCCCGGACTTGGCACTTCCAGGCAGGACCGGCCGACCGGTCCCGCCGCGGTCGCCGCTCAGTACCGGTAGTGATCCGGCTTGAAGGGACCCGCCACCGGCGTGCGGATGTAGGCCGACTGTTCGGCCGTCATCGTCGTCAGTTCCACGCCGAGCTTCGCCAGATGCAGGCGTGCCACGTGCTCGTCGAGGATCTTCGGCAGCGTGTAGACCTTGTTCTCGTACTTGGCAAGGTTGGTCCACAGCTCGATCTGGGCGAGCGTCTGGTTGGCGAACGACGAGGACATCACGAAGCTCGGGTGGCCCGTCGCGCAGCCGAGGTTAACGAGCCGCCCCTCGGCGAGCACGATGATCCGCTTGCCGTCGGGGAAGATGACGTGGTCGACCTGCGGCTTGATGTTTTCCCAGGTGTACTGGCGCAGGCTCGCGATGTCGATCTCGCTGTCGAAGTGGCCGATGTTGCAGACGATGGCGTTGTGCTTCATCTGCCGCATGTGGTCATGGTTGATGACCCGCAGGTTGCCGGTGGCCGTGACGAAGATGTCACCGTGCTGGACCGCGGTTTCCATCGTGACGACGCGGTAGCCGTCCATCGATGCCTGCAGGGCGCAGATCGGGTCGATCTCGGTGACCCACACCTGGGCCGACAGGGCCTTGAGTGCCTGCGCGCTGCCCTTGCCGACGTCGCCGTAGCCGGCGACCACGGCGATCTTGCCGGCGATCATGACGTCGGTCGCGCGCTTGATCGCATCGACCAGCGACTCGCGGCAGCCGTAGAGGTTGTCGAACTTCGACTTCGTGACCGAGTCGTTGACGTTGATGGCCGGGAACAGCAGCGAGCCGTCCCTCTGCATCTGGTAGAGGCGGTGGACGCCCGTCGTCGTCTCCTCGGTGACGCCCTTGATGCTCTTGGCGAGCGAGGCGTAGAAGCCGGGGCGGGTGCGCAGACGCTGCTGGATCGCGGCGAAAAGCGCTTCCTCTTCCTCGTTGGTCGGCTTGGATATGACCGACGGATCCGACTCGGCGCGCAGGCCGAGGTGGACGAGCAGCGTCGCGTCGCCGCCATCATCGAGGATCATGTTGGCGACGGAGCCGTCGCCGAATTCGAAGATCCGGTGGGTGAATTCCCAGTAGTCGGCCAGCGTTTCGCCCTTGTAGGCGAAGACCGGGATGCCGGCCTCGACGATCGCGGCGGCGGCATGGTCCTGGGTCGAGTAGATGTTGCACGACGCCCAGCGCACGTCCGCGCCGAGCGCCTTCAGCGTCTCGATCAGCACGGCGGTCTGGATCGTCATGTGCAGCGAGCCGGCGATGCGGGCGCCCTTCAGTGGCTGACGCGAGGCGTATTCCTCGCGCACCGACATCAGGCCGGGCATCTCCGTCTCGGCGATGGTGATTTCCTTGCGGCCGAAGGCGGCCTGTCCCATATCGGCGACGTGGAAATCTTTCGAAGTCTTCAGTACAGCGCTCATTCTCTATCCTCTCTGGATTTAAGAATGGGCGCCGTTGAAATGTTCAAGCTGCCGAGCCTGACGTGGCACCCCCGTCAAGGTAGGTGCCAGCGCTGCAACGCCCCTCGGCCGCCTGTATGGGGTTAACGGCTCAGCGTGCGTCCGCCTTCAGCGCCTTGGCCTTGTCAGTGCGTTCCCAGCGGAATTCCGGTTCGTGGCGGCCGAAATGCCCGTAGGCGGCGGTCGCCTCGTAGATCGGCCGCGCGAGGTCGAGCATCTGGCGCAGACCGTACGGGGTCAGGTCGAAGTGGCGGCGCACGAGCTGGGTCAGCCGCTCGCGGGACAGCTTGCTGGTGCCGAACGTCTCGACGGTGACCGAGGTCGGCTCGGCGACGCCGATCGCATAGGAGACCTGCACCTCGCAGCGGGCGGCGAGGCCGGCGGCGACGATGTTCTTGGCGACATAACGGGCCGCATAGGCGGCCGAACGGTCGACCTTGGACGGGTCCTTGCCCGAGAAGGCGCCGCCGCCGTGGCGGGCGAAGCCGCCGTAGGTGTCGACGATGATCTTGCGGCCCGTCAGGCCGCAGTCGCCGACCGGTCCGCCGATCACGAAGTTGCCCGTCGGGTTGATGTGATACTTGGTCTTCTTGTGCAGCCACTCGGCCGGCAGGGTCGGCAGGATGATCTCCTCCATGACGCCCTCGCGCAGGCGCTTGAGGCTGATCTCCGGTGAATGCTGCGTGGACAGCACCACGGCGTCGATGGCGACCGGCAGGTCGTTCTCGTAGCGGAACGTGATCTGGCTCTTGGCGTCCGGGCGCAGCCAGGTAAGCGCGCCGGCACGGCGGACATCGGCCTGGCGCTTGACCAGCCGATGGGCGTAGGTGATCGGGGCCGGCATCAGAACGTCGGTTTCGTTCGACGCGTAGCCGAACATCAGGCCCTGGTCGCCGGCGCCCTGCTTGCGGGGGTCCTTGCGATCGACGCCCTGGGCGATGTCGGGCGACTGCTTGCCGATGATGTTGATCACCGCGCAGCTCGCGCCGTCAAAGCCCATCTCGGAGGAGTCGTAGCCGATGCGCAGCACCGTGCGGCGCACGAGCGCCTCGAGGTCGACCCAGGCCGACGTCGTGATTTCGCCGGCGATGATGGCGCAGCCCGTCTTGACGAGGGTCTCGCAGGCGACGCGGGCGTTCTTGTCCTTCGCCAGGATCGCGTCCAGCACGGCGTCGGAAATCTGGTCGGCGACCTTGTCCGGATGGCCCTCGGATACCGATTCGGAAGTGAAGAGGTAGGAGCCGCTGCTCATCGTGATGATATTCCTGCAATAGTGCGGCGCGGAGGGCCGCGCGTTTATGTAGTTCGGCCCTGCCGGCATGGCGGATTCAGCCCGCCGGCGGCCTCGTCGGCCGTCCCCGCGGAGCCGCTGCGCCCTGCCGGCGGTAGCTCGCGGGCCCGACTATACCCGAAGTTTCATGCCGTTCGCCGCCCCAGCCGTTGCCCGAAAAGAACCCGGCTGCGACAATGGCGAATTAAGCCCGCCGCCCTCAAACCTTCGATCGCAAGGGGACCCATGCCCACACGCCGGCAGCTCGCGAATGCGATTCGCGCGCTAAGTATGGACGCGGTTCAGGCCGCGAATTCAGGTCATCCGGGCATGCCGATGGGCATGGCAGATATCGCGGAGGTGCTCTGGAACGATTTCCTGCGCCACAGTCCGGCGAACCCGCGCTGGCCTGACCGCGATCGCTTCGTTCTGTCGAATGGCCACGGTTCGATGCTGCTCTACGCGGTCCTGCACCTGTCGGGCTACCCGCTGTCGCTCGAGGACATCAGGCATTTCAGGCAGATGGGCGCGCATACGGCCGGCCACCCGGAGCGCGATGCCGGCCTTGGCATCGAGACAACCACCGGCCCGCTCGGCCAGGGCATCGCCAACGCGGTGGGCCTCGCGCTCGCCGAGCGGCACCTGGCGGCCACCTTCAACCGGCCGGGCTTCGACGTCGTCAACCACCATACCTACGTCTTCCTCGGCGACGGCTGCCTGATGGAAGGGGTTTCGCACGAGGCCTGCTCGCTGGCCGGCACGCTGGGCCTCGGCAAGCTGATCGCTTTCTACGACGACAACGGCATATCGATCGACGGCAAGGTCGAGGGCTGGTTCACCGACGACACCCCGCGGCGCTTCGAGGCCTACGGCTGGCAGGTGATCCGCGGCGTCGACGGCCACGACCCGGAGGCGATCAAGCGGGCGGTGCGCAAGGCGCGCCGCGAGACCGGCAAGCCGTCGCTGATCTGCTGCAGGACCGTGATCGGCTTCGGGTCACCGGCCAAGGCCGGCACGAAGTCGGTGCACGGCGAGGCGCTCGGTGCCGCGGAAATCGCCGCGACCCGCGTCGCGCTCGACTGGCCGCACCCGCCCTTCGAGGTGCCGGCCGAGATCCGCGCCGGCTGGGACGCGCGGTCCAAGGGCAGGCGCCACGAGTCGAAGTGGAAGAAGCTCTTCAAGGACTACCGGACGGCGCACCCCGAGCTTGCCGCCGAGTTTGAACGCCGCCAGGCCGGCAGCCTGCCCGACGGCTTCGCGGCGAGCGCGGCGGCAGCCCTGGCCGACGCCCACGCCAAAGCGGCCAACGTCGCCACCCGGGCGGCCTCCCAGTCGGCCCTGAATGCACTGGCGCCCGCCTTGCCGGAGTGGATCGGCGGGTCGGCCGACCTGACCGGCTCCAACAACACCTGGCACGGCGCCTCGCGCGTGCTGACGGCCGCGGATCCTGCCGGCAATTACCTGCACTACGGCGTGCGCGAGTTCGGCATGGCCGCGATCATGAACGGCCTGGAACTGCACGGCGGCGTGCGCGCCTATGGCGGCACGTTCCTCGTCTTCTCCGATTACGCGCGCAACGCGATCCGCATGGCGGCGCTGATGCGCATCGGCTCGGTGTTCGTCCTCAGCCACGATTCGATCGGCCTCGGCGAGGACGGTCCCACCCATCAGCCGATCGAGCAGATCGCGAGCCTGCGCCTGATCCCGCACCTGACGCTGTGGCGGCCGTGTGACGCGGTGGAGACCTACGTCGCCTGGGCTGACGCCATCGCCCGCACCGACGGCCCGACCTGCCTCGCCCTGACGCGCCAGGCGCTGCCCGCCCAGCCACGCGATGCCGGCACCCTCGACCTCGTCAGGCGTGGCGGCTACGTGCTCGCCGAAGCTTCCACCTCGGCGGACCTGATCCTCCTCGCCACCGGTTCAGAGGTTGCCGTGGCAATGGCGGCGCGCGCCAGCCTCGAGGCGGCCGGCATCGGCGTGCGGGTCGTGTCGATGCCTGCCACCCGGGTCTTTGACCACCAGGATGCCGCCTACCGGGCTACCGTGCTCCCCGCCGGCGTGCCGACCATCGCCGTCGAGGCGGGTGTCACCGACGGCTGGTGGCGCTATGTCGGCGCGCGCGGGCGCGTGCTCGGCATCGACGAGTTCGGGCGCTCGGCGCCCGCCAGGGAACTTTTCCAGTACTACGGCATCGTTCCCGAGAACGTGGTCCGGATCGCGCACGAACTGCTCGGCAATTCGCCGCCCGCGCCCTGATCTCAGGTGTTCTGATTTTCGCTGTCTATCCAGAGGTGTTTCATGGCCATCAAAGTCGGCATCAACGGCTACGGACGTATCGGTCGCAACACGTTGCGCGCGCTCTATGAGAGCAAGCGCCAGGGCGAAATCAATATCGTCGCCATCAACGATCTGGGCGACGCGCAGACCAATGCCCACCTGACCCGTCACGACACGGCCCACGGCCGGTTTCCGGGCGAAGTGCACGTCGAGGGCGACTCGATGGTGGTCAACGGCGACCGCATCCGGGTGCTCGCCGAGCGCGACCCGGCGAAGCTGCCGTGGGGCGAACTGGGCGTCGAGTACGTGCTGGAGTGCACGGGGCTTTTCGCCACCAAGGAAAAGGCCGCCAAGCACATCGAGGGCGGCGCCAGGAAGGTCGTGATCTCGGCGCCGGCCGAGGGCCAGGTCGACGCCACGATCGTCTACGGCGTCAACCACGGCACGCTGACCTCGGCGATGCACGTCATTTCCAACGCCTCGTGCACGACCAACTGCCTCGCGCCTCTCGTGCAGCCGCTGCACCAGAGCATCGGCGTGGTCCACGGCATCATGACGACGATTCATTCCTACACCAACGATCAGGTGCTGACCGACGTCTTCCACAAGGACCTGCGCCGGGCGCGGTCCGCGACGATGTCGATGATCCCGACCAAGACCGGCGCCGCGGCCGCGGTCGGCCTGGTGCTGCCGGAGCTGAAGGGCAAGCTCGACGGCTTTGCCGTGCGCGTGCCGACCATCAACGTCTCGCTGGTCGACCTGACGTTCACGGCCAAGCGTGCGACGACGGTCGACGAGATCAACGCGATCCTAAAGGGGGCCTCGACGGGCGCGCTCAAGGGCGTGCTGGCCTACAGCGATGGCCCGCTGGTGTCCGTGGACTTCAACCACGATCCGGCATCGTCGACCTACGATGCGACGCTGACCAAGGTGATCGACGGCACGCTCGTCAAGGTCTGTGCCTGGTACGACAACGAATGGGGATTCTCCAACCGCATGCTCGACACGACGCTGGCGTGGTCGAAGGCCAAGTGACCGTGAACTCGCTAGGTGTCATTCGGATGCAGGATCTGGACCTGCGCAACAAACGTGTTCTGATTCGCGAGGATCTGAACGTACCGGTGACAGACGGCGTGATCACGAGCGACGCGCGTATCCGCGCTTCTCTGCCGACGATCCGGCTGGCCCTCGAGGCGGGGGCCCGGGTGATCATCCTTTCGCACCTTGGTCGCCCGGCCGAAGGCAAGCCGGATGCGGCGAACTCACTCGGCGTGGTCGCCACGCGGCTGTCCGACCTGCTCGGCCGGCGCGTGCCGCTGGTCACGAACTGGCTCGACGGCGTCGAGGTCGCGGCGGGGGAGGCGGTCCTTTGCGAGAACGTCCGCTTCAACGTCGGGGAAAAGCAGGACGACGAGGCGTTGGCGAAGCGCCTTGCCGCGCTCTGCGATATCTACGTGATGGACGCCTTCGGCACCGCCCATCGTGCCGAGGCGAGTACGCATGGCGTGGCCAGGTTCGCGCCGATCGCCTGCGCCGGTCCGCTGCTCGCACAGGAGCTGTCGGCGCTGAAGACCGCGCTGGAAAAGCCGGCGCGGCCGATGCTCGCGATCGTCGCCGGGTCGAAGGTGTCGACCAAGCTGACCGTGCTCGAGTCGTTGCTGGCGAAGGTCGATCGGTTGATCGTCGGCGGGGGCATTGCCAATACCTTCCTGCTCGCCCGCGGCCTGCCCATCGGCAAGTCGCTGGCGGAGCCCGACATGACAGATATCGCGAGGCGGCTTCTCGAGCATGCCGCCGCCAAGGGCATCGAGATTCCCCTGCCAACCGACGTTGTGGTGGCCAAGGAGTTTTCCGCGACGGCCGAGGCCGATGTGAAAGCCGTCGCCGACGTCGCCGCGGACGACATGATCCTCGACATCGGTCCGGACACGAGCGATCGGTTCGCGAAGCTCATCGAGACGTCGGGCACCGTGGTGTGGAACGGGCCGGTCGGCGTGTTCGAATTCGACCAGTTCGGCGAGGGAACCCGCGGGCTGGCGCAGGCGATCGCGCGCTCGAAGGCATTTTCTCTGGCGGGCGGTGGCGACACGTTGGCCGCCATCGAAAAATACGGCGTCGAGGACGGAATCTCGTACATCTCCACGGGCGGCGGCGCCTTCCTCGAGTTCGTCGAGGGCAAGACCCTGCCCGCCGTGGCGGCGCTGGTCGAGCGGGCGAAGGAAGCAAGGACAGCGACATGAACCACCACGGCAGCAGCCGGGCGCCCCGGCGCACCAAGATCGTCACCACCCTCGGCCCCGCCACCGACGATCCGAAGGTCCTCGCCGACCTGATCCGGGCCGGCGCCGACGTGGTGCGGGTCAACTTCTCGCACGGCAAGGCACAGGATCACATCGACCGGATCCAGAAGGTCCGTGACGTGGCCGAAGGCGTCGGTCGGTACGTCGGCATCCTTGGGGACCTGTCCGGTCCGAAGATCCGTATCGAGCGCTTCGCTGCCGGCCCGATCACGCTGGTCGAAGGCGATTCGTTTGCGCTCGATACGGCGCTCGCCAAGGACGCCGGCACCCACGACGTCGTCGGTGTCGCCTACGAGTCGCTGCCGCGCGAGGTCGGCGAAGGCGACGTCCTCCTGCTGAACGACGGGCTGATCGTGCTCGAGGTCACCGGTGTCAAGGGCACCCGCGTGCAGACCCGGGTCGTCTCCGGCGGCGAGTTGTCCAACAACAAGGGCCTGAACCGGCGGGGTGGCGGCCTCTCGGCCGGGGCGCTGACCGAGAAGGACTTCGAGGACATCGAGCTCGCCGCCCGGCTCGAGGTGGACTATCTCGCCGTGTCATTCCCGAAGAACGCCGAGGACATGAACGAGGCCCGCGAGCGCCTGGTGCGGGCCGGCGGACACGGCCGTCTGGTGGCGAAGATCGAGCGCGCCGAGGCGATCAAGCACCTCGAAAGCATCACCGAGGCATCCGATGCGGTCATGGTGGCGCGCGGTGACCTCGGCGTCGAGGTCGGCTACGCCGAGCTCACGGGACTGCAGAAGCGCATCATCCGCATGGCGCAGAAGAAGTCGCGCATCGTCATCACGGCGACGCAGATGATGGAATCCATGATCACCAGCCCGGCGCCGACCCGCGCCGAGGTGTCCGACGTCGCCAACGCGGTCATGGACGGAACCGATGCCGTCATGCTGTCGGCCGAAAGCGCGGTCGGCAAGTACCCGATCCGCGCCGTCGAGGCGATGGCGCAGGTCATCGAGGGTGCCGAGAAGTACCAGGTCGAGTACAGCCGGCTGCGCGAGCGGATGGACGGGGCATTCCACGGCACCGACCAGGCGATTGCGATGGCCGTGATGTTCACCGCCAACCACATCGACGTGAAGGCGATCTTCGCGCTCACCGAGTCCGGGTCGACGACGCTGTGGATGTCGCGCGTGCGCTCGGACATCCCTATCTATGCGTTCACCCGCCACGAAACCACGCGCCGGCGGGTGACGCTGTGCCGCGGGGTCTACCCCGTGGCCTTCGACGTGACCCATACGAATCCCGAGATGCTCTATCCGTCGATCATGGCGCAGGCCGTGGAACTCGGCCTGTGCAAGCCGGGCGATTCGATCATCGTGACCAAGGGCGAGCTGTCCGGCGTATCCGGCGGCACCAACTCGATGAAGATCCTCAAGGTCAATATCTAGCGAGGTCCGGGCATGGCGAGCGCGGTTACGTACCTGAAGCGGGCAGCGCTGGCGCTGCTGGCGGTTCTGGTTCTCGTGGTGGTCGCCGGCTACCTGACCCTGCGCGCGAGCCTGCCCAGGGTCGATGGCGAACTGAAGTTGCAGGGCCTTTCGGCCCCGGTGGTGATCGAGCGCGACACCGCCGGCGTGCCCACCGTTCATGGCGCCAACCAGGCGGACGTGACGCGGGCCCTTGGTTTCCTCCACGCCCAGGAACGCTACTTCCAGATGGATCTCCTGCGCCGTGTCTCGGCCGGGGAGCTCTCCGAACTCGTTGGCGCCGGCGCGCTCGAGGTCGACAAGCGGCATCGGGTGCACCGCTTCCGGTCGGTCGCCCGTGAGATCATGGCCCGCCTGTCCGCGGAGCAGAAGGGCGCGTTGCAGGCCTACGCCGATGGGGTCAACGCCGGTCTTGCCGCCCTTGGCGCGCGGCCCTTCGAGTACTGGCTCCTGGGCGTGCAGCCCGCGCCGTGGCAGCCGGAGGACTCGTTCCTCGTCGCCTACACGATGTACCTCGACCTCCAGGACACCGACGGCCACAGGCAGCTGCAACGGGAGCGGATCAAGTCCTACCTGCCGCCGGCAGCGTACAGCTTCGTGTATGGCGCGGTGCCCGAGTGGGAGTCGACGCTCGACGGCAGTCGCTCGCCCGTGGCGATACTGCCAACCGCCACCGAATACGATTTGCGCAGCCGGACGACGCTCGACACGTCGCTGCCCGAGGCGGTCCGGCGGGATCTGGCCCTGATCGGCTCCAACAACTGGACGGTCAGCGGCACCCGCACCGCGACGGGCGCCGCCCTCGTCGCCAATGACATGCACCTCGGTTTCCGCGTGCCGACGATCTGGTACCGCGCGCGATTGATCGTCGACGATGCCGCGACGGCGCAGGATGCGACGGGCGTGACCCTGCCGGGCAATGCCGCCATCATCGCCGGCAGCAACGGGCACATTGCGTGGGGCTTCACCAACTCCTACGGCGAGTACCAGACCCTGGTGCGTCTGCATCCGGTCGAGGGCCGGCCCGGTTTCTATGCCACCGCTGGCGGAGCCGAGCCGCTGCGCGAGGTGAGCGAGGAGATACGCGTCCACGGCGCGCCGTCGGTGACCGTCACGATCCGCGAGTCGCGCTTCGGGCCGGTCGTCGCCACGGACGCCGACGGCACGCCGGTCGCGCTCGCCTGGACCGCGCACAACCCGGAGGCGACAAATCTCGGGATTGCCCGCCTGGCCGTAACCCGCTCGGTGGCGGAGGCGCTCGATCTCGCGCCGGCGACCGGGATGCCGGGCCAGAACCTCGCGGTTGGCGACGCGGACGGGCACATCGGCTGGACGATCATCGGCCGGCTGCCGCGACACGCGCCGACCGGCAGCCTGCCGCAGGAGTCGACCGACCCGAACGCCGGGCTGCAGGGCTGGCTCGAGCCCGCCGACTACCCGCGGATCATGGATCCCGCCGACGGCCTGCTGTGGACGGCGAACACGCACGTGCTCGGCGGCCGTGGCGGCGAGCTGATCGGCGATCTTGGTTCGGACCGTGGCGCGCGGGCGCACCAGATCCATGACGATCTTGCCGCGATCAAGGTCGCCACGCCGAAGGACAGCCTCGGCGTGCAGCTCGACGATCGCGCCGTTTTCCTGACCCGCTGGAAGGAGTTGCTGGCCGCGACCCTGACCGACGCGGCGGTCAAGGCCGGTCCCGTGCGCGCTGCCGTGCGCGAAACGCTCGGCCACTGGAGTGGCCACGCGGCCGTCGACGATCCCGCCTACCGCCTCGTTCGCCGCTTCCGCGACGAGGTCGAGGCGCGGGTCTGGTACGCGCTCATCGCGCCGGTCCGGGCCCACGACCGGGACTACAAGTTCAGCATCCCCGAATCCTTTGAGGGGCCGCTATGGACCGTGATGCAGCAGCGACCCCTGCACCTGCTGCCGGCCGCCTACGCCGACTGGGATGCGCTGCTGCTCGAGGCGGTCGACGCGGCATCCGTGCTGCCGGCAGGTTGCGCGACGCTCGCCGGCTGCACGTGGGGCAGCGTGCACGCCACCCGCGTCACCCACCCGCTGTCGAAGGCGGTCCCGGCCCTGGCGAGCGTGCTCGACATGCCGACCGAGCTCATCCCCGGCGACGAGAACATGCCGCGCGTCATCGCCGGCTCCTATGGCGCGTCCGAACGGTTCAGCGTCTCGCCCGGCCACGAGGCCGAGGCGTATTTCCACATGCCGGGTGCGCAGAGCGGCCACCCGCTCTCGCCCTACTACCGCCTCGGCTTCGAGGCGTGGGTCCACGGCGAACCGACGCCGTTCCTGCCGGGAGCCCGCCGCTACGCGCTCACGCTGGCACCGCCGGCCCGCTGAGCCGACCCCGTTCACGAGATCAAGGGCGCACCGATGAGCAATCCCCGTTTCACCGGCACCGAGCGCTATGTCGCGACCGATGACCTGACCCTGTCGGTCAATGCGGCCGTCACCCTCGGCAGGCCACTGCTGGTGAAGGGTGAGCCAGGCACCGGCAAGACCCAGCTCGCCGAGGAGGTTGCGCTCGCGCTCCGCCTGCCGCTGTTCGAGTGGCACATCAAGTCCACGACCAAGGCCCAGCAGGGGCTCTACGAGTACGATGCTGTCTCGCGCCTGCGCGATTCACAGCTGGGCGATGACCGCGTCAAGGACATCGGCAACTACATCGTCCGTGGCCGCGTCTGGGAGGCGTTTCTCAGCGACGTCCAGCCGGTGCTCCTGATCGACGAGATCGACAAGGCCGACATCGAGTTCCCGAACGACCTGCTTCGCGAGCTGGACCGGATGGAGTTCTTCGTTTACGAAACCCGGGAGCTGGTGAAGGCGCGCCACCGGCCCGTCATCATCATCACCAGCAACAACGAAAAGGAACTCCCCGATGCGTTCCTGAGGCGCTGCTTCTTCCACTACATCCGCTTCCCCGATGCCGCGACCATGGAGCGGATCGTCGACGTGCATTTTCCCAACCTGAAGCGGGACCTGCTGCGCGAGGCGCTGCAGTCCTTCTATGCGCTGCGCGAGGTCCCGGGCCTGAAGAAGAAGCCCTCGACATCGGAGCTCCTGGACTGGATCAAGCTCTTGCTGGCCGAGGACATCCCGGCGGAGGCGCTGCGCGAGACGGATGCGAAGAAGATGATTCCGCCGCTGTACGGCGCCCTCCTGAAGAACGAGCAGGACGTGCACCTGTTCGAGCAGCTGCTGTTCATGCACCGCAGGAATGCTCGTTAAGTTCTTCCTCGGGCTGCGCGCGGCGGGCGTGCCCGTATCGCCGACGGAGTTCCTGACGCTGCTCAAGGCCCTGGACGCCAGGGTAGCCAGCGGCTCGGTCGACGATTTCTACTGGCTGGGGCGCCTGTGCCTCGTCAAGGACGAGCGGCACTTCGACCGCTACGATCAGGTGTACGGCCGGTATTTCGAGGGCGTCGAGGCAACCTTCGCGGCGCTGGCGGAGGGGACCGTCCCGGCGCAATGGCTCGAATCGAAAGCGGCGCTGCTGCTGTCGCCCGAGGAGCAGGCCGCCATCCGCTCACTGGGCGGCTTCGAGGAGCTGATGCGTACGCTCGCCGAGCGGCTGTCCGAGCAGAAGGGTCGGCATGAGGGCGGCTCGAAGTGGGTCGGTACGCGCGGCAAGTCGCCCTTCGGCAACGACGGCTACAACCCGGAGGGTGTGCGGGTTGGCGGCGAGTCGAGGAACCAGCGGGCGGTCAAGGTCTGGGAGCGCCGCGAGTTCCGCAACCTCGACAGCGACGTGGAGCTCGGCACCCGCAACATAAAGCTCGCCCTGCGGCGGCTGCGGCGGTTCGCTCGCGAGGGAGTGCAGGATCAGCTCGACCTCGAGGGCACGATCGAGGCCACCGCGCGCAACGCCGGATACCTCGACCTCAAGCTCGTCGCCGAGCGGCGCAACGCGATGAAGGTCCTGCTGCTGCTGGACGTCGGCGGCTCAATGGATCCGTACGTGCGCTTGTGCGAGGAGCTTTTCAGTGCCGCCCGCGCCGAGTTCAGGCACCTGCGACAGTTCTATTTCCACAACTGCGTCTACGAGTCGCTGTGGGTCGACAACCGGCGCCGCCACAGCGAGCGCATGCCGACCTACGAGCTGTTGCGGACCTACGCGGGCGACTACCGGCTGATCATCGTCGGCGATGCGACGATGAGTCCCTACGAGATCAACCAGCCCGGCGGCAGCGTCGAGCACTGGAACGAGGAGTCCGGCGCGACGTGGCTGCGCCGTCTGTTCGCGGCCTTTCCGCATTCGGCCTGGCTGAACCCCCAGCGTGAGGATCGCTGGCAGTACACGCAGACGATCGGCATGACCCGCGAACTGCTGGAGGACCGGATGTATCCGCTGACACTCGCGGGCATCGACCGCGCCGCGCGGGAACTGCGCGGCCGCTAGACCGCCCGTCAGTGGCTGCCCTGCAGCTGGCGGATGTCGGCCAGCAGCGCCTTGGAGTGGGTCTTCGGATCGACGTCCGCGTAGTGCCTGGCAATGCGGCCCTTCGGGTCGATGACGAACGTCTCCCGCTTCGAGTAGCTGACGAGACCCGCCAGGCTCGACAGGACGCCGTAGGCCTGCGCGGTCTTCTTGTCGCTGTCGGCGAGCAGCGGGAACGGCAGGTGCTGCTCGGCCGCGAACTTCGCGTGCGAACCGACGTCATCGAGGCTGATGCCGAGCACCACGACGCCGAGATCGCGAAAGGCGAAGATGTTGTCGCGGAATTCGCAGGCCTCGGTCGTGCAGCCCGGCGTGCCGTCCTTCGGGTAGAAATACAGCACCACCCACTTGCCCTGGTAGTCCGCCAGCCGGTGCACCTGGCCGGCCTGGTCGGCCAGCGCGAACGCCGGTGCGATGCTGCCGGTCGCCGGTGCGTCGGTGCCGCTGGCCGCGACGCAGACCAGCAGTCCCAGCAACGCAAGCAGCGGGCGCAGCCGGAAGCGCAGCGCAGCATTCACGAATTCGGGCATTTCGGAAACTCCTTAGGATGAAAGGGCGACTCAGCGCACGGTCCGCAGGTAATGTTCCACGCCATGGGGCCGACGCTAAGTAACAGGACGGGACCGAATTGAGCCCCGATGATGCCACGATGAATGCGGTAGCAGTGGACAGGCTGGCCGAAGGCGCCGAGCCCGCAGCCGTGCCCAAGGTCGGGCTGGTGCTGCCGGGCGCCGGTGCACGCAGCGCCTACCAGGTCGGCGTCCTCAAGGCATTGTCCGAATGGGTACCGCCATCGGCGCCGCTGCCGTTCCGGGTCCTGACCGGGACCTCGGCGGGCGCGATCCTAAGCTGCGTGCTCGCCACGCACGCGGGCGAATTCCGTCGCGGTGCGGTCAACCTCGAGCGGGTCTGGCGGAATTTCCACGTCGACCAGGTGATACGGTCGGACGGCGGCACCATGCTGCGCTCCGGTCTGCGCTGGCTGACGGCGCTGCTGACCGGTGGCGCGGTGGTGCGCGCTCCCAACGCGGTCCTCGACACGGCGCCCCTGCGCGCGCTGCTCGAGCGGCACGTCAATTTCGCGCGCATCCGCTTCGCCCTCGATACGGGTCTCCTTGATGCGATCGCGATCAGTGCCTCGGCTTACCAGAGCGCGCGCTCGATCGCCTTCTACGAGAGCGCCCGGGAAATACCGCCGTGGCGGCGCGACTGGCGGCAGGGAATGCCGGCCGAACTCAGCCTCGACCACCTGATGGCGAGCGCGGCGGTGCCGTTCCTGTTCCCGTCGGTCGCCATGGATGGCGAGTACTTCGGCGATGGTGCCATGCGCCAGGTGGCGCCGCTCTCGCCGGCCATCCACCTCGGCGCCGACCGGCTGCTCGTGATCACGGTGCGCGAGGCGCGCCGGGCCTCGCCCGCCGCACCCGGCAACGGCGGGCCGCCGTCGATCGGCCACGTCTTTGGCTTCATGCTGGACACCCTCTTCCTCGACGGCCTGCAGGGCGACCTCGAGCGGCTCGAGCGCGATAACCAGCTCGTCGCTGCCTCGTCTACCGGGGGCGTCGAGGTCCGCAAGGTCACGCCAATGCTGATGTCTCCGACCATCGATTTCGGCGAGATCGCCGAGCGGCACGCCGATTCGCTGCCGCGCAGCATGCGCTCCCTGATGCGGGTGCTGGGCGCCGACAACCATGCCGGGCGGCTGTTGCTGTCGTACCTGCTGTTCGAATCGGGCTACACGCGCGAGCTCATCGCACTGGGCTACGCGGACGCCTACGAGCGTCGCGACGAGCTCATCGAATTCCTAGGCGCGCCCTTTGGCCGCTAGGGACGTGTGGCGGGCAATGACCTTGGGGTGGGCCGCGCTGAAATGGGCCCGCAGCTTCTCGACCAGATACACCGAACGGTGCTGGCCGCCGGTACAGCCGATGGCAATGGTCAGGTAGCTGCGGTTGTTGCGCTGGTACTCGGGGATGCGGCGCGACAGGAACGAGATCAGGTCGTCGAGGTACTCGCGCACGCCGGCGTGCTGCTCGAGGAATTCGACGACCTTGGCGTCCAGGCCGCTCAGCGGCTGCAGCGTCGGATCCCAGTACGGGTTAGGCAGGGTTCTCGCGTCGAACACGAAATCCGCGTCGCCGGGTATGCCGTGCTTGAAACCGAAGGATTCGAACATCATCGAGATCTCGCCGTCCTGGCGCTGCTCGACGCGGGCGCGGATGAGTTCGCGCAGCTCGTGCACGCTCGTTCTTGACGTATCCACGACGAGATCCGCTGCGTAGGACAGCGGCTCGAGCAGGCGGCGCTCCTCGCCGATCGCCTCGCGCAGGTCGACTCCCTCGCGGGTCAGCGGGTGGCGCCGGCGGGTCTCGCCGTAACGGCGCAGCAGCACGTACTCGTCCGAGTGCAGGTAGATCACGTCGCAGGCAATCCCGCTCTTGCGCAGGTCGCGCACGACGTTCGGAATCATCATCAGTTCGGCCGGTCGATTGCGCGCGTCGAGGCCGATGGCGGTTTTCGAGTAGATATCCTCGGCGGTACGCACGGTGTGCGAAATGAAATCGTTCAGCAGTCCGGCCGGTATGTTGTCGATGCAGTACCAGCCGAGATCCTCCAGCATGCGCAGGGCAACACTCTTGCCTGAGCCGGACAGTCCGCTGACGATGATGACGCGCATGGTTTTACTGGCTTGGCTTCAGTTCCGCGCCGGGTCCCGGGGCACGTGGCGCCCGGGTTCCCGCCGCGGGGGTTGGTCGCGACGACGGGTCGCGTCCTTCGTCAGAGGCCGATCCGCCCCCGCTGGGCCTCGGCGGCATGGTGGTCGGTGCGCTTTTCCTTGTGCTTCTTGACCCGGCGGTCGAGCTTGTCGGCGAGCGAATCGATGGCGGCGTACATGTCGCTGTCGGTGGCGTCGGCATGGATGTTGCCGCCCGAGAGGTGGAGAGTCGCTTCGGCCTTGTGGGTGAGCTTCTCGACGCTCAGCACGCAATGGACGTCGAGTACGCTGTCGAAATGCCGGCTGATTCTCTCGAAGCGCTTTTCGACGTAGTTCTTCATCGAGGGCGTAACGTCCATATGAAGCGCGGTCACTGTCATCTGCATGGTCAGTCTCCTTGATCGTCTCCGCCTCTGGATCGGCCGCTACGAGTTCCTAGTTGCGGGGCGGCGGCCGGCGCCGTTCGCTGGAAGGAGCAATGTTCATGGACTCACGGTACTTCGCCACGGTACGGCGCGCTACCTTGACGCCCTCAGTACTTAACACGTCGGCGATGCGGCTGTCCGAGAGCGGCGCCTCGGGGCTCTCGGCCGCGATCAACTTCTTGATCTTGGCCCGGATGGCCGTCGAGGACAGTTCGCTGCCGTCGTTTCCGGCCACGTGACTGGAAAAGAAATACCGGAATTCAATTACGCCTCTCGGCGTGTGCATGTATTTCCCGGTGGTGACCCGCGAGATGGTGGATTCGTGCAGCTCGACCGCCTCGGCCACGTCGCGCAACACCATCGGCTCCATCGCTTCTTCGCCCTGGTTCAGGAACGCCGCCTGGCGCTCGACGATGCAGCGGGCGACCTTGAGCAGCGTTTCGTTGCGGATCTCGAGGCTGCGCAGCAGCCAGCGCGCTTCCTGCAGCTGGGTACGGAGGACCGCGTGGTCGGACGCACGGGTAACCATGCCGGCATAGGTCTGGTTCAGGCGCACGCGCGGCAGGGCCGACAGGTTGAGATCGACGACCCAGCCTTCCGTGCCGCGCCGGACGTAGACGTCGGGGACGATATAGTCCGGTTCGCTGGGCTGGATGGTCGAGCCCGGCCGGGGGTGGCACGAACGGACGAGGGCGAGCGCGACGCTCAGCTCCTCGTCGCTCGCGCGCAGGATGCGCCGCAGCGGCCCGTATTGCTGCTGGGCGACCAGTTCGAGGTGATGGCGGGCGATTTCCAGTGCCAGCGCGCGGCAGGGCACTTCCTCGCTCAGTTGCCGCAGCTGCAGTTCGATGCATTCGCGCACGGAGCGCGCGCCGACGCCGGCCGGGTCACAGGCCTGGACGTGGCCGAGCACCGCCTCGATTTCGGCGGGAGTCGCGGCGAAACCGGCACCGAGCGCCTCGTTCAGGTCCTCGACCGAATCCGTCAGGTAGCCGTCGTCGTTGATGCCGTCGACGATGACGCGGGCGATGGCCAGCTCGCGTTCACCGAGCCGGCCGAGTTCGAGCTGCCAGAGCAGGTGCTCGTGCAGGGACTCGCCGCTCCGGTCCGACAGCTCCATCGAGCGGTCGTCATCACCGTTCCAGGTCGACGCCTCGGCCGCCGGCGCACTGTTGCTCTCCCAGTCATCCGCGGCGGCCTCGGCCGGTTCGCCGTCCGGATCGGCATCCGCGCCCGCCAGGGTCGCCTCGCTGAGCGGTTGCTCAGCAGCGTCCGCGGCGCCGGTCCGGGCCTCGAAGGCATCCGCCTCCAGGGCGGCGCTTTCCAGCGACTCGACCTCGTCGCCGTCGTCCTCGGCTTCGAGCATCACGTTCTGCTCGAGCGCCTCGCGCACCTGCTGCTGCAGCTCAAGCGCCGGCAGCTGCAGCAGGCGGATGGCCTGCTGCAGCTGAGGCGTCATGGTGAGCTGCTGGCCTAGGCGCAGCTGCAGGGACGGTTTGAGCATAGGTACCGGACGCTGGGTGAGACTGTCGGGCCGCGACGCCTGACCGGCGCCGGGCGGGGGCAACTACATCCTGAAATCCTGACCCAAGTACACCTCACGCACCTGAGGATTTGCAAGGATCTGGTCCGCAGTTCCGGCGGCGATCACGCTGCCCTGGCTGACGATGTAGGCCCGGCCGCAGATGCCGAGTGTTTCACGCACGTTGTGGTCGGTGATGAGCACGCCGATGCCGCGTTCCCGCAGGTGCTCGATGCTCGACTGGATGTCCGCCACGGCCAGCGGATCGACCCCGGCGAACGGCTCGTCCAGCAGCACGAAGCGCGGTTCCATCGCCAGCGCCCGGGCAATTTCCACCCGTCGCCGTTCGCCGCCGGACAGGCTCTGGCCGAGGCTGTCGCGCAGATGGGCGACCTTGAGCTCGTCGAGCAGCTCCGCCAGGCGCTGCCGCCGGCCGTCGGCGTCCAGGTCGCGCCTCGTTTCGAGGATGGCAAGAACGTTGTCGGCCACCGACAGCTTGCGGAAAACGGAGGCTTCCTGCGGCAGGTAGCCGAGGCCGAGGCGCGCGCGCCGGTGCATCGACAGGCCCGTGACGTCGCGGTCGCCGAGCTCGATGCGACCTGCGTCACAGCTGACGAGGCCGACAATCATGTAGAAGGCCGTCGTCTTGCCGGCGCCATTGGGGCCGAGCAGGCCCACGACCTCGCCGGCACCGACCTCGATCGACAGGTCGCGAACGACCACCCGCGACTTGTAGCTCTTGGCGAGGCTGACCGCGCGCAGGGAGCTCATGGCGGCGTGCCGGGCGGCGGCGCGGCGGCCGGCGAGGGCGTGGCCTTCGGTGTGATCGTGATGTGCACGCGCTGGTCGGCCTGGTCCTGTGGATTGGCGACCACGCGCTGATCGCGGATGCTGTACACCAGCGTCCGACCGTTGATTTCCCCGTCGTTGTAGGCGAGCCAGGCCTGATCCGACAGGCGGATGCTCTGGGCGTCGACATCGTAGTCGATGCGGCCGGCGTGGCCGCGGGCCGTGCCCTTCTCGCGCTTCTGCTCGAAGCGCGCCGGCGTGCCGATGATCACGGCGGTTGTCAGGATGCCCTTGCGGACCTCGACGACCGCGGAGTCGCTGTCCAGGGTCGCCCCGGTCATCGTGATGTGCACGTTGCCACGGAAATCCCAGCGGCTGTTGTCACCACTCAGGTCATCGGCGGTCGCCGTATCGGCCTCCACCGACATGTCGCCCTGCTGGATCTTCGCGTGCCGGAAGTGCGCTCCGGATTTCTCGTATTCGACGGACTGGGCATCGATCGAGATGGTCTGTCCCGGCCGTTCGGCAGGCGCAGCGGCGGCTGGCCCCATAAGCCAAAGGACACCGGCCGGGAGCAGCCAGAGGCCGCGACTAGCGGACATAGCGACCCCGGACGTTCGACTCGAGGGCGAGCGTCTCGTGACCGAGGTCGGCGCGCATGCCGGTTCCGGACAGCACGTTGGGGCCGAGTTCCATGCGCACCGGCGCCGTGGTCGTGGCCACCGAGGTGACGGTATCGAGTGCCAGGAGCGATGTACGGACCACCACCGGCGCGCGCTGCGCCACCGGCATGCCGGTAAGGACGACGTCGTCTGACAGCGAGATCACGCGCGCCCCCGGTGGCAGCCGGCCGTGCCTGGCCGTCAGCTTCCAGGGTGCGGTCGTGGCCGGAAAGTAGTCGACCTGCACGGGCTGCAGGGCGATCTCCTGGGTGGTGGCGTCCTGCTCGGCACGGGTGGTGGTGATCCGCACGTAGACTCGGCCCGCGTCATCCGTCTGCTCGAGCAGCGCGTTCTGCAGGTAGTAGCCGGGCTGCGCGACCCGTCCGGTCTCGGGCGCGGCGACCTCCGTGTTTTCACTGCTGGCGAGCCACCAGCTGCCGGCCGCCGCCAGCACCAGGGCCAGCAGTAAAGGGCGCGAGCCTTGCTTCATACCGGCTGTCCGGCCAGCAGCCAGTCGCAGATTTCCCGAACGGCGCCGTGGCCGCCCGGCAGCTGCGTGACGCGGCCGGCCGCGGCACGCACGCTCGGGTGCGCGTCGGCCACGGCGATGCCGAGTCCCGCGCGGACGATCAGCGGCAGGTCGGGCGAATCGTCGCCGACGCAGGCGACCGCCTCGGGTCCGATGCCGAGGGTCGCGCACAGTCCATCGAAGGCGGAACGCTTGTCGGCGCAGCCCTGGATGACATGGCGGATACCGAGCTCCGCGCAGCGCAGCGCGACCGCCTGCGACTCACGCCCGGAGATGACCGCAACCTCGATCCCGGCCGAGAGCACCGACTTGATGCCGAGGCCGTCGCGGACGTGAAACCCTTTCAGCTCCTCGCCGTTCGGGCCGTACCAGAGCCGGCCGTCGGTGAGCACGCCGTCGACGTCCAGGACGAGCAGTTTCACGGCCGGAGTTCCGGTCGGGTTCACATCACACCCGCACGGATCAGGTCGTGGATGTTGAGGGCGCCCACGACGCGCTGCTCCGCGTCGACGACCACCAGCGAGGTGATGCGGTAGTCCTCGACCAGGCGCGCCGCATCGACGGCCAGAGCCTCCGGCCCGATGGTTCTGCCGCCCCGGGTCATCACCTCGGAAATCGCCGTGCCGTGCACGTCGATGCGCCGGTCCAGTGCCCGGCGCAGGTCGCCGTCGGTGAAGATCCCGCAGAGCCGGCCGTTGGCGTCAACCACCGTCGTCATGCCGAGCCCCTTGGCCGACATTTCCAGCAATCCCTCCCGGACGGACGTGGCCGGGCTGACGCGCGGCACGGCATCGTCGCCGTGCATCACGTCGGCGACCCGCGTGAGCAGGCGCCGTCCGAGGCTGCCGCCGGGATGGGAACGCGCGAAGTCCTCTTCGGTGAAGCCGCGCATGCCGAGAAGCGCAACGGCCAGCGCGTCGCCCATGGCGAGCGTTGCGGTCGTGCTGGCGGTGGGCGCCAGGTTCAGCGGACAGGCCTCCTCCGCGACGCTGACATCGAGGTGCACCGTCGCCAGCCGCGCGAGGCTGGAGGTGTCGCTGCCGGTGAGGGCGACCAGCGGAACCGCCAGGCGGCGCAGGTACGGGACGATGCCGAGCACCTCGGCCGTCTCTCCGGAGTAGGACAGGGCGACGACGACGTCACCGCCGGCGATCATCCCGATGTCGCCGTGATTGGCCTCGGCCGGGTGCAGGAAGAAGGCCGGGGTGCCGGTGCTCGCCAGCGTCGCGGCGATCTTGCCGGCGACGTGTCCGGATTTCCCCATGCCGGTAACGACCACCCGCCCGCTGGCGGCCAGCATCAGCCGGCACGCGGCCGCGAAACGGCCGTCAATGCGCCGGGTCAGCGCGGTCAGCGCGTTCGCCTCGATGCCAAGCGCCCGCGCGCCGAGGGCGATGACGGCCTCATCGCTGAGCGGCAGGCTGGGTGAGGGACGAGGCGAGGCAGTGATGACGATCTCCGGGCCGCGACGTGAACCGGGCCAATAATAGCCGTCTGCGCCAGCGCTTGGGCGACTGTTCCCAGCCCGGTCAATTCCTTACACTGTCCGGGTCATTCCGCCACGGCTCCCGTGGCAGCCACCCAACGCGGGATTCCGACCGATGATCGATGCCGAGTACGTGCGCACCCATATCGAGGCCGGCCTGCCCGGCAGCCAGGCCCGGGTCGTGACCCCGGACAACACCCATTTCGAGGCGCTGGTCGTGGCCCCGCAGTTCGCCGGCAAGCGCCCGTTGCAGCGCCACCAGCTGGTTTACGGGACGCTGGGCGCCGCCGTCGGACGGGAAATCCACGCGCTGTCGATCGAGGCGCACACGCCGGACGAATGGGCCGCCCGGGGCGGCGGAACGGTGCGCTGAGGTGGACCGGCTGCACATACTCGGCGGCACGCCGCTCGAGGGCGAAGTGCGGATATCCGGGGCCAAGAACGCGGCGCTGCCGATCCTCGCCGCCACGCTCCTGGTCGACGGGGTGGTCCGGGTCGGCAACGTGCCGCACCTGCAGGACGTCACGACCAGCAACGAGCTGCTGGGCCGAATGGGCGTCAGCGTCACGATCAACGAGCGCATGGGTGTCGAAGTGGACGCCTCGACCATCCGCGAGTTCGTCGCGCCGTACGAACTCGTCAAGACGATGCGCGCGTCGATCCTGGTCCTCGGTCCGCTCTTGGCCCGGTTCGGCCGGGCCGACGTCTCGCTCCCCGGTGGCTGCGCCATCGGCGCCAGGCCGGTCAATATCCATGTCAGCGGCCTGCAGCAGATGGGCGCGGATATCCGCATCGAGAACGGCTACATCAAGGCTCGTGCCGGACGCCTCAAGGGCGCGCGACTGATCCTCGACACGGTAACGGTGACCGGCACCGAGAACCTGATGATGGCTGCGACGCTGGCGCAGGGCACCACGATCATCGAGAACGCGGCGCGCGAGCCCGAGGTCGTCGATCTCGCCAATTTTCTGATCACGATGGGCGCCAAGATCACTGGCCACGGCACGGACACCATCGTCATCGAGGGCGTGGACAGCCTGCACGGTGGCTCCTACGAGGTGCTGCCGGACCGTATCGAGGCCGGTACTTACCTCGTCGCGGGCGCCATTACCCGCGGACGGGTTCTCGTCAAGAACGTCATCCCGTCGCATCTCGATTCGGTGATCGCCAAACTGCGCGAGGCGGGCGGTACGGTGACGGTCGGCGACAGCACCATCGCGATCGACATGCGTGGCCGCCGACCGCTGTCGGTCGATGTGCGGACCGCGCCGTACCCCGCGTTTCCGACCGACATGCAGGCGCAGTTCGCGGCGCTCAACACGATCGCCCAGGGCGTGGGCACGATCACCGAGACGATCTTCGAGAACCGCTTCATGCACATGCTGGAGATGCGCCGCCTGGGTGCCGAGATCCGTCTCGAGGGCAATACGGCGATCATCCGCGGCGTCGACAAGCTCAATGCGGCGCCCGTGATGGCGACCGACCTGCGCGCCTCGGCGAGCCTGGTCCTTGCCGGCCTCGTTGCCGAGGGCCTGACCGAGATCGAGCGGATCTACCATATCGACCGCGGTTACGAGGCGCTCGAGGAAAAGCTGCAGGGGCTCGGCGCCAAGATCAAGCGCATCCCGGACTGAATCGGTGCGGCCCGCTCAGGCGCGCGGCCGCTCGACGATCGGCACCGACGTCTCGAGGCGCCCGGCACCGGGCCGCAGGGCCTCGACCTTCACCTGCGAGCCGGGCTTGCGGCGTGCCACGTTGGCGAGAAAGGACTGGGTGTCGGTGATCGGCGCTTCGTCGAGGCGGGTGATGATGTCGCCCGGACGCAGACCCGCCGCCGGCGCCGGGCTGCCCTGGTAGAAGCCGCGGACCTGCACGCCGCGCACCGGCGTGCCACGGTTGTCGACCAGGTCCGCGGGCAGCGAGGCCACGCCGATGCCGGTCCAGCCGCGTATCACCCGGCCGCGGTGCTCGATTTCCGCGGTTACGCCTCGCACCAGATTGACCGGGATCGCGAAGCCCACGCCCTCGATGCCCACCTGGCCGCGCAGTACGGCCGTGTTGATCCCGACCAGTTCGCCGCTCGCGGTGACGAGCGCACCGCCGGAATTGCCCTGATTGATCGCGGCATCTGTCTGGATGAAGTTCTCGAAGGTGGCAAGGCCGAGCGCGCTGCGGCCGGTGGCGCTGACGATGCCCTGGGTGACCGTCTGCCCGAAACCGAGCGAGTTGCCTATCGCGAGCACCACGTCGCCGACGCGCAGCTGGTCGGAGTGGCCCAGGGTCATCACCGGCAGGCGCGGCAACTCGACCTTCAGAAGCGCCAGATCCGTATCCGGGTCGCTGCCGACCAGCTTCGCCGGGCCGACGCGACCGTCGGCCAGCTGGACCTCGATTTCCTGGGCGTCCTTGATGACGTGGTGGTTGGTGGCGATATGCCCGGCCGCGTCCAGGATAACGCCGGATCCGAGGCTGCGGTCGACGCGCTGGCGGTATTCCGGCCAGACATCCCCGAACAGCGGCGCCAGCTGCTGCGGCAGCTGGCGTTCGATCACCACCCTGCGGGTGGCGATATTGACGACGGCGGGTGCGGCGCGGGCCACGGCATCGGCATAGCTCAGCGTCGGACTGCTGTGCACCGGATCGGGGACCCCGCGGTCCGCGCCGGCACCCGCAGGCGCCACCGGCGGTGCTGCGGCAGCCGGCGCCGGTGCCGCCGGCACGGGCTTCGGTTCGCTGCCCAGAAGGCCGGGATGCCGGTAGACGAGAAAAAGCGCGGCGGCGAGGCCAAGGGCAACCCACGGGCTGAGGAAGTTGAGTGCTCGCAGGATCCGGCGCATGTCACCGCACAGTTTACCGGTGTTTGCCTATCTCTTGTCGCGGCTGCCGCTGTGTATAATGAGGGGTCCCGCGTAACGGTCGCCCGTTCTGTGAAACTGGAGCCGCGGCGGGTGCTTGCGCCGAATCCGGCCCCAGGGCCCTGGCAACGGCGCGGCGCCGACGGGACCGGCAGCGGTTTTGGCACGGAGCAGGGGTGGACGATGAGTGACGAGGTGGATCTGGGTCGTCGGCAATTGCTGACGAATGCAACCGCGCTGACCGGCGCCGTCGGTGTCGCCTTTGTCGCGACGCCCTTTCTGGCCTCGTGGAAGCCGAGTGCGCGCGCCAAGGCGCTCGGTGCGCCGGTCGAAATCGACATCGCCAAGCTCGAACCGGGCGCCATGCTGAAGGTGGAGTGGCGCGGCAAGCCGGTCTGGGTCGTGCGCCGCACCCCCGAGATGCTGGCGAGCCTGAAGACCTCCACGCCGCTGCTGGCCGATCCGGAATCCGAGGCGTCCGACCAGCCGGCCTATGCCAAGAACCCGGCGCGGGCGTCCAACGCCGAATACCTTGTCGTCCTCGGCGTCTGCACCCACCTCGGCTGCTCGCCCGCTGCGAAGTTCACGCCGGGTGACGTCACCGTCTCCGCCGACTGGCCGGGTGGCTTCTACTGCCCCTGCCACGGCTCGAAGTTCGACCTGGCCGGACGCGTGTTCAAGGGTGTGCCGGCGCCAACGAACCTGAAGATTCCGCCGTACAGCTTCCCGTCGCCGACGCGGATCGTGGTCGGCGCCGACGCGCAGAGCGCTTGACCGATCCCATCCGGTGACCGGGCGGCACGCCGTGCCGCCGTCGCCGGACAACTGATTGATGTTCGCGGTGGCCCCGTATCTGCCGGGCCGCACAGGAGAAGGACCGATGGCCAGTAACGACAGCAGCACGACGCAGCCCAAGGGGCTGTACGGATGGATCTGTGCGCGCTTCCCGCTCGATTCGATGATGCGCGAGCATCTGACCGAGTACTACGCGCCGAAAAACTTCAATTTCTGGTACTTCTTCGGTGCGCTGGCCATCTTCGTGCTGGCGATCCAGATCGTCACCGGCATCTTCCTGACGATGAACTACAAGCCCTCGGCCACCGAGGCGTTCGCGTCCGTCGAATACATCATGCGCGACGTGGAGTGGGGCTGGCTGATCCGCTACCTGCACTCGACCGGCGCATCGGCGTTCTTCATCGTCGTCTACCTGCACATGTTCCGGGCGCTGATGTACGGCTCGTACCGTGCGCCGCGCGAGCTGCTGTGGGTCGTCGGCATGGTGATCTACCTCGCGCTGATGGCCGAGGCGTTCATGGGCTACCTGCTGCCCTGGGGCAACATGTCCTACTGGGGCGCGCAGGTCATCGTCAACCTCTTCAGCACGATTCCCTATGTCGGCGACTCGCTGGTCGAGTGGATCCGTGGCGACTACTTCATCTCGGACATCACGCTCAACCGCTTCTTCGCGCTGCACGTCATCGCGCTGCCGCTGATTCTCGTCTTCCTTGTCATCGCCCACATCCTGGCGCTGCACGAGGTCGGTTCGAACAATCCGGACGGCATCGAGATCAAGAAGACGAAGGATGCGCAGGGCCGGCCGCTCGACGGAATCCCGTTCCATCCGTACTACACGGTCAAGGACACCTTCGGCCTCGGCATGTTCCTGATCGTGTTCTGCGGCATCGTGTTCTTCGCGCCGACGCTGAATGGCCTGTTCCTCGAGGCCCCGAACTTCGATCCGGCCAATCCGATGCAGACCCCGCCGCACATCGCCCCGGTGTGGTACTTCACGCCGTTCTACGCGATGCTCCGCGCCGTTCCGTCGATGTTCGGGACGCAGATCTGGGGCGTATTGGTGATGTTCGCGGCGATCGCGCTGCTCTTCTTCCTGCCCTGGCTCGACAAGTCACCGGTGAATTCGATCCGCTACAAGGGGCCGCTGACGAAGTTCATGCTGGCCGTCTTCGCGGTCAGCTTCGTCGTGCTCGCGGTCTGCGGCATGAAGCCGCCGCAGGGTATCTACCCGACGCTTGCCCGCATCTTCACCGTCACGTACTTCCTATTCTTCCTGCTGATGCCCTGGTATTCGCGCATCGACAGCACGAAGAGCGTTCCTAGCCGGGTGACCTACCATGACCATGAGCACTGAGTTCGCGTCGATGAGCGCCTTCGCCAGGTTGTCGGCCGTTCTTGGCCGTGCCGCGGCGCCGGCCGTGCTGGCGCTTGGCCTCGCCGCGTCCGTGACGGCAGTCGCCGGCGAGGGCGAATCCTTCCCGGCGGCGGGCAACGACGTGCGCAACAATGCCTCGCTGCAGCGCGGCGCCCGCAACTTCATGAACTACTGTTCCGGGTGCCACTCGGCGCAGTACGTGCGCTACAACCGGGTGGCGGCCGACCTGCATATCTCCGACGACGTGCTGCGCTCCAACCTGATCTTCAACCCGGACACGAAGAGCGCGGACGTGATCCGCTCGTCGCTGCCGACCGAAGATGCCAAGCGCTGGTTCGGCAACGCGCCACCCGATCTTTCCCTGATCGCTCGCAGTCGCGGTACGGCCTACATCAGCGCCTTCCTGAAGAGCTTCTACGTCGATCCGTCGCGGCCCACCGGCGTCAACAACCTGGTGCTCAAGGGCACGGCGATGCCGCACGTGCTCGCCAGCCTGCAGGGCGTGCAGACGGCGGAGTTCACGACCGAGAAGGGCCAGATGGGCGACGTGGAGAAGTTCGAGAAGTTCGTGCTGACCACGCCCGGCTCCATGACGCCTGCCCAGTACGACGAGTTCGTGCGTGACACGGTCAACTTCCTGGACTATATCGGTGAGCCTGCGCAGGTCCGCCGCCAGGACCTCGGTGTCTGGGTCATCCTCTTCCTGCTCGTGTTTGCCGGGTTCGCCTACGGCATGAAGAAGGAATACTGGAAGGACGTGACGTGACCTGCCGCCAGGGCCGCTTGCAGGGCCCTGGAGCAGCCTCGGGCGGGGCTGGTCGCCACGCCCGGAGACCGCGTCCGTGACGTCGCGCCGGCCGTACCTGTTGCGCGCGATGCACGAGTGGATGACCGACAACGGCCAGACTCCGCACCTGGTCGTGCATGCCGATACCGAGGGTGTCGACGTGCCGCGCCAGTACGTGCGCGACGGCAAGATCGTGCTCAATGTCAGTTACGGGGCGACGGCTGCGCTGCTGATGCGCAACGATGCGATCACCTTCAGCGCCCGCTTCAACGGTTCGCCTTTCGACGTGCATCTGCCCATCCAGGCAGTGCTCGGTATCTATGCGCGCGAAACCGGTGAAGGAATGGTCTTCTCGGAGACCGACGGCGACCCGCCGCCGGCGCCAAAACCGACCGGTACCGACGAGCCCAAGCGCCCGCAGCTCAAGGTGGTCAAGTAGCGCGATCAGGGTCCCGGCAGCTGGCGCAACGTGCCGTCCGGCTGGATCTGTGCCCAATCGAGCGTGCGCTCGACGCGCCCGCCCGCGGCCAGCGTCAGGCGCCCGGTGTAGCCGGCCAGCGTGTCGCGGAAGGTCTCCGGCGACTTCAGCTCGTCGAGAATCCTGAACGCATCGGCGCCGAAGGCGTACAGGCGACTGCGGCGCCGGGTCCCCTCTGACCAGAGCGACTGGGCGTCGTCCCGCGCGCCCAGCGTCGCCGCATCACTGCCGATCATCCACGGCATGTCGGTGAAGATCAGGCCGTCCAGGTCCTGGTTGGCCGTCGGCGACGGCTCGTACATATCGGAGATCGAGTAGATCGGCAGCTCGCCGGCGTAGTTGTACTTCAGCTGCGGCCGGATGAGCCGGCCCTGTACGGGCTGCCCGGCCATGAACAGGAAGCCGATCGAGTCGCGGCGGCGCGGCGAGAACTCGAGGGGAACGCCGACGGCCGCCACCAGCGCCCGGTGGCGGGCCCGACTGTCCTCGAAGCCGACCAGTTCGCTGATCAGGCCCGAATAATCAGTGGTCGCCGGCGGATAGCTGCGGCTCGCGGCCAGAGTACCGCCACCGGCGGTGAACGCCGCCTGGAAGGCATCGAGCACGCGCTTGCCCCAGTCACCGGCCGGGATCAGCGCGACACCCGTGCGCTTGTCGGCGGCCAGCAGGCCGCGGGCAAGCTGGCGCGCCTCGTCTTCCGGCGCCAGGGCAAACTGGTAGTAGCGAGGCGCCGGCAACGTGCCGTCAGGCAGGAGGTTGAGGGCGAGCGTAATGGCCGATCGGTCGGCGACCGGCAGGGTCGCGGCGACGTCTTCCTTGGTCAGCGGGCCGACGATGAAGGCGGGCGCGGCAGCGCCCGCTTCCTGATAGACCGCCGCCGCGCCGCCGCGCGCCGTGTCGCGGACCTGGAGGCGCGGGCGGAGTTCAGGATCGACCGCGAAGTAAGCGGACAGGAAGCCGTCGCGAACCGCCTCGCCCGCGGCGCCGTTGCGGCCGGAGAGCGGCAGCAGCAGGACGACGAGCGGACGTCCCGGGGCGCCGAGAGTCGGTGTGGAGACGAGAGCAGGATCGCTCATGGACGTGCTCGGTTATCGGGTTCGCCAAAGGCCAAGAATAGCGGCTTGCGGCCGCCGCTGCTCGCCGGTGCCGCGTTGCGTGCGGCAGGGCCACGGTGCAGGATCGGCGTCGTGCCCGCGGTCCGGGTGCGATCGGGGGGTGGCGGACGTGACGACGGTGGTTTCCGGCATTCTCTATATAGTCGCGACGCCGATCGGCAACCTCGCCGACATTTCCGCCCGCGCGCGCGACACGCTGGGGGCCGTCAGCCGCATTGCCGCCGAGGATACCCGGCACACCGCGCAGCTGCTGCGGGCACTGGGTCTGGAAAAGCCGCTGCTGTCCCTGCACGAACACAACGAGCGCGAGCGCACGGCCGCTCTCATCGGCGAGCTGCTGAACGGCGACAGTCTGGCGCTGGTGTCCGATGCGGGAACACCGCTGGTCGCCGACCCCGGCTTCGCGCTGGTCCGGGCCGCGCAGGAGGCCGGCATCCGCGTCGTGCCGATACCGGGTGCCTGCGCGGCGATCGCGGCGCTGTCGGTCGCCGGGCTCGCCACGGATCGCTTCTGTTTCGAGGGATTCCTGCCGGCGAAGTCCGTGGCGCGCCGGGCGCGCCTCGACGGCCTCAAGGGCGAGCAGCGGACGCTGGTCTTCTACGAAGCACCGCATCGCATCGCCGAAACGCTGGCGGACCTGCTGGCCGTGTTCGGCAATCGCCGGGTGGCCGTTGCGCGCGAGCTGACCAAATTGCACGAGACGGTCTACCACGGCGATCTCGCGGCGCTCGCGGCGCAGGCCGAGGTCGACCCCGATCTGCGTCGCGGCGAGATCGTGGTGGTCGTGGACGGTGCGGCGGAGGCGTCGGATGACGGCGCGGCGGAGCTAGAACGGCTGCTACGCGCGCTGCTGGCCGACCTGCCCGTCTCAAGGGCGGTCGACATCGCGGTCGAAATCAGCGGCGCCCGCCGCAACGTGGCATACCGGACGGCGTTGCGCCTCGATACCGCCCGCAGCGGCGGGGACGCGCCGGATGGCGCTTGAGGCGGCCGGGGATTCGGCTTAAGGTGCTTGCGGGAGTCGGCTAGGCAATCGCGCCCGGCACACCACCTGGCATGGATGCGGGTGATGTCGGGTGAGGAAAGTCCGGGCTCCATAGGGCAGGGCGCCAGGTAACGCCTGGGGGGCGAGAGCCCACGGAAA
>CAIMCI010000285.1 GCA_903839465.1 uncultured Pseudomonadota bacterium
CGAGAAGGTCGAGGACGTGGCCGGCAACAAGGTCAAGATCACGGTCGACATCAAGGAAGGCAAGCGCGCCGTGATCCGCGAGATCAACGTCGTCGGTGCCACCAAGTTCAAGCAGGACGAGGTTCTCAAGGACCTCGAACTGAAGACGCCGAACTGGCTTTCCTGGTACAAGCAGGACGATCGCTATTCGCGCGAGTCGCTGCAGGGCGACCTCGAGAAGATCCGGTCCTATTACATGGACCGCGGCTACGCGAACTTCCAGATCGATTCGACGCAGGTCGCGCTTGCCCCCGAAAAGGACGACGTGTTCATCACCGTCAACGTCTCCGAGGGCGAGGTGTACACCGTCTCCGAGGTGAAGCTCGCCGGCACCTTCGTCGTGCCGGAGGCGGAGCTGCAGCGGCTGCTGCAGGTCCAGCCGGGGCAGGTCTATTCGCGCAAGCTCGTGACGAGTTCGCAGGAACTGATGTCGACCCGGCTCGGCCAGGACGGCTATGCGTTCGCGAAGATCGAGCCCGTGCCGACGATCGATGCCGAGAAGAAGACGGTCTCGCTGACCTTCTTCATCGATCCGGCCAACCGCGTCTACGTGCGGCACATCAACTTCAACAATACCTCGTCGATCAACGACGTGACCCTGCGCCGCGAGATGCGCCAGCTCGAGGGCGCCTGGCTGTCGAACCGCGCCGTCGAGCGTTCCAAGGTGCGCCTGCAGCGCCTGCCGTTCATCGAGAAGGTCGAGTTCGAGTCGAAGCCCGTGGCGGGTACTCCCGACCTCGTCGACGTCGACTTCGACATCAAGGAAGGCCTGCCGGGCCAGTTCGGTGGCGGCATCGGCTACTCGGCCTCGCAGAAGTTCACGCTCAACGGCAATTTCGTGCACTCGAACTTCCTCGGCACCGGCGAGCGGGTCCAGGCCGAGATCCAGGCCGGGCGCTATTCGGACACCTACCAGATCGCGCACACCAATCCGTACGTGACGATCGACGGCATTTTCCGCACCGCCTCGCTCACCTACCGCAAGTCCACGCAGTTCGTGTCGGCGGCCTCGCAGTTCTCGACCAAGACGCTGACCGGCGGCCTGCAATGGGGCTACCCGATCAGCGAGACGATGGGTGTCCACTGGGGCATGGCCGCCACCCGCTCGACGCTGCTCGCGAGCGAAAACGGCTCGAGCGCCGAGTCGATCGACTGGGTGCGGCACAACGGCAGCCAGTTCGTCAGCACCGGCACGACCGAGGACTACTCGGGGGCGACCACGACCGTCAACTTCTACGGCTCGCGCTTCGACGTCATCGAGGCCATTGCCGGCTGGAGCGTCGATACCCGCAACCGCGCCCTGTTCGCCGACCACGGCAACCGCACCAACGCCCAGATCTCCTTCGCCGTGCCCGGCAGCGGCGTGCGCTACTACACGGCGGCGTTCGACTACCTGCAGTTCGTGCCGCTGCCGAAGCACCTGACGCTGGCCATCCAGGGCCAGGTCGACTACGGCGCGCCGCTCGGCAACACGACCGCCCTGCCGCCGTACCGGCGGTTCTACGCCGGCGGCCCGGACACGGTGCGCGGCTACACGGAGAGCCGGCTCGGCCCGAAGGACAGCTTCGGCAACCCCTACGGCGGCAACCTCCTGACCGTGCTGCGCACCGAGCTTCTGTTCCCGACTCCCGAGAAGTTCAAGGCCAATGTCAGGGCCAGCCTGTTCTACGACATTGGCAACACATTCTCGACCTGTTGCACGCATTTCGTGGGCCAGGACCGATTGACCCCCGTCAACTATCCTTTCAGCTACAATAACCTGAAGCGGTCGACCGGCATTTCGGTGCAGTGGTTGGCGCCGCTGGGCATTTTCCGCTTCAGCTACGCGATTCCGCTCAACGTCAAGGGTAACGACGGCATTCACTACCCGGACCAGAAGGAAGCCTTCCAGTTCTCCATCGGTCAGGCGTTCTAGCCCGGGACGGGTGGGTCGCGGGCCTTTGACTCGGACGTATTACAAGAGGTTGGTCGTTTCATGCACAAGAAGTTGATTGGTCTGCTTTGCGCGGGTGTCCTCGGCCTCGGTTTCGCGACCGCCGCCCAGGCCCAGAAGGTGGGTTTCTGCGACTACCGGCGGCTGAACGCCGAGGCGCCGCAGATCCGCGAGGCGATGCAGGCCGTGCAGGGCGAGTTCCAGCCCAAGGTCAAGGCGCTCCAGGCCCAGCAGAAGGACTTCGAGGGCCGCGTCCAGAAGTTCCAGCGCGACCAGGCGACGATGGCCGATTCCGAGCGCACCAAGGCGGAGCGCGAGCTGCGCGAGACCGAGATTGGTCTCGCCCGCAAGCAGAAGGAGATCGAGGAAGACTTCCAGCTGCGCCAGAACGAGGTTCTGCGCCAGGTCGAGGCGCTGGTCCTCGGCGAAGTCGAGAAGGTCGCCAAGGCGCAGGGTTTCGACCTGATCGTCCGTGACGCGGCTTACCGGGCCGACAACATCGACGTCACGCAGGCGGTGCTGAACAGCCTGCAGGCCAAGGCCAAGGCCGCGGCTCCGGCGGCGGCGCCGGCGGCACCGGCCAAGCCCGCCGGCAAGTAACTCCGCCGGCTGCGCCCCATGGCAGCCACGCTGGGCGAACTCGCCGGCCGTTTCGGCCTCACGCTGCACGGGGATCCCGGGGCCGTCATCGACGGCGTCGGGACGCTCCGCGACGCGGGGCCGGCCGAAATCGCCTTCCTCGCCAACCCGCGCTACCGGCGCCAGCTGCGCGAGACGCGCGCCGGGGCGGTCGTCCTTGCGGCCGCCGACGTCGCCGACTGCCCGGTCCCGGCCCTCGTGGCCGCCAACCCGTACGCCAGCTACGCGCGCATCGCCTCGCTGCTGCACCCGCCGGCGCTGCCGCCGGCCGGCATCCACCCAACGGCCGTCGTCGCGCCCGGCGCTACGCTCGCGCCCGGCGTGTCGGTCGGCGCACAGGCCTACGTCGGCCCCTCGGTGGTGCTCGACGCCGACGTCACGGTCGGCCCGGGCTGCGTGCTCGACGGCGAGATCTCGGTCGGGGCGGGCAGCCGGCTCGTGGCGCGCGTGACCCTCGTCGGCCGCGTCACGGTCGGGCGGCGCGCGATCGTGCACCCGGGCGCCGTACTCGGTGCGGACGGCTTCGGCTTCGCACCGGACCGCGACGGCTGGGTCAAGGTGCCGCAGCTCGGCGGGGTGAGGCTCGGTGACGACGTCGAGATCGGCGCCAACACGACCATCGACCGCGGCGCCATCGGCGACACGGTGCTCGAGGACGGCGTCAAGCTCGACAACCAGATCCAGGTGGGGCACAACGTATCGATCGGTCGCGGCACCGCGATCGCCGCGCAGGTCGGCATTTCCGGGAGCACGAGGATCGGCGCCGGGTGCCTGCTCGCCGGCCAGGTCGGTATCGCCGGTCACCTCGAGATCGCCGATCGCGTCATCGTCCTGGGCGGCACGGCGGTCACGAGCTCGATCCGCGAGGCGGGTGAATACTCGGGACTCGTGCCGGGGACGGCCGCGGCCAAGTGGCGGCGGACCGTCGCCCGGCTGCACCGGATCGAGGACATGCATCAGCGCCTGAAGGCGCTGGAGAAGACACACACGATCGGCGGCGCGACCCGCGACCCCGACGAGCGGGAGCAGACATGAGCGAGCCGACGGCCACACCGATCACCCTGGATATCCACGCCGTGCTGGCGCAGCTGCCGCACCGCTATCCGTTCCTGCTGGTCGATCGCGTGCTCGAGGCCTTCCCCGGCAAGTCGCTGAAGGCGCTGAAGAACGTGACGATCAACGAGCCGTTCTTCCAGGGTCACTTCCCCAGCCGCAAGGTCATGCCCGGCGTCCTGCAGCTCGAGGCCCTGGCGCAGTCGGCGGGGATCCTCGCCTTCCTGACCGCCGGTGTCGTGCCGAAGGACGATTCGCGGTTCTTCTTTGTCGGCATCGACGGTGCGCGCTTTCGCAAGCCCGTCGAGCCCGGTGACCAGCTGATCCTGAACGCCACCTTCGTGCGCGCCATGCGGGGCATCTGGAAGTTCAGCACGTCGGCCACGGTCGACGGCGTCGAGGTCTGCTCGGCCGACATGATGGTCGCGCCCGAGGCGAGGGGCTGACATGGGGCGCATCGATCCGCGGGCCGTCGTTTCCCCGCAGGCGGAGCTCGCCGACGACGTCGAGGTCGGTCCGTTCGCCGTGATCGGCGCCGGTGTGACCATTGGCGAGGGGTCGCGTATCGGCCCGCACGCGGTGGTCAACGGGCCGACCACGCTCGGGCGCAACAACCACGTCGTCCAGTTCGCCTCGATCGGCGAGGCCCCGCAGGATCTCAAGTACAAGGGCGAGCCGACCCGGCTCGAGGTCGGCGACGACAACGTGTTCCGCGAGTGCGTGACCGTGCACCGCGGCACGGTGACCGGGCTTGGCATCACGCGCATCGGCAGCCGCTGCCTGTTCATGGCCTACAGCCACGTCGCCCACGACTGCCTCGTCGGCGACCGCTGCGTGCTGTCGAACGCGACGGCGCTCGCCGGTCACGTCGAGCTCGGTGACTTCGTGATCATGTCCGGCTACGCGGGCGTCCACCAGTTCTGCAAGATCGGGGCGCACGCCTTCCTCGCCAACAACGCCGCCGTGACGCGCGACGTGCCGCCGTTCCTGATGGTCGCCGGCTCGCCGGCCGAGCCCAAGGGCATCAACGGCGAGGGCCTGAAGCGGCGCGGCTTCACGAGCGAGCAGATCGCCCACATCAAGCAGGCCTACCGGATCCTCTACCGCTCGAAGCTCAAGCTCGCCGAGGCGACCGTGGCACTCGCCGAACTGGCCCGCGAGGCGCCGGAAGTGCAGCCGTTCGTCGATTTCCTGCCGCGCATCACGCGCAGCCTGATCCGCTGACCGGGCGGCGGTGCCGCCCGTGGCCAGAGGCGCCGACCCCGCGATGACGACTGAGGGCACGGCCGGGCCCCGGGTCGCCATCGTCGCCGGCGAGCGCTCCGGCGACAACCTCGCGGCGGCGCTGATCCGCGAGGTGCACGCCCGCCGCCCGGACGTGCGTTTCGGCGGCGTCACGGGGCCGGCGATGCGGGCGGCGGGCTGCGAGTCGTGGGCCGACATCGAGCAGCTCTCGGTGATGGGGGTCTTCGAGGTGCTGCCGCACCTGCCGCGCCTGTGGCGCCTGAAGCGCGCGCTCGTGGCGCGCGCGCTCGAACCGCGCGCGGATCTGTTCGTCGGCGTCGATTTCCCCGGTTTCAACCTGCGTCTCGCGGCGACGCTGAAGGCGCACGGCCTGCCCACACTCCATTACGTCAGTCCCCAGGTCTGGGCCTGGCGGTCCGGGCGGGTGCGCGGCATGGCGCAGACGCTCGACCGCCTGCTCTGCCTGCTGCCCTTCGAGCCCGCCTTCTATGCCGGGCGGGGGCTCACGGCG
>CAIMCI010000286.1 GCA_903839465.1 uncultured Pseudomonadota bacterium
CGGCGGGCTGCGAGTCGTGGGCCGACATCGAGCAGCTATCGGTGATGGGGGTCTTCGAGGTGCTGCCGCACCTGCCGCGCCTCAGGCGCCTGAAGCGCTCGCAGGTGGCGCACGCGCTCGAGCCGCGCGCGGATCTGTTCGTCGGCGTCGATTTCCCGGGCTTCAACCTGCGTCTCGCGGCGACGCTGAAGGCGCACGGTCTGCCGACCCTCCATTACGTCAGTCCCCAGGTCTGGGCCTGGCGGTCCGGGCGGGTCCGCGGCATGGCGAAGACCCTCGATCGTCTGCTGTGCCTCCTGCCCTTCGAGCCCGCCTTCTACGCCGGGCGGGGGCTCACGGCGGAGTTCGTCGGCCACCCGCTCGCCGACGAGATCGCCCTCGAGCCCGACCGCGGCGCTGCCCGTCTGGCGCTCGGCCTGGCCGTCGAGGGAACGCTCGTCGCACTCCTGCCCGGCAGCCGCGCGAGCGAGATCGAGCGGCTCGGCGCCGATTTCATTGCCGGCGCAGGCTGGCTCGCCCGCCAGCGGCCCGGTCTGTGCTTCGTCCTGCCGGCGGCGAGTCCGGCGGCACGCGCGGCGCTCGCGCCGCTGATCGCGGCGAGCGGCCTGGATGTCCGCGTCCTCGACGGCCGTGCCCGCGAGGCGCTGATCGCCTGCGACGTGGCGCTCGTCGCCTCGGGCACGGCGACGCTCGAGGCGCTGCTCTGCAAGCGGCCGATGGTCGTCGCCTACCGCCTGGGCGCCGCCACCGCCTGGCTGCTGCGGCGCTTTCGGCTCGTCAGGACCGACCATTTCGCCCAACCGAACCTGCTGGCCGGGCGGCGCATCGTGCCCGAGATCTTCCAGGAGGAGGTGACGGCCGAGCGGCTCGGCCGGGAACTCCTCGACTGGCTCGACGATCCGGCCCGGGTGGCGGCCGTGGTGGACGAGTTCCGGGGCATCCACGCCTCGCTTCGGCGCGGCTCGGCGGCGCGTGCGGCCGAGGCCGTCATCGCCATGCTCGGCGGGCCGGGACCCGGCGCTCCGTGCGGCTGATCGCCGGCGTCGATGAAGTCGGGCGCGGGCCGCTGGCCGGCCCCGTCGTCGCGGCGGCCGTCATCCTCGATCCCTCGCGCCCGGTCGCGGGCCTCGCCGACTCGAAGGTCCTCGGGCCCGGGGTCCGCGAGGAGCTCGCCCGCCGCCTTTACGCCTCGGCGCTCGCCATCGGCCTCGGCCTCGCCGACCCCGCCGAGATCGACGCGCTGAACATTCTCGGCGCCACCCACCTCGCGATGCGCCGCGCGATCCTCGCGCTCGCGCTCCGTCCGGCCCACGTCGAGGTCGACGGCAATCGCCCGCCGCGGCTGACGAACCTCGGTTTTACAGTGACTTGCGAGTGCTTTATCCGGGGGGATGCAAGCCGCCCGGCGATCAGCGCGGCATCCATCGTCGCCAAGGTCTGGCGCGACCGCTGGATGGCGGAGGCGGATCGGGCCTATCCGGCCTACGGTTTTGCCCGGCACGTCGGCTACGGCACGCCGGCGCACCGGGCGGCGATTGCCGAACACGGTCCGTGTCCGCTGCATCGGCGGTCCTTCGAGCCGGTAAAATCCTGGCGATGACCCCGTTCGTCCACCTCCGCCTGCATACCGAGTACTCGCTGAAGGACAGCGTCGTGCGCGTCGACGAGCTGATGGTGGCCTGCGCGGCGGCGGGCATGCCGGCCATCGCCCTGACCGATCACTCGAACCTGTTCGCGATGGTGAAGTTCTACCGCGCGGCTCTGGCCGCCGGCATCAAGCCGATCATCGGCGTGGATGCGTGGCTGCGCGAGCCCGGCGAACGCGCCGAACCGTCGCGCCTGACCTTCCTCTGCCAGAACCTCGAGGGCTACCGCAACCTCACCCGGCTCGTGACCCGCGCCTATCTGGAAGGCAGCCACAAGGGCCAGCCCCTGCTCGAGCGGAGCTGGCTCGACCGGGCAACGACCGGCGGGCTCATCGCGCTCTCGGGCGGCGTCGAGGGCGACGTCGGACGGGCGCTCAAGCTCGGGCGGCGGCCAGAGGCCGAGCGCGCGCTCGCCGAGTGGCAGGCGCTGTTCGACGACCGCTACTACGTCGAGGTCAGTCGCACCGGGCGGCCCGGCGAGGAGGACTACATCGACGCGCTGCGGCCGCTCCTCGCGGATCTGCCGGTCGGTGTGGTGGCGACCAATGACGTGCGCTTCCTCGAGCGGGGCGACTTCGAGGCGCACGAGGCCCGGGTGTGCATCCACGAGGGCCTGCTGCTCGGTGACGGCGGCCGGCCGCGCCATTTCAGCGAGGAGCAGTACCTGAAGTCCGGTGAGGAAATGGCGGAACTCTTTGCCGACCTGCCGGGCGCGGTCGAGCAGACGATGGAGATCGCGAGGCGCTGCTCGCTCGAAGTCCGCCTCGGCAAGTCGTTCCTGCCGGCCTACCCGGTACCGGACGGTCAGACGACCGCCGGGTTCCTGCGCATCGAGGCGGCGGCGGGCCTCAGGCGCCGCGCCGAGGCGCGCGCGCGCGCCACGAGCCCCGGCCGGCTGCGCCTCAAGGACGTGCCGGCCGAGGCGTACGACGCGCGCCTCGCGCTCGAGCTCGACTGCATCTGCACGATGGGCTTCGAGGGCTACTTCCTCATCGTCGCCGATTTCATCCGCTGGGCACGCGCCAACGGCGTGCCGGTCGGGCCGGGCCGCGGTTCCGGTGCCGGTTCGCTGGTCGCCTACGTGCTCGGCATCACGGATCTCGATCCGCTCGAGCACGACCTCCTCTTCGAGCGCTTCCTCAATCCCGAGCGCGTCTCGATGCCCGACTTCGACGTCGACTTCTGCATGGCGGGACGCGATTCGGTCATCGACTACGTGGCGCAGAAATACGGCCGCGAGCGGGTCTCGCAGATCATCACCTATGGCACGATGGCGGCGAAGGCCGTGGTCCGCGACGTCGGCCGGGTGCTCGGCAAGAGCTTCGGCTGGGTCGACCGGATCGCGAAGCTCATTCCGTTCGAGCTCGGCATCACGCTCGATGATGCGCTGGCCAAGGAGCCCGAACTCAAGCGCCTGTACGAGGAGGACGACGACGTCCGGGAACTGATCGACCTCGCGCGCTCACTCGAGGGGCTCACCCGCAACGCCGGCATGCACGCGGGTGGCGTCGTGATCGCGCCGTCGATGCTCACCGACTTCACGCCGCTGTACGCGGTCGACGGCGGCAGCGCGGTCGTGACCCAGTTCGACAAGGACGACGTCGAGGCCGCGGGTCTCGTCAAGTTCGACTTCCTCGGCCTGCGCACGCTGACCGTGATCGACTGGGCCGTGCGCACCATCAACGAGCGCCGCCCCGAGGGTGCAGCCGAGCTTGACCTCGCCGCACTGCCGCTGGACGACAGCCGGACCTTCGAGCTCCTGAAGACCGGCCGTACGACGGCCGTCTTCCAGCTCGAGTCGCGCGGCATGAAGGATCTCATCCGGCGCCTGCAGCCGGACTGCTTCGAGGACATCGTCGCGCTGGTGGCGCTGTTCCGGCCCGGCCCGCTCGAGGCAGGCATGGTCAACGACTTCATCGAGCGCAAGCACGCCAAGACGCCGGCCGCCTACGACTTCCTGCACCCGGATCTCGAGCCCGTGCTGCGGCCGACCTACGGCGTCATCCTCTACCAGGAACAGGTGATGCAGATCGCCCAGGTGCTGGCCGGCTACACGCTCGGCGGCGCCGACCTCCTGCGCCGGGCGATGGGCAAGAAAAAGCCCGAGGAGATGGCCAAGCAGCGCTCGATCTTCATCGACGGCGCGACCGCGCGCGGCGTGCACGAGCGGCAGGCGGCCC
>CAIMCI010000287.1 GCA_903839465.1 uncultured Pseudomonadota bacterium
CCTGGCGACGCCGTCGATGAACTCGCGGCGCGTAATGCGATGACTCAGGCAATCCCCCGGGGCTGACGGTTCAGCATGCAAATGGAACACCAATTCTGCCCGAGCCGTGCCGGGACGTCATTTTGCAGGACGGCAAGGCAGGCGGCAGCCGGATCCCCGGGTGCGGCGCCGCGGCGCCCGCTCAGTGGGCATGGACATTCAGGGTCCGGCTGGTCCAGGCCTCGAGGGCGCGGTGCGCGGTCGTCGAGAAGTCGGTGAAGACACCGTCCACGCCGAGTTCGAAATAGGCGCGGTACTCGTTGAGGGGGTCGTCGCCGTAGCTCGCCGTCAGGTGCACCGGCTCGTCCCGGAACGTGTACGGGTGGACGAAGAGGCCCGCCCGGTGGGCATCCTCGATCAGGGTGGTGGGCCGGCCGTTGCTGGCCGCGTGCAGCGTCGTCACCGGGGCTCCGGAGGCGTCGCGACCCTGGGCCGGAATGATATAGAGCTTCCACGGCCCGATGCCGTCGGCGTAGCGGCGGATCTCGGCGAGGCCCGTCGGCGTCACCATTGCCGCAAACGTCCGCCGGTCGCCCGCCTCGTGCCAGGACCAGGGCCGTTCCGTGTCCGGCGTGTTGTAGAGGATGCCGCCGGTCGCGTAGTCGGCATCGCTGCCGTCGATCAGCTGCACGGCCCGGGTCTTAAGGCCGAGTCGCCGAAGCCGCCTGAGACTTTCCGGGTCGAAGGACTGGACGTACACCGGGGCCGACGGCGTATTCCAGTGGGCGCTCTTCAGCATCGCGAGCAGCGTCTCCTCGAGAGGATGACCGAGTGCCCGCTGGTACAGCGGGTTCTTCGTCTCGGGGTAGACCGCGATCGTGCGCTTCGGGGTCGCCTTCATCGCCCGCTTGGCGAGGTCGATGATTTCCTGGAAGGTCGCCATCGGAAAGCGGCCGTCGTACTCGTGGCTGCGCGAGGCGATGGGCTGGCGCACGCGCAGGGTCTTTAGTTCGGCGGCCGTGAAGTCGCTGATGAACCATTCGGGGCCGGTGACGACGCCATCGACGCTGCGCGTGGTCCTCCGGGCGGCAAACTCCGGGTGGGCGGCGACGTCCGTCGTGTCGCCGAGATAGACGTTGTGGCAGGCAAAGAGGACCCCGTCGCTCGAGGACTGGAGGTCGAGTTCGAGCGCATCGGCACCCGCGGCGATGGCCGCCTCGTAGCCGGCCATGACTTCCTCCGGATAGAGGCCCGGCAGGCCGCGGTGCGCGATGATCAGGGGCACCGGATGGGGTGAGAGAGCGGCGGCGGGGGCGGGCCCCGCGGTCGCTATCAGCAGGGCGGCGCACGTGCCGAGATGGCCGGCGGAGACTCGTGTCATGGTCCTATCCTCGGGCGAATGGCGGTGCTAGGAACGGGGGTCGGCAGAGGCCTGCGCGGCCCGGTGGCGGGCGAGATTCGCGGCGCTCGCCTGCTCGTGGCGCAGCGTCGGAATCAGGCACAGGATGGCCGCGGCGCAGCCGCCGAGCAGCAGGAGGAAGCCGCCCCGCCAGCCGAAGGCGTCGACGAGCCGGCCGAAGAGCACGCTCGCCATGATCGACCCGCCGAGGTAACCGAACATGCCGGTGAACCCGGCGGCCGTGCCGGCCGCCTTCTTCGGCACGAGCTCGAGCGCCTGCAGGCCGATCAGCATGACCGGCCCGTAGATCAGGAAGCCGACGCTGATGAGTGCCGCCATGTCGATGGCCGGGTGACCCGGGGGGTTCAGCCAGTAGACCGCGACGGCGATGGCGACGAGCGACATGAACAGGATGCCGACGATGCCGCGCCGGCCCTGGAAGAGCCGATCCGAGATCCAGCCGCAGAGGAGCGTGCCCGGAATGCCGGCCCATTCGTAGAAGAAGTACGCCCACGACGACTTGTCGACGCTGAAGTGCTTGGCTTCCTTGAGATAGGTCGGCGCCCAGTCGAGCACGCCGTAGCGCAGGAGGTAGACCGAGACGTTGGCGAGTGCGATCCACCACAGCAGGCGGTTGTGCAGGATGTGCTCGACGAATATCTCCCGGGTCGTGAACTCCTGCTCGTGGCGCGCCTCGTAGTCCGGCGGGTAGTCGTGGCGATAGGTCTCGACCGGCGGCAGTCCGACCGACTGGGGCGTGTCGCGGATCGACAGGTACGCGAAGAGCGCGACGGCGATCGCGACGAAGGCCGGGACGTAGAACGCCGAGTGCCAGTCGTTGAAAAGATACATCCCGAGAAGGAACAGGGGTGCAATGAGTCCGCCGCCGACGTTGTGGGCGACGTTCCACAGCGACACGACCCGGCCTCGCTCGCTGTGCGACCACCAGTGCACCATCACCCGGCCGCACGGCGGCCAGCCCATGCCCTGGAAGAACCCGTTCAGGAAGAGCAATACGGCCATCATTGCCACCCCGGACGTCGCCCAGGGGGCGAAGCCGAGCACGAGGCTGATGCCGGCCGAAATGAGGAGGCCGAGTGGCAGGAAGCGCCGTGCGTTTGAGCGGTCCGAGACACTGCCCATCAGGAACTTGGAGATGCCGTAAGCGAAGGCGAGTGCCGACAGCGGCAGGCCTAGCGCCGCCTTGGAATAGCCGAGTTCCGCCAGGTAGGGCATGGCGAGGTCGAAGTTCTTGCGGACGAGGTAGAACCCGGCGTAGCCGAAGAAGATGCCGGGGAAAATCTGCCAGCGCAGCCGCCGGTAGGTGGCGTCCACGTCGGCGTCGGCAAGCAACGGCCGGTGGGCGGCGGCCTTCAGGAACGCAAACATGGCCAGTTCTCCGGGGGCGGTCGGTCCTGCCGGCCTCGCTCGACCCGGCGGTGCACCTTAGCGCGAAACGGGTGCGGTCGGGGAGTGGCCGGTCAGTTGCCGGCGGGGTTCGGAGCCAGGTGCTCGGCGAGGAACGACTCGATCTCCCGCAGCAGGGTGATGCGGGCGGATTCGGCGCTGAGCGAATGGTCGCCGTCGGTAATCTCGACGAGCCGGTAGGGCCTGTCGTCCCGTTTCAGCGCACGCGCCATGGCCCGCGAGTGCTCGATGGGTACCTGCGCATCGAGGTCGCCGTGCACCATCAGGAGTGGCACGGCAAAATCGGCGGCATGCTGCCGTGGTGAGTCACGCTTGAGCTTTTCAGAATCGGTGCCGAGCTGGCGGCGCCGGTAATCCGCGCCATTAACGTACTGGTACGACTCGTTGACCAGCAGGCCGAGGTCGCTGATGCCGGCGACGTCCACCGCACAGCGGAAGAGGTCGGCATTCCGCTGCGCACCGAGGAGCGCCAGGTAGCCGCCGAAGCTCCAGCCGACGATGCAGAGCCGCCGGGGGTCGGCCGTGCCCTCCTTGATCGCCCAGCGGGCACCGTCGACGACGTCGTCATAGGTCAATCCGCCCCAATCCTGGTGCGCGGCGTAAAACCAGTCGCCGCCGTAGCCGGAGGAACCGCGGAAATTCATCTGCAGCACGGCGTAGCCGCGGTTGGCGAGGAACTGGGTCAGGAAAAAATAGTGCCAGGAATCGCGCGCAATCGGCCCGCCGTGCGGCATGACGATCAGCGGCAGGTCTCTTGCCGAACGGTCGCGTGGCAGGGTCAGGTATCCCGGGATCGGGGTTCCGTCCCGCGCGGGGTAGGCGATCGGAGTCACGGGCGAGAGCGCCTGGGGGTCCAGCGCCGCGACGGGTCCGCCGAGGCGGAGGAGCTTGCCGTTCGACTCATCGAGGTAGCTGTAGAAATCCGCCTGGGTGTCGCTGTAACTGTGCACGATGAATCTCCGCTCATCGGCCGTACGGCTGACGAGTCGGCTGTAGACCTCCGGCATGGCGGTTTTCAGTGCCGCAATGATGTTCGCGGTGTGAGGGTCGGTGTAGTGGTCGCCCGGGCGCTC
>CAIMCI010000288.1 GCA_903839465.1 uncultured Pseudomonadota bacterium
GTTGCTGGACGTCGAGACCGACAAGATCGTCAATACCGTCGAGTCGCCGGCCGCCGGGACGGTTCGGCGGATCATCGCCGCGACGGGCGACACCCTGGCGGTCGGGGCGCTGCTCGCTGTCTACGCCGATCCGGCGGTGGATGAGGCTGCCATCGACGCCTTCATCGCGGCCTTCCGGCCGGCGGATGCCTCTTTCGAGCCGGGCGGCGAGGCGCCGCCGCCCGCGGCGCCGGCGAGCGCGCCTGCCGAGCCGGCGCGTGCCGGCGATGGCGAGGCACTCGTCAGCCCGATCGCGAAGCGCCTGGCGGAGAAGCTCGGCATCGACCTGACGAAGATCGTCGGCACCGGCCCGAACGGCCGGATTTCCAAGGACGACGTGGAGGCCGCGGCCGCGAGGCTTGGCACCACGCCGAGCGAGGCGCCGGCGGCCGGCAGCCGGATGAAGATGACCGCCATGCGCCTGGCGATCGCGCGCCGGCTGGTCGAATCCAAGCAGTCCATTCCGCACTACCGGCTGGAGGCGACCATCCACGCCGGCAGGCTCGCGCAGGAACGCCGCGAGCTGGCCGCGGCAGGGACAAAGGTGTCCATCAACGACCTGATCGTCGGCGCCTGTGCCCAGGCGCTCCAGAGGCATCCGGTGCTGAATGCCCACTGCGTCGGGGATGAGGTCATCACGTTCGCCGACGCGGACGTCTGCGTGGCGGTGGCAACGGACCAGGGCCTGCTGACGCCGGTGGTTCGCCAGGCGCAGCTGAAGAGCGCTGCCGAGATCGCCGCCGCGACGACCGATCTTGCGGTCCGTGCGCGCGCCGGGACGCTGCGCCGCGAGGAGATCACCGGCGGGACGTTCACCGTCTCAAACCTCGGGATGTACGGGCTCGACCGCTTCGACGCCATCATCAACCCGCCACAGGTCGCCATCCTCGCGGTAGGTGCCGTCCGCGAGGCGGTCATCGTCGAGGGGGGCCAGCCTGCCGTGGGCGCCGTGCTGACCCTGACGCTGTCCTGCGATCATCGCGTCGTCGACGGGGCGGAGGGAGCGAAATTCCTCGCGACGCTGAAGCTACTGCTGGAACAGGCCGCCTGACGGCGGCCCTTCGGCTCGACTACGAGCACCAGTCATAGAACTGCAGGTCCATCTCGCCTTCGACGCAGTCGAGGATCGGCGGGACGAGGCGGCCGTGGAAGTCGATCGCCATGTGCGCCTGGAAGGCGGCTTCGTCCTTGAAGCGGGCGTAGACGACGTAGGTGCTGCGCTTTTCGCGGTGGCGGATGACGTCATAGACCAGAACGTCGGGCTCGTGCTGGTGGGTCAGCTGCGACAATTCCGCCTGCAGTCGCTCGAATTCGGTCTCGCGGCCCGGCTTTATCTTCAAGGTGGCAATAAAAGCGGTCATCGGCCTGCTCCTGTGTCGATTCGTTAGAGCTTCAGTTCCGCGATCAGCTGGTCGCGCAGGCGGAACTTCTGGATCTTGCTGGTGGACATCGGCCACTCCTGAACGTAGCGGATGTGCCGTGGCACCTTGAACCCGGCGATCTCGGCACGGCAGTGCTCGATCAGTTCCGCCGGCTCGGCGTGCAGTCCGGGCTTGAGCTCAATGAACGCCGCCGGGATTTCGGCGTAGCGCGCATCCGGTAGGCCGACGACCTGGGCAAGCTTGACCGACGGGTGCCGCTGCAGGCAGGCCTCGATCTCGGCTGCCGCCACGTTCTCGCCGCCGACCTTGAGCATGTCCTTGGTCCGGCCGTGGAACATCATCGTGCCGGCCGCATCCAGCGAGCCGATGTCACCGGTGTGGTACCAGCCGTCCCGGTCGATCGCCTGCGCCGTCTTCTCCGGATCCTTGTAATAGCCCTCGAGCGTGCTGTAGCCCTTGACGAGCACTTCGCCGCGCTGGCCGGTGGCGAGGTCGTCCCCGGTTTCGGGATCGACGATCCGGACCGAGAGGCCGGGCAGGGGCTTGCCGAGCCGCGACACGCGCGCCTCGAGCGGATCGGTGAGCATGCTGGTCGTTACCGTGCCCGCCGTCTCCGTCATGCCGAAGGTGCCGACCTGGATGGCATCCGGGATGGCGTTCAGCATCGCGTCCTTGATGCCGGGCGGCTGGACCGCGAAGTTCGAATTCATGAGCCGGATCTGCGACAGATCGGCCTTCTTGAATTCCGGGTGGTAGATCAGGTCGGCCATGATGGTGACGAAACACGGGTAGGTCGCGGTCGCCTGCTCCCGTTCCAGCATCTTCAGCGCAAGGCCGGCGTCAAAATGGCCCATCGTCAGGTAGGCGCCGCCGACGTCGAAGATCGCGATCAGCGGCAGGATGGCCGCGATGTGGAACATCGGCAGCGGCGACCAGAAGCGGTCCTGGTGCCGCAACTGGTAGCGGTGACGGCCGAGCGCAATGCTGTTGCGGACCATCGCCTCGTGGGTCAGCAGGCAGCCCTTGGGATTGGCCGTCGTGCCGGAGGTGTAGAGCATCAGGCCGATGTCGCGCACGCGGGTCTGCAGGCGCGACCTGTGGACGGCATTGACCGGCACCGATTTCGCGAGACGGTGGAATTCCTTCTCCGACAGGAAACCGGTCCGCTCGCCCTTGCCAAGCACCACCATGTTGCGCAGGCGCGGGGCTTCGCGGACGGCGAGACGGCGGGCATCGGCCTGGTCGACGAGGCTCGGCAGGGCGGCGTTCAGGCGGGCGATGAAATCCACCTGGTCCGGCACCTGGCTCGTCGTGATCAGCGAGACGATGTCGCCGTTATCCAGCACGTAGGCAAGTTCGTGCGTCTTGTAGCGGGCATTGATCGGCACCGAGACGGCGCCGCACAGGGCGATCGCGAAGAAGTACTCCACGAACTCGAGGCACGAGGGCAGCAGAAGGCCGACGTGGTCGCGGGGCTTGACGCCGAGCGCCTGCAGGCTGCGCGCGCGCTGGATCGCCCGGTCGGCGAGTTCGCGGTAGGTGAGCTTTTCGGTCGGGAAGACGACGGCATCGGAATCCGGATAGCGGTCGGCCGCGGTCAGGAGGAGGTCACCGATCGTCGTGACCGCGATCCGCATGTCCGCGAGCGACTCCGGCAGCGCCGCTGGGAGCGCAGCGCGTCGTGCGCGCGACCGGGAGCCCTTGGCAGCCAACACGCGGGCCGCGGGCCGTGCCCGGGTCTTCGGCTTGATCCGGGTCCCTGACTTCGCCGCCGCCTTTTTACCGGCTCGCTTGGCGACGGGCCCCGGGACGCGCCTGGCTTTCTTCTTGACCGACTTCTTCCGCACCGCCATGTCCATCTCCTGTCCTTACCCGTACCGCCCGCGCCGCGACAATCAGACTGCGAACGGGTCCAGGTACTCGCGCACGTACTCACCGTCCAGGCACGCGACGATGCCGGGACCAAACTGGGCGAGCCAGGGCGAGTTCATGTGCGCATGCTCGGCGGCCTCGCTCGCGAAGGACTCGATCACCGCGTACCGCCGCGGCTCGCGGAGTTTGTAGAATTCGTAGTAGAGGGTCTGGTCCTTCGCTTCCTTGGCGTGGACGACGGTTGCCAGCTCCGAGCATAGGCGTACGAACTCGGCCTCGTGGCCGGCCTTGACCGTCATGCGTGAAACAAAAGTAACGCGGCTCATGATGGAGTCTCCTCGCGAACGGGGTTGCTGTCGCAGACGGCCGGAAGCCGACCGATCCTAGCTTAGCCACCGGCTGAAAAGAAACAAGCATGACTGTTTCTTTCGCGCCCGGTTACGGTACAGTGCAGCAAAACGCCGGCACCCTTCGCTTCCGGCCCGAGGCCCCGACCGATGTCCGAACCTGTCTACCAGCGCCTCGCGCCGGCGACCGAGATCGCCGAGAACAGCATGCGCGCGTACGCGCTGGGGGACCGGTCGATTCTCGTCTGCCGGACCAAGGCGGGCCTGCACGCGCTCGACAACATCTGCAGTCATGGCTACGCGAAGCTCGACGAGGGGCGGCTGCGCGGCGTGCGCGTAATCTGCCCGCTGCACGGCGCGTCCTTCGACTGTCGCGATGGCAGCGTGCTGGGTGCACCGGCGACGGCGCCGCTGCAAAGCTATCCGGTACGTACGGTCGACGGCTGGATCGAGGTCGAAGTTCCCGGCCCCTAACCGCGCTACTTCGCGATCCGGATCGGCCGCTCGCCATCCCATCGGGCCGCCCGCTCCTTCATGTAGGCAAAGGCGCTGCGCGCCTCGGCGCTGACTTCGATGAGCTCGATCATGCTGCCGGGGTGGCAGCCGACGTCCACGTAGGCAAAACGTTGGCCGACGAGCGTCTCGCCCTCCTGCACGACGCGCTCCGCCCAGCCGTCGAGCGCGAGCGACGGCTCGAGCCGGTCAACCAGCACGCCGACGTGCTGCAGGCCCTCGCCATGAGCGTCGAGGTGATCGCGATAGATCGACGGCGCGTCGTTGTGCTGCTCGACCAGTTCGACCTGCAGGTCGCCCGAATAGGCGATCGCGACGCTCATGTCGATGGGGCTTGCCGCGCCGCGGTACGTGCAGCGCGCAAAGCGGATGTGTTCCATCACGAAAAACGGGCCGACGCCGAGCAGCCGACTCCAGTGATCCGCCGCCGACCGCCAGTCGCGGACGACGTACCCGTTCTGGATGATGGGGCCGAACAGCCTGCTCATCGGCGCTGGTCGAAGCGGCGGCCGACCATCGCCGAGGCGATGTTGACCTTCTGGATGTCGACGGCCCCGCCGGCGATGCCCCAGCCCCACGCGTCGCGCAGGCGGCGCTCCATCGGGTACTCCCGCGAATAACCGTAGGCTCCCATCAGCTGCACGGCGTTGCCGCAGACCTCGCGGGCGATCTCGTTGGCAAAGCACTTCGCCACGGAGGACTCGATGATGCTGGGCAGGCCGCGCTCCGCGTTGCAGGCGGCGCGGTGGATCAGGAGCCTTGCTGCCTCGACCCGCATCTGCATCTCGGCAAGCTTGATCTGCACGGCCTGGAATTCGATCAGCGGGCGTCCGAACTGCTCGCGGGACTGGACGTAGGCGACGACGTCGGCGAGCGCACCGCTCGCCTGGGCGAGCGCCATGGTCGCATTGCCGCAGCGCTCGAGGTCGAACGCCTCCATGAGCTGCTTGAAACCACCGGCCGGGACGACGATGTTCTCCGCCGGCACGGCGCAGTTGTCGAAGTAGATATCCGAGGACGGTATGCCGCGAAAGCCCATCAGAGACTCGGGCTTGCCGAAGGTCATGCCCGGCGTGCCCTCGTCCACGTAGACCGCACCGATGCCCTTGGCACCGGGATCGGCCGAGAGCCGGCAGTAGACGACGTAGCCACCGGCGTGGCCGCCGCCGGAACACCATCGCTTCGAACCGTTGATGACGATCTGGTCGCCGCGGCGCTCGCCGCGGGTGGTCAGGTCGGTCAGTGCGGACCCCGCGGCAGGCTCCGACATCGAGATCGCAACGACCTTCTCGCCCCGGCAGACGGCGGGAACGACGCGGTTCCTGAGGGCTGGCGTCGCGAAGCGCTCGATGGCACGTACCGGGCCCACGCAGGATTCGAAGACCGGGAAGGCGACCGCCGAGGAGATCTTCCCGAACTCCTCGATGACGAGCAGGGCCTCGAGATTGCCCAGACCCAGGCCACCGAGCTCGGTCGGAATATTGATGCCGAGGAAACCGAGGTCGGCGAACTCGCGTACGAGCGCGGCATCGGGGGCGTGGCCGGTCTCCTCCAGTTCACGGGCGATCTCCGGCAGACGCTCCGTTGCGTAGCGGCGCGCGGCGAGTTGCAGGGCAAGCTGCTCTTCGGTCAGTTGGAAGTCCATGGTTTACCTGTCGCCTCGATGATGGATCTCAGAGAAGTTCCGGCAGGCGATCCCCGCCACTCAGTCTTGCACGTCGCGGGGACTGTGCGATTATCCGCGCTCTGCCCGGTGTAGGTCCGCTGCAAGGAACCGACGATATGCCAGTCCCGAGTACTGAAGTTCCCTCGCCAGGCGGGGCACCGTGAGCGGCGGCGTCCTCGAGGGCATCCGCGTTCTCGACTTCGGCCGGTACGTCGCCGGGCCCTACTGCGCGACCCTGCTTGGCTACCTCGGCGCCGAAGTCATCCGCGTCGAGAAGCGCGAGGGCAGCGAGGACCGCTTCATCGCGCCGCTGACCCCGACTGGCGATGGCGCGGTTTTTATGCAGACGTCCTGCAACAAGAAGTCGCTGACGCTCGAGCCGACCACGCCCGAGGGACGCGAGGTGACCCGCCGACTGGTCGGCGTGTCGGATGTCATCGTCGCGAACCTGCCCCCGGCGTCCCTCAGGGCGATGGGGCTCGACTACGAGAGCGTCACCGCCGTCAGGCCCGATGCGATCCTCGTCACGCAGACCGCGTTCGGCGCGACCGGTCCGTACGCCAACCGCGGCGGCTTTGACGGCATCGGCCAGGCGATGTCCGGGGCCATGTACATCACCGGGACGCCCGGCTCGCCGGCCAAGGCCGCAGCGCCCTACGTCGACTACACGACGGCCGTCCTGTCGGCCTTCGGAACGCTCGCGGCCCTGATCGAGAGGGGCAAGAGCGGTCGCGGGCAGCGGGTGGACGCCACGCTCCTCGGTACCGCGCTCGCCGTGTTCAATTCGCACCTCGTCGAACAGAGCGTCACGGGCATCGGCCGCCAGGGGAGCGGCAACCGGGTGCAGACCTCGGCACCGTCCGACGTGTTCGCGACGACGGATGGCCACGTGCTGCTCCACGTGGTCGGCAATGGTCTCTTCAGACGCTGGGCACGCCTGATGGGTGACGAGGAGCGCTGGCTCAGCGACCCGCGTTTCACGACGGACCAGTCGCGCGGCGATCACTCTATGCCCATCCTGGAACGAACCCGGGCCTGGTGCGCGCTGCGCTCGACGGCACAGGCGATCGCGGAACTCGAAAAGGCCGGCCTGCCCGCCGGGCCGGTCTACACGCCGCAACAGGCGCTCGAGGATCCCCAGGTGCAGGCGATGGCGTTCCTGAAACCGGTCCACTACCCGGGGCTGCCGCGCGACGCGCTCGTCGCGGACCTGCCGGTGGCCTTGTCGCGCACGCCCGGCGGCATCCGCCAGCCGCCGCCCAGGCTCGGTGAGCATACGGACGAGATTCTGTCGTCGCTCGGCTATGACGCGGCGGACATTGCCCGCCTGCGGGCGAACGGGATCGTCTGACCCGGTCACGCGCGGCGCGGCAGCTGGCATCCGTCGTCACGCGGTGATCCGCTCGACGCGGTAGCCCATGCGCGGGAAATGAACGACCACCTCGCCGGCGCGCGGGTCGATGCGCCGTATCGCCACTTCGCGCAGTTGCAGGGTCACGAGCGTGCCGGTGACCGGTATCCGGCCGTAGTCGTCCGGCGTGACCTGCACGAGGTCCCCCGCGCCGAGGCCAAGCGCATCGGCGGGGTCGACCCCGGCGCCGGGCAGCGGGCCCGTCGAATGGGCCTCGGCGAGTGCCGCGTCGCTGCCGAGCGGCGTGCGGTCGCCGTGGCCGATGGCCCGCATGCGCTCCTCCCAGGCGCCGAGATGACGGAACCGCTGCAGCAGCGCCGCCGCGGTCGGCACGTTGCTGCGGATCATCCAGACCGGAAAATACGCGTTGATGTCGGCCAGTCCGGGAACGGCACCCAGCAGGTGCGGACGGCCGTCGGCGAGTTGCTGATCGACGAGGTCCGCGTGGGCGAGCAACTGGGTGGTCAGGTGCGGCAGGTCGACTTCAAGCCGGTCAAAGTCCATGAAGTTGAAGAAGGCCTTGCGGTCGTCAATGATCGCCTTCGGCAGGCCGTTGCGGTTCATGCCCATCGACAGGCCGGCACCGGGCTCGAAGAAGGCGCGATCGCTCCACGCGCACAGCGCGAGCGACAGACCCTGCTGACCGTCCGGGAACAGCGAGGGCTCGGGGAAGCGGCGCTCGAGCTCGGTGGCGATCAGCCGGGTGTCGCAGTAGATGTCGGCACCGATCTGCAGCACCGGGGTCTTGCGGTAGCCGCCGGTCAGCGCGGTCAGGTCCGGCTTTGGCATCACGAGCGGAATCTCGACCGACCGCCACGCAAGGCGCTTCAGGCCGAGCATCAGGCGGACCTTCTCGGCAAACGGGGACAGATCGAAGTGATGCAGAATGGGTGTGTTCATGGCGGGCTTCCTGAGTCGTCGTGCTCGGCGGCCCGCGTGGGCAGCGGCGGCGCTGCCGCTCCCCGACTATAGCCCGCCTAACATAAAAAAAACAGTCAGGCTTGTTTCTTTTGTCGATTCAGCCGACTATACTTCGACCCCTGGCGACAGACCGGCCATGGCAGCGCGCGGTAGAGGTCGTGGCCACAGACGGCGTGCGCACTAGCAGGAGGCGCAGTTCGATGGTCAAGCCGGTTGCAGTCGAGCCCATCAAGGCCGCGATGGCCTTCGAGTTTTCACGCACCGCGCCGCCGCCCGGTTTTCCGGCGCTGCCGCCGATTCCGGGTGGACGCTACACCGACCCGGCGTTCCTCGCGCTCGAACAGCAGCACCTGTGGAAGGCGAGCTGGCTGTACGCCTGCCACATCGATGAAATCCCCGAACCCGGGCACTTCATCGTTTTCCGGCGCACGGGCTCGCCCATCCTGATCGTGCATGGCAAGGACGGGGTCGTACGCGCCTTCTACAACACCTGCCGGCACCGCGGCGCGCCGCTCGTCAAGGAGTCCACGGGCAAGGTCGAGGGGCTCGTCTGCCAGTACCACGGCTGGACCTACGGCCTCGACGGCACCCTGATGAATCTGCGGGACAAGCGCGACTTTCCGGACTTTGACGCGACCTGTTATTCGCTAGGCGGCATCGCCTGCGAGCGGTTCGGCAACTGGGTGTTCGTCAACGAGGCGCCGTCGCCGCGCCCGCTGCAGGAAACGCTCGGCGAAATAGCCGAGATGTGGGCGGACATCCAGCCGGGCCAGACCCGCTTCGTGCACAAGAAGTCCTACCACGTGAAGTGCAACGTGAAGGTCCTGCTGGACGCGTTCCTCGAGGTCTACCACCTCAAGTCCATCCACCAGCAGACGGTCGACCGCTTCCTCGATCACCGCGGTACGGCCATCTATCTCTGGCCGCACGGCAACTCCCTGATGGTGACACCGAACCGGCGTCCCGACTGGGAAGATCCGGGCACGCGCGGCATGCTGAAGCTCGCCAGCGCGTCGGAGATCACGGCCCACCACAACCCCTCGTACCACCTCTACCCGAATCTCGTCACGCCCATCGCGGACAGCGGCATACCGTTCATTCTCTTCTGGCCGTGCGGGCCCCGGGAAATGGAGATCGAGGTCGTCTGGTTCGCGCCGGACTGGGGCGGCGGCCCGCTCAATCCGCTGTGGGAAAAACGCATCGCCAACTTCGAGCGAATCCTCTACGAGGACACGCAGTTCGCCGAATACATCCAGGAGTCCGTCGAGTCAACCGGCTACCGCGGGCTGAACCTGAACTATCAGGAACGGCGCATCTACCACTGGCACGAGGAACTCGACCGGCGGATCGGGCGCGAACGCGTTCCCGCACACCTCGCCGTGACGCCGATGCTGCGACCGTTCGTCGTCGACACCATCGCGAAATGACGCGCGGCATCACGAGCTGGTCGGCCTACCTGCCCCGACAGCGGCTCGCCCGGTCCGCGGTCGCATCCGCGCTCGCCTGGTGCAGGCAGCCGGCGAAACGGGCGGCGACCGGCGAGCGCGCCTACGGCAGCTGGGACGAGGACAGCGTGACCATGGCGGTCGAGGCGGGACGGCTGGCGCTGCACGCCGCGCCGGCGCGGAACGCCGGGGCCCTGCATCTGGCCTCGACGACGCTGCCGTTCGCCGACCGGAGCAACGCCGGCATCGTGGCCGACGCCCTGTCGCTCGCCAATCCCCTGGACACCCAGGACGCCACCGGCTCGCAGCGGGCCGCGACCGGGCTGCTGCTACGGGCACTCAGCGGCGCCGGTGCCGGCGATACGCTCGTCGTTGCGGCTGAGCGTCGGCGCACCCGGCCGGGCAGCCCCGAAGAGGTCGCCTACGGCGACGGCGCGGCCGCCGTGCTCGTGGGCTCGGCGGGCGTCGTGGCCGAGTTCGTCGGCGCGCGCTCCGTGGCCGTCGACTTCGTCGATCACTACCGCGAGACGGCAGCCGATCACGACTACGCGCTCGAGGAGCGCTGGGTGCGGACCGAAGGCCATCTGAAGCTCGTCCCGGATGCCGTTCGCCACCTGCTCGGGGAGCGCGCGATCGCGGCGGGCGACGTCCACCACTTCATATTCGCCGCGCCGCACGGCGCCGCGATCCAGGTCGCGGCTGCCTGTGGGATCGGCGCCGAGGCCGTCGCCGACCCGCTGCTCGAGCGCTGCGGGCATACGGGAGCGGCGCATCCGCTCCTCATGCTCGGTGCCGTTCTCGATGCCGCCGGTCCCGGTGAGCTCATCGTGCTGGTCGGGTTCGGCCAGGGCGTTGACGTGCTTATGCTGCGTACGACGGCTGCCGTCGCGGGCGCCATGGCGCGCGGGACGGTCGGCCGGGCGCTGTCCTCTGGCGTGACCGACCACGCCTACGTGCGCTTCCTGTCGCACAGCGGCACGCTCGCCATGGACTGGGGAATGCGTGCCGAGCGCGACACGCGCACGGCGCAGACCGTGCATTATCGCAAGCACCGCGAGCTCAACGGCCTCGTCGGCGGCCGCTGCCGGTCGTGCGACACGGTGCAGTACCCGAAATCGCGGGTCTGCGTGAACCCGGCCTGCCGGGCGACCGACACCCAGTCGGATGAGGTCCTGGCCGACGCCGCCGGACAGGTCAAGACCTTCACCGAAGACTGGCTGGCCTACGTACCCGCGCCGCCACTCCAGTACGGCAACATCGGCCTGCACGGTGGCGGCAATCTCTTCATCGAATTCGCCGACGTCGACCCGGGCGAGCTCAGCGTGGGTGCTGCCACGCGCTTCGTCTTCCGGATCAAGGACGTCGATCATGTCCGCGGTTTCCACCGCTACTTCTGGAAGGCCACCCCGGTGAGGAGCTGAACGTGGCCAGCGGCATCAAGGACAAGGTGGCGATAGTCGGCATGGGCTGCAGCCGTTTTGGCGAGCGCTGGGACGCCGGTGCCGACGACCTGATGATCGAGGCGTTCGGCGAGGCGCTCGCCGACGCGGGCATCGAGCGCGACCGAATCGAGGCCGGCTGGCTCGGCGTCTTCTACCAGGACCAGAGCGTGTCGCGCTCGGGGTTGCCGCTGTCCATGGCGCTCAGGCTGCCGAACATTCCGGTGACCCGCGTCGAGAACCTGTGCGCCACTGGTACGGAAGCCCTGCGGGGCGCGGCCTACGCGGTAGCGAGCGGCGCGGTCGACATTGCCATCGCCATGGGTGTCGAAAAGCTCAAAGACACCGGTTTCGGCGGGTTGCCGGAGCGAACGAAGGGGACCTTCGAGGATCAGTGGCAGCCGGGTTTCACGCCACCCGGGGCGTTCGCCCAGCTCGGCGCGGCGTACGCTGCGCGCCACGGCATCGCGATGGATGAACTGCGCCGGGCGATGGCCCACATCTCGTGCAAGAGCCACAGCAACGCGAAATTCAACCCGAAAGCGCACCTGCGCAATGCCATCACGCCCGAGCAGGTGCTCGCGGCGCCGATGATCGCCTATCCGCTTGGCGTGCTCGACTGCTGCGGGGTCAGCGACGGTGCCGCGTGCGCGATCGTGACGACGCCCGAAATCGCGGCGAGTCTCGGCAAGCGCGATCAGGTCACGATCAAGGCCCTGCAGCTTGCGCCGTCCAACGGCGTGGAAATGGGCCACGCCAGCTGGGACGGCAGCCACACGCTGACTACCCCGATCGCTGCCGGCCGTGCCTACCGCGAGGCGGGGGTCCGTGACCCGGTGGCCGAGATCGATCTGATCGAAGTGCACGACTGTTTCTCGATCACCGAACTCGTGCTCATGGAAGACCTGGGATTCAGCGCCGCCGGGCGGGCACCCGCCGACGTGCTCGACGGTCGCTACGACCGCGATGGCGCGATGCCGTGCCAGACCGACGGTGGCCTGAAGTGCTTCGGCCATCCGGTCGGTGCCTCCGGTCTGCGCATGGTCTATGAGATCTACACCCAGCTTCTGGGGCGTGCCGGCCAGCGGCAACTGTCCAGCCCGGCGCTGGGCCTCGCCCAGAACCTCGGCGGGATACCGAACAGAAACGTCGCGAGCGTGGCCATCGTCGGCCTGCACGCCCACAAATCCTGACGCCGGCCCGGCGTGCACGCTGCAGCGAGAATGCAATGATCAAGGCAGAACCCGTGAAACCTGTACTTGTCGCCGACGAGGAACCGCGCTGGGGTTACACGATGGAGCAGCTGGCCACGGCTCCCATGGCGTTTCGCGAGGACCTCTTCGCGGATCAGGTGGTCCTGATCACCGGCGGTGGCGGTGGTTTCGGGCGTGCGATGGCGTTCATGTTCGCGCGGCTCGGCGCGCACGTCATCGTCAGCGGCCGCAAGCCCGAGAAGCTCGACAAGACGGCGGAGGGTGTCGCTCGGCTGCTCGGCAAGGAAATTTCGACGGTGCCGATGAACATCCGTCGACCCGCCGACTGCGAGGCGCTCATCGACCACGCCTGGGAACGCTACGGCAGGCTCGACCTCCTGGTCAACAACGCCGGTGGGCAGTATCCGCAGGCTGCGATCGACTTCTCCACCAAGGGCTGGCTTGCCGTCATCGACACCAACCTGAACGGCACCTGGTACATGATGCAGGCCGCGGCGCGGCGCTGGCGCGACGCCAAGGTGCCGGGCAGCATCGTGAACATCGTGGCCAACGTCTGGCGCGGCATGCCGCAGGTGGCTCACACGTGTGCGGCCCGCGCCGGTGTCATCTACCTCAGCAAGACGCTCTCCACCGAGTGGGCGCCGTTCGATGTTCGCGTCAACTGCGTCTCGCCCGGCTCGATCAACTCGGACGGCCTGAACGTGTACGACCCGGCCGCCGCGCTGCAGTTCAAGAATTCCAACCCCATGCGCCGCTTCGGCCACGTGTATGACGTCGGCCAGGCGGTTGCGTACGTGGGCGGACCGGCCGGCAGCTTCACGACGGGCGCCGTCATCGTCGTTGACGGTGGCAACGCCCAGTGGGGCGATGTCTGGCCGGCCGGCAAGCCCGACTATTTCACGGTCTGATCGCCGGCGGATCCCGCAACCCGGCAGCCAACGGAGGATGCTATGGCCAACACCCTGATGCAGAGAATTCCGCGCACCGAGCTGCCCGCGCAGCTGCACGTGGCCTGGGATACGCTCAATCGACTGACCGGCGAGCCGACCTTCGTCGAGGTCTTCGCGCAGAACCCGGCGATGCTGGATTTCGTGATGAACCAGTTCTACGGGCAGATCTTCTTCGGCGGCCAGGTCGACCAGCGCTACAAGCAGCTCGCGCGCCTGCGCCTGTCGACGCTGCACGGCTGCCGAACCTGCAACAAGCAGAACGTGCCGGGGGCTCTCGCGGCCGGGATCACCCAGGCCCAGATCGATGCCATCGGCCACTTCGAGACGGGCCCCTTCACCGATGCCGAGAAGGCCGTGCTTGCCTATACCGAGCAGGTCGCGCTGACCAACATGGACGGACGAATGAGCGCCGAGCTGTACCAGCGGCTGCGGGCGCACTTCAGTGATGCCGACCTCTGCGAGCTGGGCGTGGTCATGGCCGTGATCTCCGGCATGGCGAAACTCGCCTTCGTGCTCGACCTGGTCGAGCGCGAGCCGTACTGCCCGTTCGGCAGCGCCGCGGCGTCCGACGGTACGGCGGCGCACTAGCGTCGCCACCGGCCGGTCCGCTGCGCTGCAATAAAAACAGTCAGACCTGTTTTTTTAGGACCTGCCGACTTACTATCAGTCGACCCCTGTGCCCAGCGCCACCGCCCCGGAGACGGACATGTTTGCGTATAACAAGCCCTACGTCGTCAATCCCTCGGCGCCCGAGCAGTCTCTCGAGGCAAAGCGGCCGCAGCCGGACAACGGTCTCGACGTGCCGAGTCCCGACCGCTACTACACGCGCGAGTTCATGGAGCGCGAGTGGCGGGACCTCTGGCCCCGGGTCTGGCTGCTGGCCGGCGTCACCTCCGACATTCCGGAGAGTGGCGACTACTCGGTATTCGACATCGGCCACGAGTCGGTCGTGCTCGTCCGGCAGAAGGACGGCTCGATCAAGGCCTTCTACAACGCGTGCCCGCACCGCGGCAACAAGATCGCCCTCAATGACATGGGCAGCGTCGACAAGTTCACGTGCGCCTTCCATGCCTGGCAGTTCTGCACCAGTGGCAAGCTGCTGAAGATCACCGACGAGGAGAGCTTTCATCCGGACCTGATCAAGCATCGTCCGGGCCTGTCGGAGCTGCGCTGCGACTCGATCGGCGGCCTCATCTTCATCAACATGGATGGCAAGGCGCCGCCGCTCGCCGACTGGATCGGCCTGCCGAAGGGCTACATCGAGAACTACGCCATCGATCAGATGCACGTCGTGCGCCACGTGCGCACCGAATGGCGCGGCAACTGGAAGGTCGGCGTTGACTCCTTCTACGAGACCTACCACCTGCCGCATATCCATCCGCAGACCCAGGGCGTGATGGAGGACTTCTCGCAGTACGATCTCTACCCGAACGGCTTCAGCCGGATGATCGTGCCCATCTGCACGAAGTCGCACCGGATCGAAGACCAGGACACGGTGACGCCGGACCTGCAGTACATGATGCAGGAAGCGGGCATGGATCCCGCGGCGTACCGGGGCCCGGCGCAGGGTGTGCGAGGCGCCGTCCAGGCGGCCAAGCGCGCCCGCGCGAAGCGGCTCGGACTCGATCACTACGAACGCTTCACGGACGGCCAGCTGACCGACAGCTGGGCCACGGGTCTTTTCCCCAACGTGCAGATCGGCATGCACCCGGAGGGCGTGTTCATCATGCGCTTCCTGCCGCATGCCACCGATCCGGAGCGCTTCTATTACGACAACATCACGATGTACCGGTATGTCGATGACCCCAACTACTTCGTGCCCGGCTGGATGGGCCTGCCGAAGGACACGGACGTCACGGGCGCGACGAGGCCGGCGATGGAGTTCTACACGGCGGACCAGAAGGCCGACCTCGGACCGGTGCTGAACCAGGACGTGGAACTCGTCTCTGCGGTTCATCGCGGCCAGAAATCCCGGGGCTTCGCCGGTCCGCTCTGGTGCGAGCAGGAATCGCGCGTCCGCCACTTCCACCGCGAACTGGACCGGGTGATGGGGCTGCGCCGCTGAGATCCACGGCCCCGACGCGACTCCATCGGACGGGCGCCGCTGCGCCCGCGACGGCAACCTCAGTTCCTCGGCAGCGAGCCACCATGACATTCCACCGCGCGATCGCCTCGGCAGTTCTGATCGGAATCCTGGGCACGGGGACGGCCGTTGCCGCCGTGCCGGACAGTCCGCCCAACCCGGAAAACCTGCCCGGGGCTGCCCTCTACGAGGCCAACTGCGCCGCCTGCCACGAGGGCGGCGTCTACAAGGCGCCGGTGCACTACATCGTCGCGCAGATGCCCTCCGACATGGTCTATGCGGCGATGTCGACCGGTGTCATGCAGCAGCAGGCGGCCAAGCTGACCGATACCGAGCGGCGCCAGGTAGCCGAATACCTCACCGGCGAGTTGCCGGGATCCGCACCGGCAACCGCCGCCGCCCCGCTGTGCACCGGCAAGGCGGCGATCTTCGACCGGACCCTGCCGCCGCGGCTCACCGCCTGGGGCTTCGATCCCGGAAATTCCCATCACATCCCGGGAGCGGTCGCTGGCCTGAGCGCGGAGGACCTGCCGCGGCTCAAGGTCAAATGGGCGTTCGCCTACCCGGGAGCGCAGCGTGCCCGTTCGCAGCCGACGCTCGCCATGGGCGCGCTCTTTGTCGGCAGCCCGAGCGGCACCGTCTACGCGCTCGATGCCGCTTCGGGCTGCATCCGCTGGACCTTCCGCGCGACGGCCGAGGTCCGCACCCCGGTCGTGCTCTCGTCCTGGTCCGCCGCGGAGGCCAAGAGCGCGCGGCCGCTCGCCTTCTTCGGGGACATCGTCGGTCGCGTGTATGCCGTCGATGCGCTCACCGGCGAGCTGCGCTGGAAGCTCCGTGCGGACGATCACGCCAGCACGACGCTGACCGGCGCCCCGGCCTACCACGCCGGAACGCTCTACGTGCCCGTCTCGTCGCTGGAAGAAGGCAACACCAATCCGCACTACGAGTGCTGCACGTTCCGCGGCTCGGTACTCGCCGTCGATGCGGCATCCGGCAAGGTGCGATGGAAGTCCTACACGATTGACGAGGCGCCGAAGAAGGTCGGCGTGAACGGCGTGGGTACGGCGATCTACGCGCCGTCCGGAGCGGCCATCTGGAACAGCCCGACGATCGATGCCGCGCGTGGCCTACTGTACGTCGGTACCGGCGACAACTACTCGGCACCGGCCAACGATCGAAGCGATGCCATCCTTGCCTTCGACCTCAAGAGCGGCCGCGTGCGCTGGTCCTGGCAGGTCCTCAAAGGCGACGCCTGGAACGTGGGCTGCCTGATGAAGACCGCCGACTGCCCGGACCCGTCGGGCCCTGACTTTGACGTTGCCGGCGGCGGGACGATGCTCGTCAAGGCGCCGTCGGGTCGCGCGTACCTTTACGCCGGTACAAAGAGTGGCACGGCGTTCGCCATCGACCCCGACACTCACCGGGGAACCGCGTGGTCGCAGAAGGTCGGCCGCGGCGGTGTCCAGGGCGGCATCCAGTTCGGTATGGCGAGCGACGGCCAGCGCCTGTACGTACCGATTTCCGATCACATCATGCAGGGCGAACCGCCGTATCCCGGCGAACCGCGTCCGGGCATGTACGCGCTCGATGCCGCGACCGGCGCCGTCGTCTGGAGCGCGCCCGCGCCGGATCGCTGTGCTAAGGATCCCCTCTGTTCGCCCGGAATCCTCGCGGCCGTGACCTCGATCCCGGGCGCCGTGCTCGCCGGGCACATGGACGGTTACCTGCGTGCGTACGCCGCGGACAGCGGCAAGGTACTGTGGGAATACGACACCCGCCAGCCCGTCGCGACACTGTCGGGGGCGCAGTCGCATGGCGGCAGCATCGGCGGCTCGGGACCGGTCGTCTACGACGGCATCGTCTACCTCAATTCCGGTTACTCGCTGTACGGGCACCTGCCGGGCAACGTGCTCTATGCGTTCTCCGTCGACGGCAAATAGGGATCGCGAAGCGGGTCCGGTACCGGTTGACCGGGGGGTGACCCCGTGCTGAAGCCGGTGCAGGTCGCCTACCACGTGGCCGATCCGGCAGCAGCGGCCCTGAAGAGCGCACAGCAGTTCGGCTGGGGACCCTTTTACCTTCTCGAGCACGTCAAGCTCTCGAGCTGCACGTACCGCGGCCGTGCAGCGACGTTCGATCACTCCTCGGCGTACGGCCAGGCCGGCGAGCTCATGGTCGAGTTCATTACCCAGCACGATGACGAACCGTCGGTCGTTCGCGACCTGTACCGCCGGGACGAATCGGGTGTCCATCACGTCGCGCATTTCGTACCGCAGCTCGACGAGGCGCTGGCGGGCTTCGCTGCCGCGGGCCTGCCCACCGCGATGCGCGCCACGACCGCCGACGGCGTGTCGTTCGCCATGGTGGATGCGAGTGCCTCGCTCGGACACATGCTCGAGCTGTACGAGCCGGGTCCGGCCCTGAGCGGCTTCTATGCCTTCATCCGGCGCAAGGCCGACGGCTGGTCCGGATCAGAACCGCTCAGGCACATTCGCCTGTAGCCACGGCCTTACGGAGTCAAGCAAACATGGCAGGTCGTCTGGATGGCAAGGTGGCGGTGGTGCTCGGTGCCGCCGGCAAAGACAACATGGGCCAGGTCATCGCCCGGCGCTTTGCCGCCGAAGGCGCGCGGGTCATGGTCGCGGGCCGCCACGAAGGACCGCTCCTCGAACTCGCCTCGGAGATAGACGGTGCCCATGCCGTCTGTGACATCACCCGCAAGGCGGACGTCGAGGGCCTCGTGAAGGCGACCGAGGCCGCGTTCGGCCGGGTCGACGTCGCGGTCAACTGCACGGGCTGGGGACTGATGGCCAAGATCCTCGACACCACCGAGGAGCAGATCGACCGGCTCATGGACCTGCACTTCAAGGGCGGCTATTTCTTCCTGCAGTCCTTTGTCGGTGCGATGGCCCAGTCCGGCGGCGGTTCGGTGATCCTGACCTCATCGGCCTCCGTCTATGCGCTCCTCTATCACCACGCGGCCTACATCGGCACCAAGGCCGGCGCCGACGCGCTCGTGCGCTGCTTCGCCAACGAATTCGGCGCGAAACAGGTGCGCGTCAATTCGATAGCGCCCGGGCTCACGGCGACGCCGATGACCGAGAAGGAAGTGCGGATGCCCGGGCTCGAGGAGGCGTTTCTGAAGGAATACCCGCTCGGGCGCATCGGCACGACCGAGGACGTTGCCAACGCCGCCCTGTGGCTCGCCGGGGATGAATGCTTCGTGACCGGCCAGGTGCTGCAGGTCAACGGCGGGCTGACGCTGCGCCGCAACCCGAGCCCGCGCGAAATCAACGCCAGCCTGAAGGCCGCTGCCGAGCGGACCTGAACGGCCTGCCGCAAGCCTCAGGCGTACTTCGGTGGCCGCTTGGCGAGGAAGGCGGCAATGCCCTCGCCGGCCTCGGCGGTGGCGCCGCGAGCGGCGATCGTGGCGCTCTCCCGCGCGAGCTGCTCCTCGAGACCGGGCTCCGACTCGCCGAGCAGCCGCTTCACGCCACCAAAGGCGCCGACCGGGCCGCTGGCGAGGCGCGAGGCGAGGGCGGTGGCCGTGCCGACGACCTCCTCGTCCGCAACCACCTGGTTGACGATTCCCCAGCTGAGCGCCTCCTCGGCCTTCAGCACCCGGTTGGTCAGTAGCAGTTCCATCGCCCGCTTGTAGCCGACGGCCCGCGGCAGCAGGTAGGAATTGCAGCCGTCCGGCGTCAGCGCGACACCGGTATAGGCTGCGGTGAATTTCGAGCCCGCGGCCGCAATCGCCAGGTCCGCCATCAGCACGAGGCCCAGTCCGGCACCGGCGGCAGTGCCGTTGACGGCCGCCACGACCGGGGCGTCCATGCGCATGAAGAGCACGAGGGCGGCGTGCAGGTTGGTCGTCAGTTCACGCAGGTGCCCGGTGATATCACGGCCCGAGTCGACCATGTCGCGCAGGTCGCCACCAAAGCAGAAGTTCCGGCCCGCGCCCGTCAGGACGACGGCCCGGATCGAGGAATTCGCCTGGATCCGCCGCGCGACGTCGAGGAGATCCGCACCGAAGCGGAGGTTCATCGAATTGCCGACGTCGGGGCGATTCAGCGTAACGGTCGCGACGGCTTCCGCGATCGTCAGGGAAACGGTGACTGCATCAGAGCTCATGGGGGTACCTGGAACGTAGTGCCGGAGCGGGAGCCGGGTTCAGCGCGTGGGAGCGGCGTAGACGCGCGCGCCGCGGAACCAAGTCTCGCGGACCTTCGTGAGCGCGATATCGTCCGCGTTGCCGGCCTTGGCCAGCGCAAGGAGGTCGCGGTCGACCACGACGAAGTCCGCCGACTTGCCCGCTTCGAGCGAGCCCGCCTCGTGCTCGATGCCAAGGTGCCTCGCGCCGTTGATCGTGTAGGCCGCGATGGCATCGTCGATGCCGACCGACTGAAGGGCGTTCAGCGCCGGTTGCCCCGGCACGCGCCGCGTGACGGCGCGGGCGATGTTGAGGAACGGCCGCGGATCGCGCGTTTCGACCGGTGCGTCCGAGCCGCCGACGAGGATGCCGCCGGCGTCGCGGACGCTGCGCACCGGGTAGGTAGTGAGGTCGTAGCGGCTGCCCGGCGGATGCAGCGCGGCGTTCGAGTTGCCCTTGACCTTGACGAAGAACGGAATGGCCGTGATGTCGTATTCCGGGGACACGTTCATCCACGCATAGGTGAAGGCCACGAAAAGGTGCTGCTCGCCGACACGCCTGACGTCTTCCGGCGTCGTGATCTGCAGGTGCGCGAGGGAGTCCCGCGTCTTGCTGTTGCCGTCGGCCTTCCGCGCCGCCTCGATGGCATCGAGCGCGGTCCTGAGGCCCCTGTCACCGATGGCATGGATATGCACGTTGAAACCGGCCAGGTGCGCCCGCTTCACGAATTCCATTTGCACGTCGCGCGGGTGCTGCAGCTGGCCATCCGAGATCGCGCACTGGCCCGGGTGGTAGCCGTGGGCCTTGAGGAACTCGCTCGCGGCGCCGGCCGTCTCGTACCGGGCGGCATTGGCGCGGACGTCCCGGCACAGGGCCGAATCCGTGTCGACGTAGCCGGTGACGCTCGGGTGGCCCTTGGAGTCAAGGGCGAAGATCGGCTGCAGGAACGGCGTCAGGGAAGCCGCGTTCGGCAGGGTCGGCGGTACGGCGAGCGGATTGCCCTCGGTGACGCCGTCCGCGAAAAGCTTGACGAAGTCGGCACGGATCAGCGGGTCGTTCGCGTACTTCTCGCGGAAGGCCTTTGCCTTGGCCAGGATGGTGTCGAAGTCGACCGCGCCGTCTTTGGTGCGGAAGCGCTCGAGATCCCAGAACTGGGCGAGGCGTACGCGGGCCGACAACCGGCCACTCTTTTCGAGCGCGTCATAGGCCTGCTGGCTGTCGACCCCGGCCATGGCGTCCATGATGGCGGTGATACCGACGCTGTTCAGCCGTTCGGTGACCTTTGCCGGCGCCTTGAGCACGTCCTCGAGGTCCGTGTTCAGCATGCTGCGGGGATTGATGAGCAGCCGGCCGTCCTCGTTGACGGCACCATTAGGTTCGCCGCTGGCATCGACACCGATGACCTTACGGTAGCCGGCGAGCTCGCTGGCGAGCGTTGCCTTCGAGATGCCGACCGTGCGCCCCGAATCGTCCTTGGCCGAGGCCAGCGCCAGGCTGTTGAACCCGCCGTGGTGGCCGTCGTTGCCGAGGAGCTGGACGAGGTGCGTGGTCGAGGCCTTGTCGAGCGCGACGCGGATCGTCGGGTAATCGGCGTCGGGCTCGTTGCCACCTCCGTAGTTCCACTGGTGGACGAGCACCCGGGCGCCCGGCGCCGGGTGGAACCTCGCGATGCAGCCCTTCACGAACTCGCTGAGCTGGCGCAGGGTCACGCTCTTGCTGTCCAGATCGCAGTTGTCGAGGTCGACGATGTCGAGCGGGTGGATGTGCGAATCGATGAGGCCCGGCAGGACGAATGCGCCCTTCAGGTCCGTGACCGAGGTCTTCGGCCCGATGTAGGCCCGGGCCCCGGCGCTGGTGCCCACATAGACGATGCGCTCGCCGCTGACGGCGATCGCCTGGGCGAGCGCCGCGCCCGGCTGGCCGGTGTAGATCCGCCCGTCGCGAAAGACGCGATCGGCGCTGTCCGCCGCCAGGGCCGTGCCGGCCAGCGCGAACGTGCCGCCGGTGACGAGCAGGGTAGCGCACCAGATTCGAAGCGAAGCGATGGACATGAGGTTCCCCGGGGAGCGGTCGTTGGTCAGGCTCGGGCAGAGGTCACGCCCCACCGCGCCCGCGAGGTGCGGTGCGGGTTCCGGGCGGGCTGGCAGCAGGATCGCCGATCGAAGGCGGACCCGGCCAAGGCAGTGGCGATTCTAACCTGCCCGCGGGAACCGTGAGCAGTTGATGCGCACCTCGCCGCCCGCCGGCGCGCACTGACGGCGTGACGCCCAGTGCCTTCGCAAGGGCGTAGTGGGCGGCCAGCCGCGGCGCTAGGATAGAAGCCGGGCGATCCACCGCTGCCGTGCATGTTGCGCTGCGCATCCGTCGTGGATTGCGGGAGTACACGAATGATGTTCCGGAAACCGGCGCCGCTTGGCCTGCTGGTCCTCTGCCTCGCGGCCGTCCTCGCCGCCTCCGCCGCGGGTGCGGCCCCGGCCCGTCCGCGCGCCCGCGACCTTGGCGTGCCCTTCGACGGTACGCCGGGACCGAACAATGCCATCACCGACGTCGCCGGCGTGCTGGTGGGCTACACGACGCTGATCTCCGGCGAGCCACCGCTGAAGGAGGGCAAGGGTCCGGTCCGGACCGGGGTGACGGCGATCCTGCCGCGCGGCCTGCGCTCCTACGCCGATCCGGCGCTCGCCGGTTGGTTCCGCCTGAACGGCAACGGCGAGATGACCGGTACCGCCTGGATCGACGAGTCCGGCCTGCTGGCCGGACCCGTGATGGTGACCAATACGCACAGTGTCGGCGTCGTGCGCGATGCCGTCATCGAGTGGCTGCGCGATACCGGGCAGCTCGCGAAGGGCAACTACCCGTGGGCGCTGCCGGTCGTGGCCGAAACCTGGGACGGCGGGCTGAATGATCTCAACGGCTTCCACGTCCGGCCGGAGCACGTCCGCGCCGCGCTTGCCTCGGCCGCTTCCGGTCCGGTCGCCGAGGGCAACGTCGGTGGCGGTACGGGGATGGTCTGCTACCAGTTCAAGGGCGGCACCGGCACGGCCTCACGCCGGGTCGACGTGAAGTTCGGCGGCTACACGGTCGGCGTGCTGGTGCAATGCAATTGCGGCGGGTACGACGAACTGCTCGTCGCCGGCGTGCCGGTGGGGCGCCAGATCCCGCGCGAACGGCTGTGGGCGGGTCTGCAGGGCGAAGGACAGACGGCGATGGGGTCGATCATCATCGTCGTCGCGACCGATGCCCCGCTGCTGCCGACCCAGCTCAAGCGCCTGGCGCGGCGTGCGGCACTCGGCCTTGCCCGGACCGGGACGACGGCGAGCGACGGCGACGGCGATCTCTTCATCGCCTTTTCGACGGCCAATGCGGGCGTGCAGGCCGATGCCGACGACACGACGCCGTTCTCGGTGCGCAGCGTCAAGATGATCACGAACAACTACATCGATCCGATTTTCGAGGCCACCGTCCAGGCGACCGAAGAAGCCGTCATCAACGCCATGGTGGCGGCCGAACCGATGACGATGCTCGACGGCAAGAAACTGATCGCCCTGCCGCACGATCAGCTGCGGACGATACTGCGGAAATACAACCGCCTGCAGCCCTGACTAGCTGGCGGCCCGGCGCCTAGTGCGCAGCACGAGGACATTGCCGGCGAGGCAGAGGGCGGCGCCGACGACCATCAGGGGCTGCCAGTCGAGGCGCTCGAAGAGGGTCGAGAGCAGCAGGGCCACCACCGGCACGGCGACGTTGACGTAGCCGGCCTTGCCGGGACCGACGCGCTTGAGGAGTGTCAGGTAGGCCGTGAAGGCGACGACCGAGCCGAACAGCGTGAGGTAGAGGAACGAAAGGACGTACGGCACGCTCCAGACGAAGGCCAGGCGTTCGCCGGCAACGAGCGCGTAGGCGAGTACGAGCAGTGAACCGTACAGCATCGACCACGCCGTGTTGGTAATCACGTTGCCGCCCGACTGCTGATTGCGGCTGGCGACGAGATTGCCGAGCGACGCCGAGAACGCCGAGAAGAGCGCCAGTGCCGCCCCGATCGCGGCCTGCGGCGTTGCTGACAGCGCGAGGAGCTGGGGTGAAAAGACGAGCACCACACCGGTGCAGCCCAGGGCCGCGCCAAAAAGCGCGCGCCGCGGGATGGGCGTGCCGAACCAGAGCCGGGCGCCGATCAGGTTGAAGAACACGGCGGCCGAAAAGATGACGGCCACGATGCCGGACGGCAGGTGAACTTCCGACAGGTACACACAGACGTAGTTGATGCCGAATAGCAGCAGGCCCTGCAGCGCCAGCCACAGATGCAGCCGGGCCGGGAGCCTGAGCGGCGAGCGCTGCCAGGCGGCGTAACCAAAGAGCACGACGGCGGCGAAGCCGAAACGGCTGGCAACCGACACGGACGTGCCGACCACGCCGAGCTGGAACTTGATGGCGAGCCAGGTCGAGCCCCAGATGACCACGGCGACGAGATAGAGCACGAGATTGCTCATGGGGAACCTGACAGCGACCGGAGGGGGCGATCCGGGCCAGCCGGAGCACCCGGCTAGTGTAGGGCCTTCGCGTCGTCGACGCCTAGCGACCGGTGCTTGCGGGGCGCGGCTTCTGCGCTACAGTGGCGCCTGACAGCAGGCGGGGAGCGGGCGTATGCGGGCGGCTTACTACACACGGCGCGGGCCGGCACGGGAAGTGCTGACGATCGGTGAATTGCCCAATCCGGAGCCGGGGCCCGGCGAGGTCCGGGTAAGGCTCGCAACGTCCGGGGTGAACCCGTCCGACTGGAAGAGCCGCAGCGGCCTGACTACCAGCGCGCCCCTGCCGGGTCCCGTGATTCCGCACAGCGATGGCGCGGGCGTCATCGACGCGGTGGGCCCGGGAGTGCCGGCCGCCCGCATCGGCGAGCGCGTCTGGATCTGGAACGGCCAGTGGCAGCGTCCGTTCGGCACGGCCGCGCAGTACATTGCCCTGCCATCCGCGCAGGCCATGCCACTGCCGGCGCACATCGGCTTCGCGGAAGCGGCGTGCCTCGGGATCCCGGCGCTGACGGCGCTGCAGGCCGTGCGCCTCGCCCGGATCGACGAACAGGCGAGCGTGCTCATCCACGGCGGAGCCGGCGCGGTCGCCCAGTACGCGATCCAGTTCGCCCGTCTGCGGGGGGTGCGTGTGATCTCAACGGTCAGCAGCGACGAGAAGGCCGAGCGCGCCCGCGCTGCCGGCGCCCATGCGACCGTCAACTACCGCACCGAGTCGCTGGCCGACCGGGTCGCCGACTTTACGTCCGGGCGAGGTGTCGATGCGGTCATTGATCTCAATTTCAGTGCCAACGCCGCATCGCTGCCGGGTATCGTCCGGTCGCACGGCCGTGTGGTCGTCTACGGAACCAACGACGCCGAGGCGCTGATCCCCGCCCTATGGCTGATGCGAAGCTCGGTCAGCATCCTGCCGTTCCTCGTCTATGAGCTCGCCGCGGAAGACCGACGCGCGGTTCTGAGCGAGCTGGGGAGTGCACTTGAAGTCCAGTCCATCTCCCACAACGTGGCGCGGGTGATGCCTCTCGAGGCGATCGCCGAGGCCCACGATCTCGTCCAGCAGGGCGGCGTGACCGGGAACGTGGTTCTCGCGATCGACTAGGCGCGATCGACTAGGCGCGATCGACTAGGCGGGATCGCCGCTCTTCAGCAGGGCGAGTTCGCGCAGCCGTCGGACGTACTCCAGATCCATCTGGTGGTAGGTCGCGCGCAATGCACCGGCCTCGGCTTCGGTCGGGATCTTCCCGGAACCGCGCAGGTCGTAGGTGAAGCGCAGGAAGAGGGCACCGGGGCTCGGCTCTTCGAGCGCGATCGCGTGCGTGCTGGAGCGGAATTCCGCCGGCGACAGAGTGACGAAGGTCACGAGGCTCTGCTCGTGGGCCGTCGCGCGATCCTTGATTTCCACGCCCGACCGCCGGTAGTGCCGGTGCCAGATTCCATCGTGGCAAAAATGCACTTCCAGGGCCGTGATCAGCGGGTCGTATCGTTCGGGAAAGCGCACCCGGCCAAGGAGTCCCTCCCATACCTGTGAGCGAGACAGCGGTGTTACGGGCACGGCCGCATCGTTGAGCCGGACCAGGTGCTCGTACCTGAACAGCAGGGGTTGCGGCGAATCTGCACCGAGCGTCATGTGCCTTCCTCCGATGGGATCGTACAGACGGAGCCATCGTGCCTGCCACCGCAGCGATTTTCGATACCATCTATACGTATGGACGGCCACACCTGCGGAAAGCGCGTATGAATACCCCAGAGCGGCGCATTCGCATCTCCTCGGGTACTACGTATTGGTACAAGCGGGTCTTGCCGGTATTCATGGCCGTAGCCATGGCCGCCGCCCTGGCGGTTCTGTTCATGGCGGCGCGGTCCGGGCGCCTGCCCTGGCCGCTGCTGGTCGGGCCGGTCCTCCTGCCGTTGCTTGTCGTGGCAGTCATGCGCAAGGTGCTCGCGGGGATCGCCGACGAGGTGATCGACGAGGGGGCCGCCTTGCGGGTCCGGGTCGGCGGGCGCGAGGAACGCGTCCTGCTCGGCCAGATCAGGAACGTCAGCTACTCGGCATTCACGAACCCGAAGAAAATCACGCTGCGGCTCGTCGACGGTCACCCGCTCGGCCGGGACGTGAGCTTCATTCCGGTACGGCGGTTCTTCTCCGGCCTGTTCGAGGACAACCCGATCGCCGAGGACCTGATCGAGCGCAGCGACGAGGCCCGGCGCGGTCGCTAGACGCCGGCCGGGTCGCGGCGGACCCTAGAGGCCAACGGCGACGCACAGCATGCCGATCGAGCCGAGATCGACGCTGTCGAGGCAGGTCGATGCGCGCTCGCCCGGGCGACGCAGGCCGAGCACGTACAGGAGCGGCAGGTAGTGTTCGGCCGTCGGTACCGACAGCTGCGCGGCCTCGCCGAGTCCGGTGTAGTCGATAAGCGGCTGATCGTCGCCGGCTTCCACCTGCCGCCTGACGAACGTCTGGAACTCCGTCGCCCAGGATCTGGCAGGCGCCTCGGGCTGCCAGTCGGCAAGGCCGAGGTTGTGCACCACGTTGCCGCTGCCGAGAACCAGCACTCCGTCATCGCGCAGCGCACCCAGGCGCTGGCCGAGTGCATAGTGGGCCGCCGCCGGCAGCCGGGCGTCCATGCTCAGCTGCACGACCGGAACCGCGGCGGACGGGTACATGTGGACGAGAACCGACCAGGTGCCGTGGTCGAGGCCCCACTCGTCGGTGCCGGTGATGCGAACCGGTCGCCCGAGTTCGATGATGCGCCGCGCGAGCTCCGGATCACCCGGCGCGGGATACTGAACCTCGTGCAGCGCGCGGGGGAAGCCACCGAAGTCGTGGATCGTGCGTGGCCGCGCGCTGGTCGTGACCGCCGTGCCCTGGGTGTACCAGTGCGCGGACACGGCGACGATGGCACGCGGCGTCGGGAGCCGGCCGGCGAGGTCGCGCCAGCCGTGGGAGTACGCGGACTCCGTGATCGCGTGCATCGGGTTGCCATGGCCGACGAAGAGGGCGGGCATGGCAGCGCGGTCGTGGGGCATCATCACTCTCCTTCGGGGCCAAGGCCCAGTCTGCTACCCTTCGCCAGCACGCCGCCGGCGCAACTCGCGGCGGCCCCTGCCGGTCAAGGGTCGGCATCCCCGGGGTTTATGGTGGGGGCTCGCCGGGGCACCGGCAAGTCTTGGAGTCTGCATGTTTAATGTTCTGCCGGCGCGGCTTCGCGGCGCGCTCGTCTTTCTCCTGATCGTGCTCAATACGGTGGCCTGCGCGGTGCCGCTCGTGCTGCTCGCGCTGATCAAGCTCGTCATCCCGGTCAGTTCTGTACGCGCCCTGATCGACCCGCTGCTGAACGGTATCGCCACCGGCTGGATCGCCTTCAACACGGGGTTGCTGCAGTTGTCACAGCGCACGGTCTGGGACGTGCGTGGCGTCGATGCGCTGTCCGCGCGGCATTGGTACCTCGTCAACTGCAACCACCAGTCCTGGGTCGACATCCTGGTCCTGCAGCGGGTGTTCAACCACCGGATTCCGTTGCTCAAGTTCTTTCTGAAGCGCGAACTGCTCTACGTGCCTGTCATCGGCGTGTGCTGGTGGGCGCTCGATTTCCCGTTCATGCGCCGCCACTCGGCCACCTACCTGCAGAAGCACCCGGAAAAGCGGACCGAGGATCTCGAGACGGCCCGGCGGTCCTGCGCGCGCTTCGCACTGGTACCGACCAGTGTCATGAACTTTCCCGAGGGCACGCGCTTCACGGCCGAGAAGCGTGACCGCCAGCGCTCGCCGTACCGTCACCTCCTGAAGCCGCGTGCGGGAGCGCTGGGGCTCAGCCTGTCGGTCCTCGGGGAGCGGTTTCGCTCGCTGCTCGACGTGACCATCGTCTATCCGGGTGGCACGCCGACGTTCTGGCAGTTTCTCTGCCACGGCGCGCCGCGCATCGTTGTCGAGGTGGCGACGCTCGAGGTCCCGGAACGCCTGTGCGGGGGCGACTACCAGGGGGATGTCGGGCTGCGCGGCGATCTGCAGCAGTGGCTGGCGGACCTCTGGGGCCGCAAGGACGAACGCATCGCCGCGATTTTGGCCGGTGGCTGACTGTCGGGGTGTTTGACCCCTAATGGATTATGTCAAATCCTTGAGTGGCGTGGACCGGGCCCCCTGCGCACCACTTGACACGGAACGGAATCTTATTGATCATCTGTTCAATAAGACGTCGCCGCATCGCCCTGGAGTATCGCCGTGTCCGCCAATCCGCTCAGCCCCACGCCACCGTCGTCCGCCACGCTCGCCTCGGCCGCCATCGTCGACGGCGATGTCGAGGTCACGTTCTCGGGCTCGACGCTGCGCAGCCGTTTCAGCCCGTTCTGGCTGCGCGATCACTGCCACCAGCCGGAAAGCCTGCACCCGGAGACCCTGCAGCGCCAGGTCGACACCTTTGCGATCCCGGTTGATATCGCTGCCGAGCGCGTGGTGGTGGAGGCTGGCGGCAGCGCGCTGCGCATCGTCTGGCGCCACGACCAGTCGACGAGCGTCCTGCCGGCGGACTTCCTGCGCCTGATCGCCCTGACCGAGGGCCGCGAGCGCGCGCCGCGCCGTGAGCTCTGGGACCACGCCGCGATGCAGGGCCGTTTCCCGACCGTGCCCTTCGCCGAGGTGATGGACACCGACGCCGGACTCCTGCGCTGGCTCGAGCTCGTCGATACGCACGGCTTTGCGATGGCCACCGGCGCGCCGGCCACGACGGATGCCACCAAAGCCATCGCCCAGCGGGTCGGCTACATCCGTGAAACGATCTTCGGCGGCTTCTGGGATTTCAGCGCGAATCTCGCGTTCAAGGACACCGCCTACACGCCGGTCGCGATCGGCCCGCACACCGACGGCACCTACAGCATCGATTCGCCGGGCTACCAGATGTTCCACTGCCTGCAGCACGACGGCAGCGGCGGCGAGAACACGCTGGTCGACGGCTTCAAAGTCGCCGACACCATCCGCCGTACCGATCCGGCCGCCTACGCGGCGCTGACGACCACCAAGGTTCCCGCGCACTACCTCGGCGACGGCGTCCATCTGCGCGCCGAGCACGAGATCATTGCACTGGACGCGGACGGCGAACCGCGCCAGGTGGCCTACAACAACTACGACCGGGCACCCTTTCGCCTGCCCAACGGGCGGATGGCGGAGTTCTACCGGGCCCTGAAGCTCTGGGACCGGCTGGTCAACGACCCCGGCTACGAGGTCGCCTTCAAGCTGACGCCGGGCTCGGTTCTCCTGTTCGACAACTGGCGGACGCTGCACGGCCGGCGCGCCTACACCGGATTCCGGCGCCTGTGCGGTGCGTACCTGAACAAGGAGGACTTCGACAGCCGCGTGCGGGTCCTGCGCAGCAAAGTAAAGTAGCGCCGCCCGACTGCGCGCGCCTCTTGCGGGCGGCGCAAGAGCGCTTACACTGCCGGCGGCGACCAGCCCGGTCGCCGCAGGCAGGTAACCGGAAGTCCGTGATGAACGAGGTCGAACAACGCGCGGCGACGGCCGCCGCGCGCGAGCTGTGGCTGGGCCTCGATACGGGCGGTACGTACACCGATGCCGTGCTGCTCGAGGCCGGTGGCCGGGTGCTGGTCAGCGCCAAGGCCCTGACGACGCGCGAGGATCTGTCGGTGGGCCTCGGTGGCGCGATCCGGGCCATCCTCGCCAAGTTGCCCGACGGCTTCAGCCGGCGCGACGTGTCGCTCGTCTCCGTCTCGACGACGCTCGCGACGAATGCGGTCGTCGAGCGTCGCTTCAGCCCGATCTGTTCGCTCCTCATCGGCTTCGACGAGGCCATGGTCGAGCGCTCGGGACTGGCGGCGATGCGCGAGCTCAGCCCGCTGGAGCGCATCGGCGGCGGCCACTCGGCCGGCGGCGACGAGCTCGCAGCGCTCGACGTCGAGGCCCTGAAGGCGGCCGTCGCCCGGCACGATGCGCGGGTCGAGGCCTATGCGATCTCCGCCAGCTTCTCGGTCCGCAATCCCGCGCACGAACTCGCGGCGCGCCAGCTCGTGCGCGAGCTGACCGGCAAGCCAGTCACCTGCGCGCACGACCTGACCTCCAAGCTCGACGCCCCGCGCCGGGCGCTGACTGCGGCGCTGAACGCCCAGCTCACGCCGCAGATCCGCCATCTGGTCGATGCCGTCACGGCGGTGCTCGCCGCGGAAAAGATCGACGCGCCACTGATGGTCGTCAAGGGCGACGGCTCGCTGATGCGCGCGGCAGTGGCCCTCGAGTGCCCGGTCGAGACGGTGCTCTCGGGGCCGGCGGCGAGCGTCGTCGGCGCCGGGTTCCTGACCGGGCTCGCCGACTTCCTGGTGTCCGACATGGGCGGAACCACGACCGACGTGGCGGTGGTCCGCGCCGGCCGCCCGGTGGTCAACGTGGAGGGCGCGCTGGTCGGTGGCTGGCGGACGATGGTGGAAGCCGTCGACGTGCATACGCACGGTCTGGGTGGCGACAGCGAGGTCTCGCTTGACCGGCGCGGTGAGCTCAAGGTCGGTCCGCGGCGCGCGATGTCGCTGAGCCTCCTCGCCACGCAGTGGCCCTCGACTCTCGCGGTGCTGCGCACGCAGGCGGGCTTCGACCGATTCCCGGAGCGTGCCGGCCAGTTCGTCGTGCGCTCCCGCGAGGCGGCGGCTGCCGGCACGCTCAGCGGCGCGCAGCTCGAGATGTGGAACGAACTGGGCGACGAGCCGGTGCTTGCCTCGCGGCTCCTGAACAGCCGGATCGCACGGCGCACCCTCGACGCTCTCGCCGATCGCGGCCTCGTGCTCTTCGCGGCCTTCACGCCCTCGGATGCGATGCACGTGCTCGGCCTGCAGGCCGACTGGAACCGGGAGGCCGCGGAACTCGGGGCGCTGATCCTCGCCAAGGAAGAGCGCAACGCCAAGAGCCTCTTCCAGGCGGCGAGCGTCGAGGACCTCTCGCGGCGCGTCCGCGAGCGGGTCGTGCAGCGCTCCGGACGCGTGGTCCTCGAGGCCGCCATGGCGCAGGACCCGGGCATCGCCGACCTCGGCCGTGGCTACGGCCTCCTCGGCGAGCGACTCGTCAACGACACGATCGCCGGCCGGCGCTTCTCGGCACTGCTCGATGCGAGGCTGCATCTCGGGCTGCCGCTGATAGCGATCGGTGCGCCGGTCGGCTCCTACTACCCGGACGTGGCGGAGCGCCTGGGCGCGACCCTCTCGATCCCGCCCTTCGCCGACGTCTGCAACGCCGTGGGCTCGGTGGCCGGCAGCGTGACCCAGGTGGTCGATGTCGTCGTCAACCAGACGTCCTACAAGGTCTACCGAGTGCATGACCCGGCCGGCCATCGTGACCACGATTCGATCGCCGCGGCCGTCGCGCATGCGCGCGAAGCGGCCACTGCCCTCGCGCGCGCGGCGGCGCTTCGCGCCGGGGCGGCTGCCCCGGACGTGTCGCTCATCGAGCTCGAGAAGACGGCGCGCAGCGGCGACGAGGTCTACGTCGCCGAGGTCATCGTCCGGGCGACAGCCACCGGCCGGCCGCTGGCGGCCGACGGCATGGGTCTGCAACAATCGGCTCCCTGACCACGGTTATCGCCACCGGCGGCGGTTGCCACGGCGGACAACGGGAGAACCGATGAAGATCACTCGACGTGGATTCCTGGGGTCGGCGGTCGCCGCGCCCATCGTCGCCGGCGGCGTCGTGCCGGCCGGATCGGCCGCCGGCGCGACCGCGAGGCGCGGCACGGCACGTGACATCATCGTCGCGGCCGGCAACGGCCTGGCGTATCTCGACCGGGCCTTCGAGCTCCTCAGCCGCGGCGGCGACACGCTGGATGCGGCGATCGAGGTCGTCCGCGGTCCCGAGGACGATCCGGAGGACGACTCGGTCGGCCTCGGCGGGCTGCCGAACGAGGAGGGCGTGGTCGAGCTCGATGCCTGCTGCATGCACGGGCCGACGCGCCGCGCCGGCTCCGTCGGCGCGGTACGCAACATCAAGAACGTCTCCAAGGTCGCCAAGGCCGTCATCGAACACACCGGCCACGTGATGCTGGTCGGCGAGGGCGCCGAACGCTTTGCCGTGGCGATGGGTTTTCCGCGCGAGAACCTGCTGACCGAGCGCTCACGCAAGATCTGGATGCTGTGGAAGGAATCGCACTCCAGCAACGACTGGTGGGGGCCCGGCATGTCGGCGCCCGGCTGGCAGCCGCCCCGTCCGGTGCCCGCCGCGCGCCAGTGGGATCTGCACGTCGAGCGGCTCTACGCGCGGGCGCTGGAGCTCGGCATCGAGCCTCAGTTCGGCACGAGCGCGGTCCGCCGCGTGCTGTTCCCGCCGACCGGCACGATCCACTGTTCGGCGCTGAATGCGCGCGGCGACATGTCCGGCATCACGACCACCAGCGGCCTCGCCTTCAAGCTCCCGGGACGCTGCGGCGACTCGCCGGTCATCGGCGCGGGCTGCTTTACCGACCAGGACGTCGGCTCGGCCGGGGCGACCGGCAGCGGCGAGGAAAACATCAAGGTGGCCGGCGCGCACACGATCGTCGAGAACATGCGCCATGGCATGTCGCCGCTCGAGGCCGGCATGGACGCGCTGAAGCGCATCGCGCGCACCTACAACAACGACATGGCACGCCTCAAGTTCGTCGACATGACCTACTACGTGCTGCGCAACGACGGCGCCTACGCCGGTGTGTCCCTGTGGGAAGGGTACAGCCCGGGCGAACACCACCAGATCGCCGTGCACGACGGCACCCGCGCGCGGGCCGAGGACACGGTGACCCTGTTCAAGGGCTGGTCCGAGGAGTTCCCGCCCACGCCGTCCCTGCCGCCGGAACCGGCGTGGCCAGGGGCCTGAAGTAACGGGGCGGGGTCCGGTGCGCGAGCTCACCGACGTCGACCTCGGCCGCGATCCCGCGGCGCGGGCCGTCGCCAAGAGCGAGGTCGTCACGGTCGACTTCGCGACGGCAGACGGTGTGCTGCAAAGCAGGGTGGGGCCGAACCACTACGCCGCCGGCGATGCCCTGATCACGGGCTCGGACGGCGACCGCTGGAGCGTCCGCCGGACGATCTTCGACGCGAAGTATGCTCCCGAACCGGGAACCACGGCGGGCCACCCGGGTGCCTACCGCAACCGGCCGTCGACGGTGCTGGCCCGCCAGTACGACGAGCCGTTCTCGATCCGCCGCACGTCAGGCGACGTGCTCATCGGCAAGGCCGGCGACTGGCTCCTGCAGTACGCCCCGGGTGACTTTGGCCTTGCCACCGCCGAGCGCTTTGCGGCCGTCTACCGGTCGCTGTAACCCCACCGACATGATGCGGCGCAGAGCGCGGCGGCTGCGCCTGACGGAGTAGAGTACGCGTGGCGCCGGTCCCGGCGTCCGGCTGGCCGCAGCCGCCACTTTCTACCCGCACAGGACCTCACCATGATCGGCTACGTCTGCATCGGCACCAATGATCTCGCCAAGGCCGCACCGTTCTACGACCAACTTCTCGCCACCATCGGCGGCAAGCGCAACTGGGAGACCGAGCGCTTCATCGCCTGGAACAACACGCCGACCTCGCCGATGTTTCTCCTGATCAAGCCGCTGAACGGCGAGCCGGCTACCGCCGGCAACGGCACGATGGTCGCGCTCACCGTCGATTCGAAGGCCAAGGTCGATGAGCTGCACCGCAAGGCGCTGGAGCTCGGCGGCAAGGACGAGGGCGCGCCCGGCCCGCGCGGCGAGAATTTCTACGCCTGCTACTTCCGCGACACCGAAGGCAACAAGCTGGCCGGCTTCTTCATGGGCTGAGCCCAAACGGGTTCCGTTGCGGCGGGCCCGGGAGGCCCGCCGCAGCGCCCTCGCGGGTACCGGGGCCTAGCGGCTGCCGCCGGTCAGGCTCATCCGCGCGAGGAGCGGGTAGCGATCGATGAGCTGGTGCTTGAGCGCACCGGCGATATGCAGACCGAGCAGTACGTAGAGTACGGTGCCGAGCAGTTCGTGAATCGATCCGTACAGCTTGTGCAGCTGCTCGCGGGCCACGGGTTCGGTTGCCATGACCCAGCCGGCGCGCGGGAACGGGATCACCTGGAACAATTCCAGCGGGTGCTCGGCCGCCGCCTTCCATGCCGAATCGTGCAGCCAGCCCGTCAACGGCAGCCCGAGCATCAGCACGTACAGCCCGACGTGCGCGAGCTTGGCCGCGACCTGCTCCCAGCGCGCGAAGCCCGCGGGCAACGCCGGCGGCCGGTGCGCATAGCGCCACAGGATGCGCAGCAGCGCGAGGCCGAAGACCGTGATGCCGATCGATTTGTGCAGGTCGATCATGGCTCGCTGCCGGTCGTCCGGCGCGTAGTCGACCGTCCAGACGAGGACCAGGTTGATGACGATGCCGAGGGCCACCAGCCAGTGGAGGACGATCGCGGTCCGGGTATAGCGTTCGGTGGACTGCATGGCGGCGATACTCCGGCGGTCGTTACGGCGGGACAGGTTCCGCTATTTCAGGATGACGGCAACGTTCTCCGACAGCAAGCCCGAGATCGCCATGCGCCGGTCGAGCTGGTCGAGCTTTTCCGGCAGCAGCACCAGCACGAAATTGTCCTGGTAGAGGCTCCTGAACAGCTTGACCTTGCGCATGACGCTGCGGACCTCCGACGGGGTCGCCGGGCGCTGCACGAGTACGCCGACCCCGTCGCCGATCGAGTCACCGACGTGCACGGTGATGATCTCGCGGGTCGTCGTGCCGACCGAGCGGTGATCGAGCACCTGCGCGGCACCGAAGATCTCGATCAGTTCGGCGATGAGCGGCATGCTCACCTCGTCGTCGGTCTTGGCGTCCTTCGAGACGAGGTGGAACTCGATGAACGGCCGGACATGCGCCTGCAGCAGGGGGCGCTCCTGCAACGTCGCCGCGGCCGGCAGCCAGCGCTCGACGGTGCCGATGTGGCGCATGACGCGACGCACCTTTTCGTCGGGATTGCCGGCCGTCGACAGGGCGAGGATCTCGCACAGGTAGGACAGCTGTTCGTCGCCATAGCGCAGCAGGAAGGACAGGGCGGAGCGCGGCACCTTGCTCGCCTCCAGGTCGACGAACTTGGTGGCCTGGCGCAGCCGTGCCCGCTTCTGGTCGGACGTGCCGTCAATGCTCTGGCCGATCGACTGCAGCCACTGGCTCAGTTCCGAGGCGGAGGAACAGTCGATGAAGAACTCGAGCAGCGTCGAGCGCAGCGCACGACTGCCCTGCAGGGTCGCCGGCGGCAGCATGGTGAATTCAGCGCGCATGGCAGGCGTCGATCGCGTATCCCGGGGACACGGTCCGCGCGCACGGGCCGCCGAGGCGACAGGGCGGGCCGGGGACGGATGCGGTGTGGAGCGCCGGTGGACGGCCCGAACGAGCTATTTTATGCACTGCAACAACCCGGCACTCCGGCGCCACCTTCAGGCCTCGGGCGCGCCGGGATTGTGACAGATTGCAAGCGCTTGCTAAACGGACGACCCCGCATCCGCCCTAGTCTTTTGTGCGGAAGATCGCCGCCGCCGCGTCCAGGCGATCGAGCACGGATTGCTTTTCGGAGGCGCTGCGCCAGTCCGGGTAGGCAACGGTCGCCGCGCGGACGCGGTCGATCCAGGCGAGGAAGTAGCGCGCGTCCTCGGCCGCGTGCGCCGGCTGGCCGGCGACCGCCAGGTACACGGGTGTCGTCGTCGCGTAGAGGTAGGTGTCCTGCACCGGGTAGGCCGTGCCCCGGGCGTCCGCCCGCAGCAGGCACCAGCCGCTCCGGCCGACGGGCAGCGTCCCGCTGACGGTGGCCTCGGTCGCCGGGGCCTGCAGCAGGCTGCGCACGACCCGGCCATCGCAGACGATCTCGAGCCGCTCGACCGGTACGATGGACCGCAGGCGGGCCGTGAACGGCACCTCGCCCGCGCCCGGCAGAGCCGCTTCCTCGCCGGGGCCCTTGTCCGCCAGCGTCCAGCCGAGCAAAGGCCCGTTGGTGGCGAAGGTCCGTCCGGCCCTGAGGCCGTCGAGCCACGACACGACATCCGGGGCGGCCGCCGGCACGTCGACGTAGACCCGGTTGAGGCCGACCGGACCGCGCAGCGACGCGTAGTCGGCCATCGCGTCGGTGCCGGCCGCCGCCGGCAGGCGGAACCCGAGGTTCAGCAGTCGGTACCAGACCGATGCCGTCGTCCGGTGATCGCTGAAGCCCAGCACTTCGATGTAATCGACCTTGCCGAGCGCCACGTCGACCGGCAGCTCGTTGGTGAGCGGCTCGGCCGGATGGTTCACCGGGTCCGGCAGGTCGTCGAAGGGGTGGACGTAGCCGACGAGCGCACCCTGCGCGTGGGCGAGATCGGCGACCGTGGCGTTCATCGGCGCGAGGCTCGCGGCGGCGGTATTGGGGTAGCCGACATAGCCCGGCAGGATCGGCGACCCGCCCGGATGCAGCAGGCCGAGGTGGCCCCAGTAACTGGTGTGGAATTCCTGGCCGTGGACGATGGTCGCTCCCGCCGTCGCGAGGTCTCCGGCCGGTCCGCCATAGGCGATGTCCGGGAAGCGCTGTTCCTTGTTGACGACCAGCGCGTGCACGAAGCCGAGGTCCTCGGCGTTCGCCTGCAGCGCGAGGTGTGCCGGGTCGTTGCGGTACGCGCCGGCGTAGTTCATGTGGACGTGCGCGTCGCCGGACAGCCAGCGTCGGCCCGGCGTCGTCGCAAAAGGTTCCTTGTGCAGCGTAACCGTGACGCTCAGGGTTTCGCCGGCGGCCAGCGTCACGGCCTGGCGGACCGGCGCGGTCTCGAGGCCGTGCGCCACCTCCAGGGACAGCGGACCCGCCGGTGCCTCGATGACGGCCTCGCCGGCCGAATGGAAATAGAAGCGTTCGCGCGGGGTTTCTGCCCGATCGTAGCTGTCATCGGCGTGCAGCCAGCTGCCGGCGGCCGCAAAGGGGTGGCCCGCGCTGTCGGTGACACCGAGGCGTGCGGCCAGTGGCCGGCCCGTCTCGTCGGTGACGTGCACGACGAGCGTGCCGGTCGGCCGGCGGGTGATCCGCTTCGCCGCGACGAGGCGACGGCTGTCGTGTCCCGGGACATCCAGCAGCCGAAGCTCGAGGTCACCGCCCTGGTTGGAGACGTAGGCGACCTGCCGGCCATCGGGGGACCAGCGCGCCGCCGTCGCGTCCCAGTCGCCGTAGGTGATCGGGAGCGCATCGCCGCCCTCGGCGGGCTGCAGCCACAGCTGGTGGGTGTTGCGGCCGAGGTAGGAGCTGTAGAGCAGGAGGCTGCCGTCCGGCGAGAACTCCGGGCGCGCCCGCCAGTTCGTTTCCTCGTAGTGCAGTTCCCGTCCGGCGGCGCCGGGGCGGGCCGGCATGCGCCAGAAACCGCCCGTGCCGTGGATATGACCGCGGTTCGACACGTACAGGATGTCCCGTCCGTCGGGTGACCAGCTCGGGTTGATCTCGTGGTCGAACGCGCTGTAGTAGTAGCGGCGCAGCGTGCTCTTCGCATCGCGGGTCAGCGCCTGCGGCGTGCCGGCGCCTCGGCCGTCGACGTCGACCGTATAGAGGTGGAAGTGGCCGGTGCCCGCGGTCGAGACAAAGACCAGCCGGCGTCCGTCCGGTGACCAGCGCGGCTCGAGGTTGACGGCGCCGTTGTGCGTGACCGCGCTCGACTGGCCGGTCGAGAGATCGAGTATCCGGATCTCCAGCGCGCCGTCGGCGTAACTGGCGTAGGCGATCCGCCGCCCGTCAGGCGACCAGTCGGGCTGGTAGTCAAGGCCAGGACCATCAGTCAGCTGTAAGGCATTGCCTGAATCCAGGCGCTGTCGCCACAGCGTGCCGCCCATCGAATAGACGAGTTCTGCCGAATCCGGCGACCAGGCGAGGCTGCTCGGGCCCTGCGTCACCTGCGGCAGGTACATTTCCCGGAAATAATATGCGTGCGGAAGCGCGATCTGGTCGAGTACCGGGCGCCGCTCGGCTATGCTCTCGGCCGCGCACGCCAGGAGACCGGCGATGGTCAGCACGCGCAGGGTCATTCGTAGTCTGTTCATGGCAACCGACGCTAAAGCAGTGGTGAACGCGGCGCAAGCCGCGCCCGCGGCCAGAGGCCGGTTCAGGAGTTGATGCATGTTGTCGAGCGCCCGTCCATGGTTCGCGGCCGTCGCCCTGTTGCTGGCCTTCGCCGGCACGGCCGGCGAGAAGGCGCCGCGCGCTCGTGATCTCGGCGTGCCGTTCGACGGCACTCCCGGGCCGCTGAACGCGATCACGGACGTGGCCGGTGTCACCGTCGGTCACGTGACCCTGATCGAGGGCAGCGGCAAGCTGGTGGTCGGCAAGGGCCCGGTCCGGACCGGCGTGACGGCCGTGCTGCCCCGCGGCGCCGATTCCGTCGCCCGCAACGTCTTCGCCGGCTGGTACGCGCAGAACGGCAACGGCGAGATGACCGGCACGACCTGGGTCGAGGAGTCGGGGTCCCTCGAGGGGCCGGTCATGATCACCAACACCCACAGCGTCGGCACCGTGCGCGACGCCGTCGTCCGCTGGCGCGTCGTGCACGGCGCGGCCGATCCCACCGGCGCGTGGTGGTCGCTGCCCGTCGTCGCCGAAACCTGGGACGGCTGGCTGAACGACATCAACGGCTTCCACGTCACGACCGAGCATGCCCTGCGGGCGCTGGACGAGGCCCGCTCGGGTGCCGTCACCGAAGGCAGCGTGGGTGGTGGTACGGGCATGATCTGCAACGGCTTCAAGGGCGGCATTGGTACGGCGTCCCGCCGCGTACCGCTGTTCGGCCGCACCTACACGGTTGGCGTGCTCGTGCAGTGCAACTACGGCACGCGCGAAAACCTGCGCATCGCCGGCATCCCGGTCGGTCGCGAGATTCCGGGCGACACGCCCTACGCGTGGATGCCGTCCGATCGCGCCGAAACGGGTTCCATTATCGTGGTGGTCGCCACCGACGTTCCACTCCTCCCGCACCAGCTGAAGCGCGTGGCGCGGCGCGTGCCGCTCGGCCTTGGCCGCAACGGCAGCATCTCCGGCAACGGCTCTGGCGATATCTTCATCGCCTTTTCCACGGCCAATGCCGATGACGGGGAAGGCAAGGAGCTGGTACCCGCGCTGCGGGTACCGAACGACGCGCTGGATGAGGTCTTCGCCGCGACCGTCCAGTCCACCGAGGAGGCGATCGTCAACGCGATGGTCGCGGCGCGCGACATGACCGGCGTCGACGGCCACTTTGTGCCGGCGCTGCCGCACGATCGGCTGCGCGAGGTCCTGAAGGCGCACGCGCGCCTCGAGAAGTAGGCGCCCGTCAGGCCCGCCAGAGCACCGGAAAGAACGGGTGGTCCATCGCGGCGCCCGGCGGCAGCTCGGCCGCGAGTCCCGGAAAGTCCGGTGACGTCTTCCACGGCCGGGGCGCGTGCCGGATATCGTCACCCAGCAGGCGTATCGACAGCACGCGGCGGCGGCCGCTGCCCGGCACCCCCGGGGCGCCGTGCAGCGTCAGCATGTGGAACAGCACCGCATCGCCGGGTTGAAGGTCCCAGCCGAGGACGCGGTAGCGATCGGGCTCGGCGGCCAGGTCCGGGAGCTCGGCCAGCTCACCCGGCTGGAACCACTTCGCCTGCGCGGTCATGAACGTGCGCGGCATGTACCACGGACCGAGATGGGAACCGGCGATGAGCTCCAGCGTCGCGGCGCGGCCGACCGGGTCGACCGGGATCCAGGCGCTGACGGTGTCGCGGCCCTCGATGTTGTAATACGGCTGATCCTGGTGCCAGGGCGTGCGCTGCGCGGTGCGCGGCTCCTTGACCAGCAGATGATCGTGGTAGAGCCGCACGGTCCGGCAGCCCATCAGCTCGCCGGCGGCTTGGGCGAGGCGCGAGGAGCGAACGAGTTCCTCGTACTCGGCGATGCGCTGCCAGTTGCAGAAGTCCTCGACGAAGACGCCGGGATCGCCCCTGGGGCTCGCCACCTGCGCGAGCGGCCCCGGCGCGGCGAGGTTCGCCTCGATGCCGCGTTCGATCAGCGCCACTTCCGCCGGCGTGAACAGCCCGCGCAGGCACACGGCACCGTCGCGCCGGAAGGCCTCGCGATCGGCGCTCGTCGTCACGGCCTCGGTTCCGTGGGTCCATGGCGGGGCGGGCGTGTCCATCGTGGCGGCGCGTCCGTGGCGGTACTGATCTTCCCGGACGATAGCGCATTCGTGATCGTGCTGCGACGCACCAGGGCGGCAATTGACTTCGCCCGGACGGCGATTCATCGTCCCCGGAGTTCGCCCGAAAGCCGCACAATCAGGACCGAGGTTTGCCGATGAACGCCGCCGTCACGAGCCCGCTCGCCACCGACCACAACGGACTCACCCAGCTGGTCGCTTCGCTGCCGAGCAGGAACTACTACGATCCCGCGCACTATGCGCTCGAGCTCGACCGGGTCTGGTACCGCAACTGGCTGTACGCCTGCCGGGCCTCCGAGCTTGCGGCGCCGCGCGCCTTTCGCACCGTCGAGATCGGCACCCAGCGGGTGGTGATCGTCAGGGGCGATGACGGCGAGCTGCGGGCCTTCCACAACACCTGCCGGCACCGTGGTGCGGCCCTTTGCACCGAGTCGCACGGCACGCTGTCCGGCCCCGGAATCACCTGTCCGTATCACGCCTGGTCGTACAACCTGCGTGGCGAGCTCGTCCGTGCCACCTCAAAGCACCTGCCGGAGGGTTTCAACAAGAGCGCGCTGTCGCTCTACCCGGTGTCGCTGCGCGAGTGGGACGGGTTCGTGTTCGTCTGCCTCGCCCGCGACCCGCCGCCCTTCGAACGCAGCTTCATCGACGGTTCGGTGAGCAGGCTCGATGCCTGGCCGATGAACGAGCTCGTGGTGGCGCATTCGTTTTCGAAGGCGATGCGCTGCAACTGGAAGGTGTTCTGGGAGAACTATAACGAGTGCCTGCACTGTCCGGTCGTGCACCCGTCCCTGTCCCGCCTGGTGCCGATCTTCGCGCGCGCGCTGATGGACGAGCGCGACGACCCGGACTGGGAGCGCAACCGGGCCTCCGCCGACCCGCAGTTCGGGACCGCCCGGTTCCGCGGCGGCCTGCGCGAAGGGGCCGTGACCTGGAGCCGTGACGGTCAGTCGCACGTCGAGGGTTTCAGGGGGCTTCCTGAGGCTGAACGTGCGGCGGGCCACGTCTACATCACGATCCTGCCGACGATGTTCATCGCCGCCCACATGGATTACGTCCGCACCGTACGCCTGCGGCCGCTGGGCCCCGAGGAGACCGAGCTTCAGGTCGAGTTCCTGACTACCCCGGAGATCCTCGGCGATCCGCGTTTCGACCTGCCGGGCATCATCGAATTCACGAGCGAGGTGATGCTCGAGGACGCCGCGGTCGCCGAACTCAACCAGCAGGGACTGCGCTCGATTGCCCACGCCGAGGGCGTGCTGATGCCCGAGGAGTACGCCGTCTACACGTTCCAGCGCTGGGTAACGGACGAACTCGCGCGCGGCTAGTCGCGACGCGGACCGCCGCTGCCGGGCGGATCGTCGGAGTAGCGGAAGGTCGGCACCTGCCAGCGGTAGCGTATCGCCAGCATCCGGCAGGCAAGGCCGACCGTCGCCGCGCCGAGCGTGACGGCACTGGCGCCTGGATAGAGGTGGCGCCCGACCACGTAGATCGTGCCGGTCAGGATCGACACGGCAGCGTAAAGCTCGCTGCGGAAAATGAGCGGGATCTCGTTGCACAGCACGTCCCGGAGCACGCCGCCGAAGCAGCCGGTGATGAGTCCCGCGACAACGCTGATCGTTGGCGTCGCGCCGCCCAGGAGCGCGCTCTCGCAGCCGCTGATCGTAAAGAGCACGAGACCCACCGCATCGATCCACAGGAACAGCTCGGCCATGCGCTTGACGACGTGGCTGAGGAACGTGGTCGCGAGCGCCGCGCCCGCGGTCAGGCCGAGAAGGTAGGGCTCGCGGACCCAGGACAGCGGGTAGTGGCCTAGCAGCACGTCGCGCAGCGAGCCGCCGCCGAGGGCGGCGACGAACCCGAGCGTGCAGACGCCGACCCAGTCCATGTTGCGCCGACCGGCGGCGAGCGCGGCGGTTATCGCCTGGGCGGCGAGGGCGATCAGCGACAGGACCTGGACGAGCATGGAGGTAAGGCGCCGCGGCGGTCGCGACGACTCAGCCGCCGCGCGCGAGCCGCGCTGCCTGTCCGCTGATATAGGTCCAGACCAGGGTCGACGCCGCGTTGCTCGTCAGCTCCGCATGGTCGAAGGGCGGGGACACCTCGCAGAGGTCCATGCCGATGAACGGGAGGTCGCTCCAGCCTTCGAGCAACGTCAGCGCCTGGCCCGTGCTCAGGCCCGCCGGCTCCGGCGTCCCGGTGCCCGGTGCGTACGCGGGATCGAGGCTGTCGATATCGAAGGAGAGGTAGACCGGCGGCGCGCCGGCGGCGGCGACGCGGGCCCGAAAGCCGTCCATCACGCCCTTAAGCTCGGTCGCGTTGTCCAGCCCGCGCAGCGCATGGGCGGTGTGGATCAGGCCGCCCTTGTTGGCGATGTAGCGGCGGACGTCCGGAGCGCCGGCGGAGCGGATGCCGACCTGGACGGTCAGCGTCGGGTCGACCAGCCCTTCCTCGACCGCCTCGTAGACCCAGGTGCCGTGGCCGGTCGGCTCGCCGGCGTGGTCGGGCCAGGTGTCGCAGTGCGCGTCGAAATGGACGAGGGCGAGCGGACGGCCCACCTCGTCGCGGTAGGCCCGCAGCAGCGGCAGCGTGATGGAGTGGTCGCCGCCGAGCCAGACCATGTGGTGGCGGCAGACGAGCTCGCGGGCGAGCGGCATCAGCGCCTCGCGCATCCGCTCGATCGAGGTGTTGGGCAGGGGAAGGTCACCGAGGTCGGCGATAAGCTCGGACGGGGACAGGTCAAACACCGGGTGTCCGGCATCGCACAGCATGTGGCTGGCGCGGCGGATCTGGTACGGTCCGAAGCGCGCCCCCGGCCGGTTGGTCGTCGAGCCGTCCCACGGGATGCCGGCGACCACGAACCGCGCGCCGGGACGCGCCTCCAGGCTCGGCGCGTTCAGGAACCCGCCGTGGGTGGTCGACGTCAGGTAGGCGAAAAGATGATCCGACATGGCAATCTCCGGCGACGAGGCCCGCAGTCTAGCCAGCGCCCGGCGATCCTACCAATGGCGGCAAGCCGCGCGCTGCGGGTCCTCGTGCTGCTGCTGCCCGCGACGACCCACGCCTTCGGCGCGCAGGGCCACCGCGTGACCGGCGAGGTGGCGGCGCGACTGCTGCCCGCGGCGATCCTGGACGAGGTCGAGGGTCTCACCGGCAGCCGCGATCTCGCCGCGCTCGCCAACGTGGCGGATACCGACCGGGCGGCCCTCGCCGGGCGGTATCCCGCCTCGTCGCGCTGGCACTACGATGACCGGCTGGTTTGCCATCCGGATCTCCCGTTCGCCGATTACTGCCCGGCCGGCAACTGCGCCTCGGCTGCGATCGGCCGCTTCAGCGGGATCCTCGCCGACCGCGCGAGACCGGTCGCCGAGCGGCGCGATGCGCTGCTCTTCCTCGTCCACATCGTCGGCGACATCCATCAGCCGCTGCATGCCGCCGACAACAACGACCGCGGCGGCAATGCCGTGCGGGTCGTCTGGCCGGGCGTTCACCCGCAGTCGCTGCACGCGGCGTGGGACGTGGAATTCGTCCGCCTCGCGCTCGACGGGCGCACGCCCGCCGAGGCGGCGGCCGGCTGGCTCGAGCGGTACCGGCCGGACCTCGCCGCCTGGCAGCAGGGCTCGGTGGACAGCTGGATGGCCGAGTCCTACGCACGCGCCGTCGACAGTGCCTACCGACCGCTGCCGGAGTGGCAGTGTGACGTGGCAGCCGCTGGCGTCGTGTCGTTATCCCCGGCGTATGTCAGCCGGGCGACCGACCTTGCCCCGCGGCTGCTGACCGAGGCCGGGGCGCGGATCGCCCGGGTGCTCATCGACGCGCTCGGTGGTGCGGCGCACCGCTGAGGCGCAGACGCCACGCCGCGCGCGCCAGTCCGGGGCGCTGGCGCGGCGCACGGCCCGCGAATCGGACGGCAAAAAAAGCCGGCGGGTTATGGTGACCCAACGGGAATTCAGGTAGTTTTACACGCGGTGCACAAATCCGGTTGTTGCGTGTAGCCAACGATTGTGCGCGGCTTGCCCGGGTTGGCGGGCCACGCACCTGACGATGCCGTGAGGGCGCCCTGCCGGGCGGCTTCGTCCACCGAACGTCCTTCAGGTTTTTCGCTCAGAGACGGGGGAGCTCATTCATGTCACGAGATTTGCGACGGCTGGCAGCGTGCGTCACGGGCGCGCTCATGCAGGTATCGATTTCGACGGCGGCCTATTCGGCCGAGACGGTCCCCGCGCCGAGCGCCGGGCTCGAAGAAATCGTTGTGACGGCGACGCGCCGCGAGGAACGCCTGCAGGACGTGCCGGTCAGCGTCACGGCGTTCACGCAGGAGAAGCTCGATGCCCAGGGAATTCGCAGCATCGACGACGTGACCCGGACATCGCCGGGCGTGGCGTTTTTGCGCAACGGGACCGGCTCGTCCGCAAATTACAACGATGAATCGTCGGACATCAATATCCGCGGCATCGACTCGAGCGCGGGCGCCTCTACGACCGGCATTTACATCAACGACACGCCCATCCAGAGTCGGCATATCGGCTTCGGTGCCGTCAACGCCTTTCCGGCGTTATTCGATCTTGATCGCGTCGAAGTGCTGCGCGGGCCCCAGGGCACGCTGTTCGGCGCCGGTGCCGAAGGCGGCGTCGTGCGCTTCCTCACGCCGTCGCCCAGCCTCACCAAGGATTCGGGCTACGTCCGCTCCGAACTCGCGTCGACGAAGAAGGGCGACCCCAGCTATGAGCTTGGCGCCGCCATTGGCGGCGTCCTGATCGACAACGTGCTCGGATTCCGCGTCAGTGCCTCGTATCGCCGTGACGGTGGCTGGGTCGATCGCGTCGGCTATTCGCGCGCCACCACCGATCCGACCGATGGCCTCACCCCGCCGGTCTACACGGAAGACAAGTACGCCCGTGCCAACTGGCAGCAAACGACGTCGGTTCGCGCCGAGCTCAAGTGGCAGGCGACCGACACCCTGTCGATCAGTCCGTCGTTCTATTACCAGGAACTCCATATCAACGACACGGCCATCTACTGGCCGGCGTTGTCGGACCCGAGCAGCGGCGTATTCCGCAACGGCAATCATCGCGCCAACCCGAGCACCGATCCGTTCTGGATTGCAAACATCAAGGCGGAATGGGATGCGGGCGTCGGCCAGCTGACCTCCAACACGTCGTACTATTCCAGAGATCAGCATTCGACGTCGGACTACACCCAGTACCTGCGGGCCTCCTTCATCAATCTGAACTCCTACCCGAGCAATCCGTCGATTCCGGGCGGCTATGCGCCGTTCGAGGATTCGCAGAGCAATTTCTACCAGGAGTTCCGTCTGGCCTCGAAGGACGTGACCTCGCGCCTGCAGTGGAACGTCGGTCTGTTCTACTCCCACATGCGCGAGAACGTGGCCGAAGACATTGTTGATCCGACCATCGATGCGGAGTACACCGCGGCA